>JAEWJH010000094.1 GCA_023386635.1 Pseudomonadota bacterium
TACGGGCGCACCCGGCGCCGGCCAAACAATACGGGCGATGACGCATGCCTGTTCGTCATCGGCTGTCTGACAATCGCATCGGGAACAATGATCGCACAAATCTCACGACGTCATGGCCGGGCATAGCCGTTCGAAGAACGGCGTCCTTACGAACGCCTATGTCCCGGCCATCTCGATCAGGTGAGCACGGTGACAGTCTAAGCGGGATGCGCGGGACATCAGGGCGTTTACGCCCGTCTTCGACGGGCCATGCCCGCGCATGACGTGGAGAGAGGATCGCGTCTGTCTCTCCGCCTCATCCTGAGGAGCGATGCGCAGCATCGCGTCTCGAAGGATGAGGCGGCCACAGCATCACTCTCGCCCATATTCTTTTGACGCAATCCTGCGGATTGCTTCTGGTTCGAGACGCATCGCTGACGCGATGCCCTCACCATGCGGCTGCGAGAGAGAGCGACGACTTTCTCACCACGTCATCACCGGCATAGCTGTTCTAAGAACGGCGTCCTTACGAACGCCTATGTCCCGGTGATCCCGGCAAGCGGGCACCGTGCCGGCCTAAGCGAGATGGCCGGGACATCAGGGCGTTTACGCCCGTCTTCGACGGGCCATGCCCAGCCATGACGGGAGAGAGCCGAGCCTAACTCTCACTCCGCCTCATCCTGAGGAGCATCGCGCAGCGATGCGTCTCGAAGGATGCGGCGGCCCTAGTATCGCGCTCGCGTCATTTGCCGACGCGATCCTGGCGGGTCGCTTTCGGGTTCGAGACGCAATGCTGACGCATCGCCCTCACCATGAGGCTCCGAGAGGGCCACGACTCTCGCCACGTCATGCGCGGACGTGTTCCGCGCATCCACGTCCTTGGCGCGACGAAAGAAAGCAGGACGTGGATACCCGCAATGAATACGGGCATGACGCGGAGAGAGAATCGCGTCTCTCCCTCCGCCTCATCCTGAGGAGCGATGCGCAGCATCGCGTCTCGAAGGATGCGGCGGCCCAGCATCGCGCCCGCCTCATGGTTGCTGTCGCGATCCTGACGGATCGCTTTGGTTCGAGACGGCCCGCCTTCGCGCGACGCGCTTCGGCGAGCCTCCTCGCCATGAGGCTTAGAGAGAAAGGCGCATCACGTCATGCGCGATCGAACTACGCCGTTTCCTTGCGCGGATCATACGGCTTTTCAGCGCGCCACTTGGTCATCAAATCCTGCAGCGCCGGATCGGCCGCGTCCGGCAACACGATGCTGACGGCGGCGAGCAGATCGCCGGTGCCGGCTTTCGTCTTCAGGCCCTTGCCGCGCAAACGGAACGTGCGACCCGAACTGGTATTCGCCGGGATCGACAATTCCACCGCGCCGGTGAGCGTCGGCACGCGCACCTTGCCGCCGAGCACCGCTTCATCGAGCGTGATCGGCACAGTGATGCGCAGGTTCTGCCCTTCGACGGTGAACTGCGCATGCGGCGCGACCGTCACCTCGATCAAGAGATCGCCCGCGCCCCACGGACCCTTCTGCCCCTGACCTTTCAGCCGAATGGTCTGGCCGCTGGTCAGCCCGGCGGGAATCTTGACCTCGACATCCTTGCCGCTCGGCAGGCGCACGCGCTCGGTCGCACCGTTCGCCGCTTCCTCAAGCGTGATCGTCAGCGCCGCCTTGATGTCCGCGCTCGCGCCGACGTCCGGTTCGGCGAAGTCCGGCCCCGCCTGCGCGCGTTGCGCACGGCCACCGAACATGTCCCGCAAAATGTCCTCGAAGCCGCCTGCGCCGCCGCCGGCTCCGCGTCCGCCGGCGCGGCGCTGGAAACCTTCGGGACCGAAGGAGAAGCTCTCAAAGCCCGCACCGCCCGGATTGAATCCGCCCTGCTGGAAGTGGCGCGGATCGAATCCGCCAGCGCCGCCACCCTGCCCGCCAAAGCCTTCGAAGCCCTGGAAGCGCGGCTTGCCCTCGGCATCGATCTCGCCGTTGTCGAACTGCTTGCGCTTCTTCTCGTCGCCGAGAATCTCGTAAGCGGAATTCAGCTCGGCAAAGCGCGACGCCGCGTTCTTGTCCTGCTTGTTGGCATCAGGGTGCAGCTTCTTGGCCAGCTTGCGGAACGCGCTCTTGATCTCGCTCGCGTTCGCACCCTTGGACACCCCCAGAACCTGATAGGGGTCGCGCATTCACGTCGTCTCCCGTCTTGAAACTCGCATTGATCCACGCCGGACCCGCACCGCGATGGTACGCCCGGCTGAAGGACCGATTGTGCTCAAAATGTGGGGTCTCCGGCGCGCCGATGCAACGCACCGCGGCACAAAATACGAACGTTTATCGCCTCAGCTCCGCCGCCAGAGCTTCAGCGAGCGGATGTCCCAGGCCGCCGTGCGATCGCCGTTCTTGCGGCAGGCCTCGCCCTGCATCCACGCTTCCTTGCTGGCCTTGACATGGCTCGCCAGGAAATCGCGGCACACCAGCCCCTCGGAGCGGTAGTCGGTGCCGAGCGGCGTCACCGTGCCATAGGCGCCGGTCGCCGGATTTTCCCACGCCACGCTCATGTCCTTGCGTCCGCCCCGCAGCACCTCGGCGGCCGCGCGGCGCGCATAGGCGAGATCGGCATCGGGCGGCATCTGCTCCGCCTTCGGGATCGAGCCGGTGGTCTCCGGGTCGCCCTTTTCCGAACTGCCGGATTTCGAGAACAGGCTGTCGAGCTGATAGGACATGCTGCAGCCGGCGCAGGCGAGGCCGAGAAACCCCGCGGCGATCAGCGGCGGCAGCCGGCGCAGCCATAGGCGCATCCGTCCGCTTCCTTTATAACCGCCGCGCCGGGCCAACCCGGCCTGCGAATCCCGTTGGTAAGTCATGTCAGACACGTCTTCGATAGAACACCCGGCCTGGTTAACGAGTGGTGATTTCACCGCCGCCGATGAGCCGATGGCGCTGTTTCACGCCTGGTTCGAGGAGGCGAGCCGGTCCGAGCCGCGCGACCCGAACGCCATGGCGCTCGCCACGGTCGATACCGACGGCCTCCCCGACGTGCGGATGGTGCTGCTCAAGGGCGTCGATGCCGACGGTTTCGTGTTCTACACCCACGCCACCAGCCAGAAGGGCCGCGAGCTTGCGGCCCATCCCAAGGCCGCCGCGGTGTTCCATTGGAAGTCGCTGAACCGGCAGATCCGCATCCGCGGGCCGGTCGAGGTGGTGTCGCCAGCCGAATCCGACGCTTATTTCGCCACCCGCGCCAAGCCGGCGCAGATCGGCGCCTGGGCCAGCAAGCAGTCGGAGCCGCTCGAGAGCCGCCTTGCCTTCGAGAAGGCGATCGCCATCTACACAGCCAAGTATGCTATCGGCACCGTGCCGAGACCGCCGCACTGGCAAGGCTACCGCATCCGCCCCCACAGCATGGAATTCTGGCAGGACCGCCCGTTCCGCCTGCATGACCGCGTGGTCTTCACCCCCGCCGCCGCCGGCGGGTGGGACAAGACGCGCCTTTACCCGTGAGCTAACATCCCCCGCATGCCAACCCCATTCGACAACCAGCGCCGCCGGGTTCTCCTCCTCACCGGCGCGAGCCGTGGCATCGGCCACGCCACCGTGAAGCGGTTCTCCGCCGCCGGCTGGCGGGTCATCACCTGCTCGCGGCACGGCTTTCCGGAAAACTGCCCGTGGGAGATGGGGCCGGAAGACCATATCCAGGTCGACCTCGCCGATCCGGCGTCGACCGACGCGGCGATCGCCGAGATCAAGAGCCGCCTGCCCGATCATCTGCTCGACGCGCTGGTCAACAATGCGGCGATCTCCCCCAAGGGTGAGGGCGGCAGCCGGCTGAGCGCCATCGCCACCAACCGGAACGACTGGCACCATGTGTTCCAGGTGAACTTCTTCGCGCCGATCATGCTGGCGCGCGGCCTGCTCGATGAACTGCAGGCGGCGAAAGGCTCGGTGGTGAACGTCACTTCGATCGCCGGCTCGCGCGTGCACCCCTTCGCCGGCGCCGCCTACGCGACCTCGAAGGCCGCCCTCGCCTCCCTGACCCGGGAAATGGCCGCGGACTTCGGCAAACTCGGCGTGCGCGTCAACGCCATCGCGCCGGGCGAGATCGACACCGCGATCCTGTCGCCGGGAACCGACAAGATCGTGGCCGAGCAGATTCCCATGAATCGCCTCGGCACGCCCGACGAAGTGGCGAAGATCATCTATGTGTTGTGCACCGAGACATCGTCTTACGTGAACGGCGCCGAGATCCACATCAACGGCGGCCAGCACGTCTAAAAACACACCGCCGGTGATTTCCTAAAATCACCGCACACCAACCATCAGGATTTCGCAGTTCTGCCGTGAACGTCGTGCATGATAAGCATCGATCGGCGGGCCGGACGAACCACCTGAATGACCAGACAACTTGACGCGACCGAGCTGACGGCCCTCACGCTGTTCGCCAACGGCCGCTCGGCCGAGGAAATCGCGCAGACGCTGTCTCTCAGCAAAAGCATGGTGCAGCATCACCTGCGGGTGGCGACCCGCAAGCTCGGCGGCCGCAACCGCATTCACGCGGTCGCCATCGCCGTCGAAAACGGGCTGATCAAGCCCGCGCGGGGCGAACGCACCTAAGGTTCTCCCGAAAAGAAAAGCCCCGGCGAACCGGGGCTTTACCCATTGGCGTTCGAGCGCCCCAAAATCAGGCGGCGGCGACCTGCTGGCCGACCGCGTCCTCGATGCTCGTTTCTTCGTCGCGCTCGGGGATGCTGACCGGCAGCCGCATCACCGCGCGCAGCAGGCTCTGCATTTCGAGCGCCGCGGTGAGATGCGACATGGTCGGCCGCACGCCGAGCGTCGCCTTGGTCAGTTCGTCCATCGCCGTCAGACCGCGCGGATAGAATTCGCGGAAGATGGTCCGCTCGGCGAGCCCGTCGACGATGCGGAAGCCATGCACGTCGGCGAGATTGGCGAGCGCGGTGCCGACCAGTTCCTTGTTGCGGTTCCTGGTGGTGGAGAGCCGGTTGCGCAGCGCGATCCAGTCCAGTTCGCCGGTGATGCGGGTGCGGCGGCCCGCTTCGACCACGTCGACATAAGGCCCCGGCGCGGTCACGGCAAAGGTCTTCGGATCGACGCTGCCGAGCACGTCGAGATCGACGAAGCTGTCGTTGAGCGGCGTCACCAGCGTATCGGCGAGCGAATGGGCCATGGCGCCCAGATAATGCATGTGGCCGGGAGTATCGATGATGACGTAGCGGTGATCGGACGCGAAGGTCTCGACCGCCGTGCCGAAGGCCTCGCGGCCAGCGACTTCATTGCCGGACTGGAATTCGCCCTCTTCGTCGAAGCACAGATGCGTCGGCGTCGGCAGATCGAGATTGGTCTCGCGCGCCCACATCAGGCGATTGTCGATGAAATGCGTCAGGCTGCGCTGCCGCGTGTCGAGATCGATAGTCGCGACCGAATTGCCGGCGCGGAGAAGGCCGATGGCGAGATTGACCGCAACGGTCGATTTGCCCGAGCCGCCCTTCTCGTTGGCGACGACAATGATACGGGCAGACGGGGGCGTTTCATCAGTCATGGTGCACGGCTCCTGTATTGCGACATTTCCCGTCTCGCCGGGGGAAGCCTGTCCATGCTTCACGAACCGGGCGTGACAGATCCCATTTGGCCGAACGCCAGACATGTCGGCGCCGCACGTACCGTCGCTGATTCGTTACGAAAAAGATTCTGTTTTTTTGGGCGAAATTTCCGGAGTCGGATCAAGGACATGACTCGACGCACACGTGGGCGTCACCGCACGCGGCTGAGAAATTGCGCAGCGATACGAGGAGGTTCGCGATAAAGTTGCAGCAGCGCTCAATCGCTACAGCCACTTCTTCCATTTGAAATAGATTACGGGGACGACGGCGGCGAGCACCATCAGGCCGATGGCGAACGGATAGCCCTGCAGCCATTCCAGTTCCGGCATGTGTTTGAAGTTCATGCCATAGATCGACGCGATCAAGGTCGGCGGCATGAACACCACCGCCGCCACCGAGAAGATCTTGATGATATCGTTCTGCTGGATCGACACCATGCCGAGCATGGCGTCGAGCTGGAATGTGATCTTGTTGGTCAGATAGGTCGCGTGATCGGTCAGGCCGCTGACGTCGCGCTGCATCGACTTCAACTGGGTGCGCGTATCCTTGGACCAGCGCATGCCTTCGGCCTCGTTGAGCAGGAAGATCAGCACGCGGCCGACCGAGACGAGGCTTTCGCGCACCTTCGATGCCAGATCGCCCTTGCGCCCGAGCGAGCGCAGGATTTCGTTCTGCGACATGTTCGGGCTCGCGGCGTCTTCCGGCTCGAAGATCGCGTGCGAGACCTGATCGACCTCGGCGCCGGCTCGTTCCAGAATGTCAGCGGCGCGATCGACCACCGCATCGAGCAGATCGGTGAGCACAGTCTCGCCCGACACGTTTGGCTGGCAGGCGCGGCCGAGCTTGTGATCGACGATGGTGAACGGCCGCGGCTCGTCGTAGCGCACCGTCACCAGCCGCTGGCCGGCGAGGATGAACGTCACCGCCGTATGCTTCGGCGTCGCGGTGTCCGACTGGCACATCAGCGTCGCGGTCATGTAACGCGCGCCGTTCTCGATATAGAGGCGGCTCGAGACCTCGATCTCCTGCATCTCCTCGCGGGTCGGGACGGCGATGCCGAGATGCTTCTCCACCATCTTGTCCTCGCCGGGGGTCGGCGAGACGATGTCGATCCAGACGGCCGGGTCGGGAATCCGGTCGCCGATGTCGACGAGGTGGCGTTCCAGCATTCCGTTTTTCAGGACGTAAGCCGTCAGCATCCGCGCCTTTCAACGATCCGTATCGGCGATCGCCGGACAGCGAACGGTCTCGGCCACCAGAGGAGATGTCGGTTAAAGTGTCTCGGCCACAGTCATGTGACAAGAGCGAATGACAGGATAGCGGCAGGCCACACCGCTTTTTGGCCGGCGTACGGACGGCGCGTCAGCGGCGGCCGGCGCGGCGTCGGATGCGGGAGCGTCGACGATCAGCCCGCCCCGAACGGCTCGCCACTCAGTCGAGGTTGCGCAGGCGCAACGGAAGTTCGTCCGGGTGGCTGTCCCGGTTCGCCTTGGTCTCGGTCACATGGTCAGGCCAGCGCGCGGCCGCGGCGACAGCAGAGATGCCGATGGCGCGGTAGTGGTCGTGCAGACTGGTCCCCGACCAACTCCCCGCCGGGTTGTGGCTCGGCGATCCGCCGCGGTCGTGAGAACGACTAGAGGTATTACGGTCCGGCATTTTGGACCCCTTTCCTATGCGTTTTCCCTTTGGCGATGTCCCTTCGCCCGTCGGTCCGATTGAAGCCAGCCGACGCCAAGACGTTCTGCGCCAAAGGCGGCGGAAATGGGCGACAAATCGTGAAGTATCGTGACTTTCGCGCCGCACCGGCGGCCTGAAGCGCCGGTGCCACTGTCATCGCGCGGTATGGTAAACCGGCCGTTAACCGATTGCGCGCCAAGCTCCGTGCCGAGACGTCACACCGCCGCTGGCGGGGTGGATCTGGAGCGGTTCGCAACTGCGGTATTCCTGCCACAGATTCACACCGACTGAGGCAAAATGGCGCAAGAGTTGTGGTAGTGGCGGGCTCTTTTAGGTTAATTGCATCCGCGAGATGGCCGAATCCGGGCATGGTCCCGCAAACGGCTGCCAAAGGAACATGACAATGAAAGCACGTGGGCTCGGTATCATCCTGGTAGGCGTTGGGTTGATGCTGGGGGGCTGCATGCAGTCTACCCTGGAACCGTCGTCTGAGGCGAACCTGAAGCCGCGTGACAAGGCGCTGCTCGCGAAGGCGCCTTACGAGAAGGTCAACATTCCCGACAACTTCAAGCGCCACATCGTTTCCTACCACCGCAAGGAAGCGCCGGGCACGATCGTTGTCGATAGCGACGCGCGCTACCTCTACTACGTGCTCGATAACGGCAAGGCGATCCGCTACGGCGTGGCCGTCGGCGAAGAAGCCCTCGCCTTCTCCGGCGTCGCCAAGATCCAGCGCATGGCCGAATGGCCGACCTGGACGCCCACCGCCGACATCAAGAAGCGCATGGACGTGCCGAACTTTGTCGGCCCCGGCCCGCACAATCCGATGGGCGCGCGCGCGATGTACCTCTATCAGGGCAACCACGACACGCTGTACCGCATCCACGGCACCAACCAGCCGGAATATATCGGCGAAGCGATCTCGTCGGGCTGCATCCGCATGACCAACGAGGACGTCATCGACCTCTACAACCGGGTCAAGAGCGGCACGATGGTCGTGGTCCTCGCGCCCAAGCAGGGTGACTCGCCGAGCAATTCGCGCGTCGCGCTGTTCGGCAGCATGCCGGTGAACTGATTTCCCCGTTTCGAGGGGGCTGAACGGCGCCGGAGCAATCCGGCGCCGTTTTCATGTGGCGCATCAGCCGAGATCGATCCGCAGGATTTCCGGCGGCACACCGAGCCGCAGCGGCACGGCACTGGTGCCGAGCCCGCCCGAGACGATCATGTGACGATCGTTCTCGACGATGTGTCCATAGGCGAAGCGCTGGCCATAGGCCGACGGCACCCAATGCGACCACAGGCCGGGCACGCGGATCTGTCCGCCATGGGTGTGGCCCGCAAGCGTGAGGCTGACGCGGCGCGGCATGTGCACGAACGCATCCGGCTCGTGCACCATCAGGATCACCGGATCGTCGGTGGTGACCAGCGCCATGGTTCCCGGCAGATCGTCGACGCCGCGAAACCGTCCGCGACCGATCCGGTGCGCGATCGTGCAGCCGAGCCCGGCGAGCCAGAACCGCGCATCCGGCGGCCCGAGCAGCAGCGCGTCGTTCTCCAGCGCCGGAATGCGCGCGAGCTTGAGCGCTGCGCGCACGCTCTCGATTCCGTGCCACCAGTCGTGGTTGCCGTAGATCGCATAGACGCCGAGTGGCGCTTTCAGTTCGGCCAGCACGGCCGCCCAGGCGGCGTCCGGCACCGTCTCGGTGATGAAGCGGTGATGCGCGACGTAATCGCCAAGCAGCAGGATCAGGTCGCAGCCGAGCGCATTGGTCCGCGCAACGATCTCCTCGACCCGCGGCAGCGCCATATTCGGCCCGGCGGCATGGATGTCGGCGACGACCCCGATGGAGAGTTTCCGGCCAGCCGGCCAGCCGGGCGGGGTGAGCCGATAACGGGTGAGGACCAGGTCGTTGGCCGCCTCGTTGGCGGCATAGGCCGTGGTGCCGGCGCCCATCAGGCCGGTTATGCCGGCCACGCCGAAACCCGCCGTCAGCAGTCGCCGCCGGGTCAACCCTCTGCCTTGTGCCGGGCCTTGCGCGGGGCTTGGCGCGGGGCTTGGCGCCATCGTGTCGCGTGTGAGAACCATGGGGCTGTTGTAGCGGCCAAACCTGAAGGGACGTCTAAGGAGGGTGTCGGGAGACAGGGCAAACCCCGCCGACATGGCTAAACCGTGACCTGCCCGGCTAGCGGCTGTGGCCTTGGTTAAGCCGTCCTATTCGTCCGGCCGCTCGTCGGCCTCGTCAGCGGCTTCGCCCTCCATCGGGCGCGGGCGCGGCAATGGCACCACGCCGGTGACGACCCCGGAGGCCGTCGCGGTCAGCACATTCCATTGGCACATTTTGTAGTTGTTGCGCCGCTCGGCGAGATCGATGTGGACATGCTCCTCGTGATAGCCGTCCGAGCCGGGGCCGAGCACCGTTGCGAATTTTTCGCACGCCGCCGCTTTCAGCGTTTCGCGCAATTCCTTGTTCGCCAGCAGGTCGGTCGGAAACAGCTCCGAGCCATCGGTGAAGCTCACCGAGTGGATATCGATGGCATTGCCCTTGCCGTGCTCGCTGACCTTGGCGCCGACAATGCGATTGCGGCCGCGGCATTCATAAGAGCCCGTGCCGTCGATGCTGCGCAGCGTCCGGCCGCCTGCTTTCAGGATCGTCGTCAGTTCGTCACGCACGAAATGCGCGAAGGTACCGGCCATCCGGCACCGTAACGTCAGCGGCGGGTTGATCGTCACCTGGCTCTTGTCGTGCAGGAAGATGGTGCGCATCCGCACCATGTCGGGACCGCCGCACTGGCCGGGACCGATCAGCCGCGGCAGCGGTTCGATCAGCGCCACCGCATCGAGATCGACGAGGCATGGCGTCGGCTGGGCGGTGACGGACGCGGGGTCGAAATCGAGCCCGGCGACCGCTTCCGCGAGGGAACGCGGCTCGATCGGCACGACGATCTTCGGACGCTGGCGCGGCAGCGGGACATCCTGCGCCACCGCCAGAACCGGCGATGTCAGCATCAGGACCAAGGCCAGCAGGAAACGCCGTATCGGCCGGCCCTGCACTATCGCGATCCGCCACGTCACCGGGTCAGGTTAAGGTGTTCGTCCCGGGAAAGCGAGCGGAACCGGGACTGCGCACAACGACCATCGGTTGCGCGCGCCGCGCCGCGCGCTAACCTCGGCATAAGCCGCGGGCAAACAGACGGCGAAGGGGCGGAACCATCAGGGAGAGGTCCATGCAGGGTCTGATGCAAGACTGGCCGCTGCTGATCCATCGCATCATCGATCATGCCGCGATCCAGCACGGCGGACGCAAGGTGATCAGCCGCTCGGTCGAGGGACCGATCCACACCACCGATTACGCAACGATCCGCCGCCGCGCGCTGAAAGTCGCGCAACGTCTTGCGCGCGACGGCATCCGCAACGGCGATCGCGTCGCGACGCTGGCGTGGAATACGTGGCGGCATCTCGAAGCCTGGTACGGCATCACCGGCATCGGCGCCGTTTATCACACCGTCAATCCGCGGCTGTTTCCCGACCAGCAGATCTGGATCATCAACCACGCCGAGGATCGCGTGATGATGACCGATCTCACCTTCGTGCCGCTGTTGGAAAAGCTCGCCGACAAGCTGCCGAGCATCGAGCGCTACATCGTCTTCACCGACGGCGCGCACATGCCGAAAACCACGCTGAAGAACGCCGTCGCCTATGAAGACTGGATTGGCGAGGTGGATGGCGATTTTACGTGGATGTCGTTCGACGAGAACACCGCGGCCGGCATGTGCTACACGTCCGGCACCACCGGGCATCCCAAGGGCGTCCTTTATTCGCACCGCTCCAACGTGCTGCACGCCTTCATGGCGGCGCTGCCGGATTCCAAGGGCCTGCGCGCGACCGATATCTGCATGCCCGTGGTGCCGCTGTTCCACGCCAACGGCTGGTCGCTCGCCTTCTCGACCCCGATGGTCGGCGCAACCTTCGTGCTGCCCGGTGCGAAGATGGACGGCGCGTCGATCTACGAACTGCTCGACACCTATAAGGTGACGTTCACCGCCGCGGTGCCGACCGTCTGGCTGATGCTGCTGCAGCATATGGAAGCCAACAACCTGAAGCTGCCCTATCTCAAGCGGGTGGTGATCGGCGGCTCGGCCTGCCCGCGCGCGATGACCGAGAAATTCGAGAACAATTACGGCGTCGAAGTCATCCACGCGTGGGGCATGACCGAGATGTCGCCGCTCGGCTCGCTGTGCACCATGAAGCCGGACTATGCCGGTCTCACCGGCGCGGCGCGGCTCGACCTGCAGCAGACGCAAGGCCATCCGCCGTTCGGCGTCGAGATGAAGATCACCGACGACAACGGACGCGTGCTGCCGTGGGACGGCAAGACCTTCGGCCGGCTCAAGGTGCGCGGACCTGCGGTCGCGCGCGAATATTTCAAGGGCGACGGCGGCGATATCCTCGACGACGAAGGTTTCTTCGACACCGGAGACGTCGCCACCATCGACCCGCATGGCTACATGCACGTCACCGACCGCGCCAAGGACGTGATCAAGTCAGGCGGTGAATGGATCTCCACCATCGAGCTGGAGAACCTCGCGGTGGGCCATCCCAAGGTCGCGGAAGCGGCGGTGATCGGCGCGCCACACCCGAAATGGGACGAGCGGCCGCTGCTGATCGTCGTGCTCAAGGAAGGCGAGCGCGCGACCCGCGAGGAACTGCTCGGCTTCATGCGCGACAAGGTCGCCCGCTGGTGGCTGCCGGACGACGTGGTGTTCGTTAAGGAAATCCCCCACACCGCCACCGGCAAGATCCAGAAAACCGCGCTGCGCGAGCAGTTCAAAGGCCATGTCCTGCCGACCGTGCAGGCGGCGGAATAGCGCGCAACACTCCGGTCCGGGCCGGCATTGCCTGCCCGCCGCCGCTCGACTATCCCTGCCGGGATGACCAGCCCTCCCGCGCCGGCGGCCTCGCCGTTCCCGATCCGGTTTACCGGCGACGCGCGCGCCTATTGGCGCCTGCTGACCCGCGGCGCGGTGCTGCTGATGGTCACGCTCGGCATCTACCGGTTCTGGCTGACCACCGACGTGCGCCGGTTCCTGTGGTCGAGCACCGAGGTCGATGGCGAGAGCATCGAATATTCCGGAACGGCGACCGAACTGCTGACCGGCTTCCTGATCGCGCTAGCGCTGCTGGTTCCGGTCTATGCGGCCTTCTTTCTCGCCGCGCTCGACGTCGGCGCGCTCGGGGAGATGTCCGGTTCGCTCGGTCTCTTCCTGTTGTTCGTGCTCGGCCAGTATGCCGTGTTCCGCGCGCGCCGCTACCGCGCCTCGCGCACGATCTATCGCGGGTTGCGCTTCCATCAGGAAGGCTCGGCGGTGCGCTACGCCATCTGCGCCACGTTCTGGTGGGGGCTCACCGCGCTGACCTTCGGCCTCGCCTTCCCGTGGAAGGAATCGCGGCTGGAACGGTACAAGCTCCGGCACACTTTCTACGGGACGCTGCCCGGCCGCTTTGAGGGCTACGGCTTTTCGCTGTTCCTGCGCGGCCTGCCGCTGTGGATCGTGCTGGCGCTGCCGCTTGCCGCCGGCCTCACCGCGCTCGCCCAGACCTTCGATCCCGAACTGCTGGACCGTGCCTTTGCCGAAAGCAGCAACGATTTCCTCGAGCGCATCGCCAACGACAACCCGGAATTCGCCGGCGCGATCATCTTCGCGCTGCTGTCGGCCGGGGCGACGCTGACGCTCGGCCTGCTGCTTTATCCGGCTTACCAAGCGATCCGCACCCGCTGGTGGGTGTCAGGGCTGCGGCTTGGCCCCATCACCGCGCGCTCGCATCTGCGCACCGTGCCGATGTACGGCCTTTATCTCCGCTTTGCCGGGCTGGTGCTGCTGTTCGTGCTGGCGCTCGGCCTTGCCGCGATCCCGCTGGTCTTGCTGTACGGCGCGCTGCTGGGCAATGGCGACGTCTCGATCCTGCGCGAGTTCGCCGCCTCGCTGATCGGCCTCGGCTTCTACGTGATCGCCATGCTCGGCCTGTCGACCCTGTACCGCGGCGCCGTGGTGATGCCGCAGTGGCGTCTCACGGTCGAATCGACTGAACTCTCCGGCCTCGCCAGCCTCGACCATGTGGAGGCCGCGGGCGAGCCCGGCTCCCCGGTCGGCGAAGGATTGGCGGATGCCCTGCATGTCGGCGGAATTTGATCCATGACCATCGGCGCCGGACTGTTCTATGACGGCAAGACCAGCGCCCGCCACGACGTGGCGGTGGAGCTGACGGACAAGATGCTGCGCGTCACCGATGCGCAAAGCCGCGTTCTCGCCGAATGGCGCTATGACGAGTTGGAAAGCGTGGCGACGCCGGACCGGATCATGCGGCTCGCGCGCAAGAACAATCCGGTGCCGGCGCGGCTCGAAGTCGCCGACCCGGCGCTGATTGCCGCTATCGACGATTATGCGGAAAGCATCGACCGCACCGGCAAGCTGGCGAAACGCCAGCGCGGCCATGTCGTCGTCTGGACGCTCGCGGCGACGGTGTCGCTGGTGGCCGTCGCGTGGTTCGGCGTGCCGGTGATCGCGGAAAAGCTCGCGCCGGTGATCCCGGTGTCGCTGGAGCGCAAGCTCGGCGCTGCCGTCGAGATGCAGACCCGCGCCATGCTCGACACCGCCAGCGCAAGCGGTGTGCCGTTCGAATGCGGGACCGGCCGCGGTGAAGCCGCGGGTCGCGCCGTCTTTGCCAAACTGATCGCGCGGCTCAACCAGGATGCCGGACTGCCGGTCACGGTGAAGGCCTCGGTCGTGCGGCGCAAGGAAGCCAACGCCATCGCGCTGCCGGGCGGCACCGTCTATGTGTTCCAGGGGCTGATCGCGAAAGCCGACAATCCGGACGAACTCGCCGCCGTCATCGCCCACGAGATGGGTCATCTCGCGCATCGCGACGGCACCCGCTCGGTGCTGCAGGGCGCCGGCCTGTCGTTCCTGTTCGGCATGCTGCTTGGCGACTTCGTCGGCGGCGGCGCCGTGGTGGTCGCCGCGCGCACCGTGCTGCAATCCTCCTACACCCGGGACGTCGAGACAGCGGCGGACGCCTATGCCGTCGATCTGATGAACCAGATCGGCGGCAACGCCCGCGCGCTCGGCACGCTGCTGACGCGGATCGGCGGCGCCACCGAGCCGGGCATGAAGATCCTGATGGATCATCCCGACACGCGGCTGCGCGTGTCCGTCATCAATGCGCGCGCCCGCGCGAGCAATGGCACGCCGCTGCTCGATCCCGCGGAATGGGCTGCGCTGAAGAAAGTGTGCGGATAATCCGATGGCCCGTCGGCGTTTCTCCGAACAGATGCAGTCCGGCGCCGCGCTATGGTCCCGGCGCATCGCCGTGTTCGCGCTGATCGTCGCGGCATTGTCCGTGGTGGTGATCCGCTCCGAGCTGCTGGAGATCGGTCCGTCGCTTGCAACCTTCGCCGCGGCGCTCGTGTTCGCCGTATTCGCGATCCTGCTCGGCATCGTCGCGCTGATCGCGATCTGGCGGCAGGGCTTGAACGGCCTCGGCTCGGCGCTGCTCGGCATCGTGCTTGCCGCCGCGTTGCTGCCCTATCCGGCCTATCTCGCCTATCGCAACTATAAGCAGCCGAGCGTGCCGGACGTCACCACCGACACCGCCGATCCGCCGCGCTACGACGTGATCGCGCGATTGCGCGAGCGCGGCAGCAACGATTTTTCCGCCGCCAAGGCGCAGGCGCAGAAGACGGCATTTCCCGATCTCGCGCCGTTGCAGGTCTCCTCACCGCCTGCCGTGGTCTACAACGCCGCGCTCGACGTCGTCACCAAGCGCAAGTGGCGCGTGGTCGACGCGCGGGCGCCGGTCGCCGGACGCCGCGACGGCATCGTCGAAGCGGTGGCGCGCTCGCCGGTCATGGGCTTTCGCGATTATGTGGTGATCCGTGTGCGCGCCAGCGGCAAGGAGACCCGCGTCGATGCGCGCTCCGCCGCGCGCTATCCGTTCCTCGATCTCGGCGGCGAGAACGCGACGCGCGTGCGCGCGCTGCTTGAGGATATCGACGAGGCAAGCTCAACCGCGCAGGCCCGGCTCGACCGCGAAGCCGAGCGCAACGCTGAACGCGCCGCCGAAAAGAACGCGACGCCGCAGAAACCCGTTCAGCGCAAACGGTAGCGTGCGTCAACCGACGGCGGACTGCCGTCGGCGGTGACGACGATGCCGCGCGCCACCAGATCCTCCAGATGCGCCAGCACCGACAGGCCGGCGGCTTTGAGCAGCCGCGGATCGATGCCGATATAACTGGCGCGCGCGATGGTCGGAACGTCGGTCTCGCCCTTCGCCAGCCAGTGCAGGATCGAATCCTCGCGCGCTCTGCGGTGCAAGCGGTAGTAAGCGACGAACCGCACCGCATCCGGAATCGCCGGGCCATGGCCGGGGAAATAAAGCTGCTCGGGCCGCTCCGACAGCTTGGACAGCGAGCCCATGTAGTCGCTCATGGCGCCGTCCGGCGGCGCGACGATCGAGGTCGACCAGCCCATCACATGATCGCCGGCGAACAGGATGTCACGATCCTTCAGCGCGAACGCCATGTGGTTGGCGGTGTGCCCCGGCGTCGCCACGGATTCGAGCGCCCAGCCGTCCCCCTCGATCACGTCGCCGTCGGCGACGGCGACATCCGGCCTGAAATCCCGGTCGCCCGAGGCATCGAGCGGGCTGATTTCGCCGATGAACAGCGGCCGCGCGGCGCGGTGCGGTCCTTCCGCATAGACGGTGGCGCCGGTCGCCGCCTTGAGCGCCGGCACCGCCGGCGAATGATCGCGATGGGTATGGGTGACGACGATATGCGTCACCGTCTCGCCGCGCACGGCATCGAGCAGCGCCTTCACGTGGCGTTCGTCGTCCGGGCCCGGGTCGATGATCGCCACCTTGCCGCGGCCGACGATGTAGCTCATCGTCCCTTTGAAGGTGAACGGCCCGGGATTGTCGCACATCACGCGGCGCACGCCGGGCACCGGCTCGTCGACCGTTTCCGGGGCGAGATCGAGTTTCTTGTTAAACGGAATATCCTCGGCCATGGTCGCTGCCTGGTGCTGAACGGCGCCTCTTAAACTAGTGCCGCCAGCGGTTCAATTCCGCCGCCCCTGACGCCGGGCTGCCCTGCACGGAGCGAAGACGATGTCGGACAAGCCACTCCACGACACGGTCGCCAGCCGGTTGCAGCAGCGCTTCAACGAGCCGTTCCACACCGACCCCGCCTGGCAAGGGCTCGATGAATTGGCCCGGATCGCCGGGCATTGTTCGCACCGCAAATTCCGCGCCGACCCGATCGCGCCCGATCTGTTGCGCGCGCTGTGCGCCTGCGCACTGTCGGCGCCGTCGAAAAGCGACCTGCAGCAGGCAGACCTGATGATCGTCAGCGACGGCCCGCTGCGCGACGCGATCACGCCGCTGCTCGCCGACATGCCATGGACGCGCGAGGCGCCGGTGTTCATCGTCGTACTCGCCAACGGGCGGCGGCTCAGGCAGTTGAGCGAACGGAAAAGCACGCCGTTCCCGAACGACCATCTCGATCAGTTCTTCAACGCGTCGGTCGATGCCGGCATCGTGCTGGCGACTTTCATCCGCGCGGCGGAGGCCGTCGGCCTCGGCTGCTGCCCGATTAGCGTGATCCGCGACCATGCGGCGACCGTGAGTAAGCTGCTCGCCTTGCCCGAGCGCGTCATTCCCGTCGCCGGTCTTTGCGTCGGCTGGCCGCATTTCCCGAACCGGATCACGCCGCGGCTGCCGCTCGCGGTCACGGTGCATGAAAACACATTCGACGACACCGGCAGCGCCGCTGCGATCGAAACCTACGACCGTTATCGCGAGACCGTTCTGCCTTATGCGAAGCAGCGCGCCATCGCCGATTTCGGTGAGCGCGCGCAGTATGGCTGGTCCGACGACAAGGCGCGACAATATGCCGTCCCGCAGCGCGCCGATTTCGGCGCATTCGTGCGCGAAAAGGGTTTCAAGCTCGATTAGCCGTATTTCGAGCCGCTTCGAGCCATATTGACATTTTCCTGCGAGCGCCTAGCTTTCCGATCATGTTCCGCCCGTCGCACCAACAGCAGATCTTTTTTCGCGCGGGACGCCTGCACGCCGGCGTCTAGCCCGGACGTGCGCTTTTTTGATAGCCCGTCCGGGCTGAACTAAACCCTCACAATTCAAACATTCACATACGCAGCCCTGCTGCGTCTTCACCATTCCGTGCAGCACGCACGATCATGGGAGGCTGACATGAGCCATCTGCCAAATATCGTTCTCACCACCGACGACAGCGAGCGGCTGCGCCGTCTCGCCGATGCCGCGTCGGAAAAGTTTCCGCGCACCGCCGAGTTCCTCGCCCGCGAGGTCGATCGCGCCACTGTGGTCGACGAGCACGGCGCGTCGTCGAATCTCGTCGCCATGGGCACGCAGGTCGTCTACCGCGACGACGACACCGGCAAGACCCGGTCGGTCATCCTCGTCTATCCCGACGAGGCCGATCTCGACGAAGGCAAGATTTCGGTGCTGACGCCGATCGGCGCGGCGCTGATCGGCCTGTCGGTGAACCAGTCGATCGAGTTCGAGACGCCGACCGGCGCGACGCGCTCGCTCACGGTGATGAGCGTGCGCAAGCTGACGTGAGTCCGTCATGGCCGGGCTTGTCCCGGCCATCCCGCTTGGAAGGGCACGCTGTTCGATCACCGGCATCGCCGGGACCAGCCCGGCGATGACGGCGATAGATTGCAATAGCCGCTCAACTCAATGAATCTCCGGCTCGGGAATTGCCGGGCCGGCTTTCAGGAAATCGAAGTCGCAACCTTCATCGGCCTGGCCGATATGCTCGGCGAACATGGCCCCGTAGCCGCGCAGATAGCGCGGCGGCGGCTGCGTCCACGCGGCCCGGCGGCGCACCAGCTCCGCGTCCGAAACATGCAGATGGATGCGACGGCGAGCGACGTCGACCTCGATCTCGTCGCCAGTCTGCACCAAAGCGAGCGGCCCGCCGACATAGCTCTCCGGCGCCACATGCAGGATGCACGCGCCATAGCTGGTGCCGCTCATGCGCGCGTCGGAAATGCGCAGCATGTCGCGCACGCCCTGCTTCACCAGTTTCTTCGGGATCGGCAGCATGCCCCATTCCGGCATGCCGGGGCCGCCCTTCGGTCCGGCGTTCTTGAGCACGAGAATGTGGTCCGCCGTCACGTCGAGATCGTCGCGGTCGACCTCGCGCACCATGTGGTTGTAATCCTCGAACGCGATCACCTTGCCGCGATGCTGCGTCAGCCGCGGCTCCGCCGCTGACGGCTTCATCACGCAGCCGTTCGGCGCGAGATTGCCGGTGAGCACCGCCGTTGCGCCCTCCGCATAAATCGGATCGGAGAGCGGATGGATTACGTCCGGCTGGTAAATCTCCACGCCCTCGAAGCTGTCGGCGAGCGCGCGGCCGGTCACCGTCATGCAGGAGAGATCGAGCTTGTCGCGCATCGCCTTCATCAGTGCACGCAACCCGCCAGCATAGTAGAAATCCTCCATCAGATATTTCCCTGACGGGCGGATATTGGCGATCACCGGAATCTCGCGTGACAGATCGTCGAACCGCTGCATGTCGAGTGGAATGCCGGCGCGCCGCGCCATGGCGATCACATGGATGATCGCATTGGTCGAGCCGCCGAGCGCCATATGCACCTTGATGGCATTGTCGAAGGCCGCCGGCGTCAAAATCTTGTCTGGCGTGAGATCGTCCCACACCATCTCGACGATGCGCCGGCCAGCAACCATCGCCATGCGCGGGTGGCTGGAATCGGCAGCCGGAATCGACGACGCGCCCGGCAGGGCGAGGCCGAGCGCTTCGACGATCGCCATCATCGTCGCCGCCGTCCCCATCACCATGCAGGTGCCGAACGAGCGCGACACGCCGCCCTCGATCTCGCCCCACTCCTGTTCGGTGATGTTGCCGGCCTGCTTCTCCATCCAGTACTTCCACGCATCGGAACCGGAGCCAAGCGTCTGACCGCGCCAGTTGCCGCGCAGCGCCGGGCCGGCCGGCACATAGATCGCCGGAATGCCCATGGAGATCGCGCCCATCACGAGACCCGGCGTGGTCTTGTCGCAACCGCCGAGCAGCACCGCGCCGTCCAGCGGCAGCGAACGCAGGCTCTCTTCCGTCTCCATCGCCAAAAAGTTGCGATAGAGCATGGTCGTCGGCTTCACGAACGGCTCCGACAGCGACATCGCCGGAATCTCCACCGGAAAGCCACCCGCCTGCAGCACGCCGCGCTTCACGCTTTCGGCGCGATCGCGCAGATGGGCGTGGCAGGCGTTGATTTCGCTCCAGGTATTGATGATGCCGATCACCGGCTTGCCGGACCAGTCGTCGGCGTCGTAGCCGAACTGACGCAGTCGCGAGCGGTGTCCGAACGAGCGCAGATCGCTGACGCCGAGCCAGCGATGGCTGCGCAGGTCTTCGGGACGTTTACGGGAGGTCATGTCGATATCTCAACTCGTCATGCCCGGCTTTATACCGGGCATCCACGTCTTGCTGACTGTTCTAAAGACGTGGATGGCCAGGACAAGAGGCGCTTGAAGAACGCCGCCGACGTCCCATGCCCGGCCATCACGTAGCTTTGCAAAAACTACTCCACCGACAGATTGGCGGCTTTCACCACTTTGGCCCACTTGTCGGTTTCCTCGGCGATCACCTTGCCGAAGTCTTCCGGCGTGCCGGCCAAATTGATGCCGCCGAGCTGCTTCAGCCGGGCGACGATCTCCGGGTCCTTCAGCGCTTCGTTGGTAAGCTTGTTGATCAGGTTCACCGCCTCTTTCGGCATCCCCTTCGGACCGGCGATACCGAACCACGCGCTCGCCTCGTACCCCTTCACCGTGTCGCCGATCGGCGGCACATCCGGGAACGCTTCCGAACGTACCGCAGTGGTGACGCCGAGTGCGCGCAGCTTGCCCGCCTTGATGTGCGGCACCGAGGGCGGCAGGTTGTCGAACATCACCTGCGTCTGCCCCGCAAGAAGATCGGTCAGCGCCGGCGCCGAGCCACGATATGGCACATGGGTCATCTTCACGCCGGTCATCAGCATGAACAGTTCGCCGGAGAGATGGATCGACGTGCCGTTGCCGGACGACGCCATGTTGATCTTGCCGGGATTGGCTTTTGCGTAAGCGATGAACTCAGCCACCGTGTTCGCCGGTACCGACGGATGCACCTCCATCACGTTCGGCACGCGGATATAACCGGCGATCGGTTCGACCTCTTTGACGAAGTTGAAGTTGAGTTTCTTATACAGCGAGGCGTTGATGCCGTTCGCCGGATTGACCAGCAGCACCGTGTAACCGTCCGGGGGCGAGCGCAGCACCGCCTCGGTGCCGATATTGTTGCCGGCACCCGGCCGGTTCTCGATGATGAACTGCTGTCCGGTCTTGCGCGAATAATAATCGCCGAACAGCCGCGCCAGAATGTCGGTCGCGCCGCCGGCCGGATAGCCGACGATGAAGCGGACCGGACGGTTCGGATAATCCGCGGCGCCGGCGCTTCCGCTTGCCGCCATCGCCGCAACAACAGACAGAAAAAGACCAAGCCAACGTGTCATGAGCGTTTCCCCGTGGTTCGCCGATTGACGTCCGGCGTTTGTATCGCCCGGCCTTTGCAGCCGGATCGAGGGCAACGTTACGCGGCGTGGCAGCCCGGACACAACCGGGTTTGCGGCTAAACCGCGCCACCGGCCCATCCGGGGCGGTCCCCATGACTGGGAGGGCGGCGCAGGGAACGAATGGGGACAACGGCTGTTAAGCCGCTATGAATCTCGCGATCCGCCAGAAACTGCAGAATGCGCTGGAACAGGCTCAGCGCGTCCACGGCGCCATCGCCATCGACAAGACCGACGGTGACAGCGTGACGATCGAGCTCGATCTGGTCTGTTACGAGACGACGGTGCAGGCGACCGCCAGGGACGGAAACTGGGTTGAAATCCCCTATTCCGACATCGCCGCGGTGCATTGCGTAGTCCCCTAGCGCGCGACAGGAACCCACGGTTCCGGCCCGGCGTTGGCCGTGACGGGTCAACCTCCACTGCCATCGACGCCTCACCATGGACGCCATCGCAAACGTCTTTGACGTTTTTCTCGGCCTCTCGGCGACGCGCGCCGAGCAACTGACCACGGCTCAGGTCTGCCTCCGCGCCGCCGTGGTTTATCTGGTCCTCATTGCCTATGTGCGCGTCGGCAAGAAGCGCTTCCTCGGCGAGGCCACCGCGTTCGATGCCATCCTGGTGATTGTCATCGGCTCTGTCGCCAGCCGCGCCATTTCCGGCACCGCGCCGTTCGTTTCCTCCCTGGCCGGGACGTTCGTTCTGATCATGATGCACTGGCTGATTTCGCGGGTGACAAGCTCATCGATCTTCCTCAGTTTCCTCACCAAGGGCCGCGACACGGTGCTGATCCGCGACGGGACGATCGACAAGGCGGCGCTGCGCGGCGCCCATATGTCCGACGACGACCTCAACGAGGATCTGCGCCAGAACGGCGTCGCCTCGGCCGCCGAAGTCAAAGAAGCGCGGCTGGAGCGCAGCGGTAAACTGTCGGTCATCAAATTGCGAAAAAGTTGAGACAGGCGGGCAACCGGCCTGTCTCAACTAACCGGCCTCGACACGCCGGTTGATGCGCTTCCTGATCCGGCCTTTGGCACGATCCGCTCGGCGATCACCGGCCGGAAAAAGCACGGTCAGAAAACGACGCCCCGCTTCATCGACAACCGCGATGCGCCCCCGTTCGCCCGTCGGCTCCGGCGGACAGAACCGCACGCAATCGGCGACGATCTTCGCCGCATGGGCATGGGCGTCCGCGAGATCGTGGCAGTCCCGGCCCCGGTCATCGGCGATCAGAGCGCCGTCGATTTTGATTTCGAAGTAATAACGTTGCATGGCGGCAGCCTCACACAGGCAGCGTTACCAAGCCGACAACTGCAGGTGCAGCACACAGCCAAAACAGGTCTTAATCCTACTAGTTCGAGATTGAGCGAAATCGCAAAGGAAGTTCCCAAAGTCCTGACGATTCACACACAACATTGTAAGGTGAAGCCACCGCAACCTGTACGGAATGCGGGTGCGTTCTCGCGCGGCGGCACACGCCGCCAGACAACTATTCTCTTCTTTCCTCAGGGTTCATCTGGAATGCGTATCTCCGACCGCCTGCACCAACTCGGAATTGTTCTGCCGCAACCTCCCCGCATTCCACCGGGCGTGGTGCTGCCGTTCGACTGGGTGCGCGTTTGCGGCAAGCGCGCACTCATTTCGGGGCATGGCCCGACCAATCCGGACGGCAGTTTCGCCAAGCCGCTCGGCCGCGTCGGCAGCGAAGTCACGAAGGAGGAAGCCTACCGTGCCGCCCGCCTCACCGGCCTCGCGATGCTCGCCAGCCTGCAGCGCGAACTCGGCGACCTCGATCGCATCACCTGGGTTCGCGCATTCGGCATGGTCAATTGCGCCCCCGGATTTCGCGAGATGCCGAGCGTCATTAACGGATTCTCGGACCTGATGATCGAAGTGTTCGGACAGGAGCGCGGCCAGCACGCGCGCTCGGCCGTGGGTGTTGCCGAACTGCCATTCGACATCCCGGTCGAACTCGAAGGCGAAGTGCTGATCGACTAGGCAGCGCAGCCGCGCCGATGCAGGGCAACACCGCTCGGTGTCAGTCGTTCGTCGGCGTGAAGTGAGCGTTGAGGCGGTAGAGCGCGCCCTGGAAGATCGTGCGGACGTGAGTGATCATCTCCCCGCCGCGCCAGGTGCGCCGCTGCACCACCAGACAGGCGGCATTCTTCGTCGCGTGGAGCGCCTGCGCGGTCTCCGCAGAGCGACGCATCGCCATGCTGGTCGATCCCCCATTGTCGGGCCTGCCGGCGTTCCTCACCGCCAAGCCCGGCCTCAACTCCGGCTTCATGATCCCGCAGGTCACGCCGCGGCGCTGGTCTCGGAGAACAGGCAGAAGGCGTTCCCGCCGAGCGTCGACTCGATCCCCACCTCCGCCAAACAGGAAGATCATGTTTCCATGGCCGCGCACGGCGCGCGCCGGCTGCTCGGCATGGCCGAGAATGCCGCCGCCGTCGTCGGCATCGAGCTTATCACCGCGCGCAGGGCTGTGACTTCCACCGGCCGCTCGCCTCGAGCCCGCCACTGCAGGCCGTTCATGCCTGCATCCGCGAGACGGTGCCTTATCTCGAAGACGACCAGTACATCTATCCGTATCTGCAGAGCGCCGCCGACCTGTGCGCAGCGGCGCCGTCGCCACCGCCGCGGGCATGGATCTGCTGCCGGCGATCAGCGCCGCATGACGCAGGGGCGCCCATCGCGTCCGAACCGCGCTGATAGCAACGGCGGCCATATCAGCGCCGCCGCTTTTTGCTTTGTCGGTGGGCGCGACATAGGCGGCGAGCCCCTTCGGATAACGCAGCCGAATGGAACGGCTTGCGGAAGTCTGAGATCGCGGGCGTCCGACTCCTGCTCGCGCCAATCAGATTACAGTCCCGAACAGCTTGCCGACGCCGGCCGTGATCCCAAACGCCAGCGCGCCCCAGAACGTCACGCGGGCCGTCGCGCGAACAACGTTTGCGCCTCCTGCTCGCGCACCGATCGCGCCGAGTATCGCCAGAAACGCAAGCGACGCGCCCGCCACGACAGGGACGAGCATGTTGGTCGGCGCCACAACCACCATGAGCAACGGCATGGCCGCGCCAAGCGAAAACGTCGCAGCCGACGTCAGTGCGGCCTGCACCGGACGGGCGGCGGTGACTTCAGATATTCCCAGTTCGTCGCGGGCATGCGTGCCCAGTGCGTCCTTGGCCATCATTTGACGGGCGACCTCACGGGCCAGCGACGGATCGACACCTCGATTGCTATAGATTTCGGCAAGCTCATTGAGTTCGGAAGCGGGATTATCGCTTAGTTCCTTGCGTTCGCGGGCGAGATCGGCTCGTTCCGTGTCGGATTGCGAACTGACGGAGACATATTCACCCGCTGCCATCGACATGGCGCCGGCTACCAATCCGGCAACCCCGGCAATCAGAACCTCATGTTGACTCGTCGCGGCTGCGGCCACGCCGACAATCAAACTCGCGGTGGAGATGATGCCGTCATTTGCGCCGAGCACCGCCGCCCGCATCCATCCAATGCGGCTGACGAGATGATATTCTGCATGAATGCGGCTCATGACTGCCTCAGCCGGATTGGCCATATCAATTCAATCGCGACTGGCATGATCATGATCAGGAATGATTCTGTGGATTGAACGTGACGGAAAATCGCGCGCCATGTCCGCCATTTCCAATGCCGAAATGAAACTTACCGTGAATCTGCCTCACCAGAGCGGTAATGATCTTCATCCCCATTCCGCGCGTCGCTGCAGGGTCGAATGTCTCCGGCAGGCCCTCACCATCGTCGGACACCGCGAGCGAGCACTCACCATTGGGCGCCGTCTGCAGACTGATCGCGATCTTTCCCTTTGCATGCTTGAGAGAGTTGGTAATCAGCTCGCTGGCGATGAACCCGAGCGGGATCGCCGCTGCGCGCGGAATGCAAACTTCGGCTCCCTCAACGCATAGCGATCGCGGCCGATCGTCGCCGGACGTCATATCGGAAAGATCACGGCACAGCTTTTCGAGAAACTGCTTGAACGGCACGTTCTCAAGCTTATCCAGCGTGTGCAGATGCTGGTGAATGCGCGAGAGCGTTGCGATACGGTTCGCGGCGATGGTCAATTGTGTCGCGACCTCGGGATTATTCGCCTCCCGACTCTGCACCGTGAGCAGACTGATGATGAGTTGGAGTCCGTTCAGAAAACGATGCTCGGACTCCTTATGAAGGATATCCTTCTGCTGAATCAAATCGTCCTTTTGATGCAACAAAGCGCTTTCACGAAGAAGCGATTCCCGCAATCTGGATTCCGTCGCGCTGTGTCGCTCCAACTCCTGCTTATACAACTCAATAGCCGAGCAGTTCGGGAGAGGACAATTGCCGGGCGGCGCGAACAGCGGCCCCGATTTCGCCACGGTGGAACACACGGATTGCTCCGAACTGAACACGAGCATGGGCACCGTTCCTGATACATCGGCCGCGGTCTGATGAACCGTGCAAGCAGGGCAAATGTTATTTTATAATTTTTGCTTCAGACCATCTTTGTCGCATTGATGTGCGTCAACGGGCCGGACCTTCGCTATTTTGAATCCCGCTCGGGATCGCGGCCCTGCCGGACGCAACTCTCAATCGCTCGGAAAGATCGCGGTTTCCGCAAACAGCCGCCGGAACGGCGTCTCCAGCGTGTGGAGGGAAACCGCAAGCTCACCGACCCTTTGGGCATGTCCGACGCGAGCAGCCCGGCTCAGTGGCAAGCAAACGTCAATTGACGAGAGAAAACCAAAGCAGGGAAAAATTTTCCTATGATTGAGCCCTTCGAGGACGAGGGGCACCAGGATAGGACCCGAAAGACGGCGGCCAAGCGACAGAACACGTCAAACTGGGGTGTTTCAGGCGCAAAACCGGTCGCGACGACCGTAAAGCGGCCATCGGGGTGGCCAGCCGCTGAAATCATGGTCGGAGTGGCAGGATTTGAACCTGCGACCCCCTCGTCCCGAACGAGGTGCGCTACCAGACTGCGCTACACTCCGACTGTGGCCGGGCTTATAACCGCCTGATTATGGAGCCGCAAGCAGTCCGTCCGGCGATCTTTGAAGGTCGCACAACCATTCTCTCCGCCACCGGTCCGGGGGCCGGTCCGGGGGCCATTGAGGCAGCCGCGCGGACCCTCGCCGCCGGGGGTCTGGTCGCGTTCCCGACCGAAACCGTCTACGGGCTCGGCGCCGACGCCGGCAACGGCGAGGCGGTCGCCCGCCTCTACGCCGCCAAGGGCCGGCCGCAATTCAACCCGTTAATCGCCCATGTGAGCGACGTGGCGGCGGCGCGGAAACTCGCCTTTTTCAACCCGACGGCGGAAAAGCTCGCGGCCGCGTTCTGGCCGGGTCCGCTGACGCTCGTGTTGCCGCGGCGTCCCGATGCCGGCCTGTCCGACCTTGCCTGCGCCGGCCTCGACAGCGTCGCGATCCGCGTGCCGGCGCATCCGGTCGCGCGCGCGCTCATTGCCGCGCTCGGCCGGCCCGTCGTCGCGCCGTCCGCCAACCGCTCCGGCCATGTCTCGCCGACCAGTGCCGCGCATGTGTCCGGCGATCTCGACGGCCGCATCGACATGATCCTCGATGGCGGGGTGACGCCGGTCGGCGTCGAGTCGAGCATCGTCTCCTGTCTCGCCGCGCCGCAATGGCTGCGTCCCGGCGGCGCGCCGCGCGAGGCGATCGAGGCCGTGCTCGGCGCGCCGCTCGCCGACCGGCCGGAGGCGGCGCACCACGGCGGCGATGCGCCGCTCGCGCCGGGCATGCTCGAATCCCACTACGCGCCGCGCGCCGGCATCCGTCGTGATGCCGTAAGCGTGGCGGCCGACGAGGCGCTGCTTGCCTTCGGTCCCGACGGGCCGGCGGGCGCCAAGGCGACGCTCAACCTGTCGCCGCGCGGCGATCTTACCGAGGCGGCGGCCAATTTGTTCTCGCATCTGCGCGCGCTCGACGATGCGGGTGCGACCACCATCGCGGTGATGCCGATCCCGAACACGGGTCTCGGCGAAGCCATCAACGACCGGCTTGCGCGCGCCGCCGCGCCGCGGCCTTGAAGCCCACGCACCACAGGACAGCGACATGAACATCCAGGCAAAAACGGACGTCAAAGCATTATCGCCGGATCTGCTGGCGCGCTTCACCGCCATCGTCGGCGCGAAATACGCGATCACCGACCCGGACACGCAGCATCCCTATCTGATCGAGATGCGCGACCTTTATCACGGCCACACCCCGGTGGTGTTGCGGCCCGGCTCCGTGCAGGAAGTACGCGATATTCTCAAACTCGCCAATGAGACGAAGACCGCGATCGTGCCGCAGGGCGGCAACACCGGTCTCGTCGGCGGACAGATTCCCCATCACGGCGAGGTGGTGCTGTCGCTCAACCGCCTGACGAAAATCCGTGATGTCGATCCGGTGTCGAACACCCTCACCGCCGACGCCGGCGTGACCTTGCAGCAGGTGCGCGAGGCCGCCACCGCGGTCGACCGGCTCTATCCGCTGCTGCTGCCGTCGGAAGGCTCGTGCACCGTTGGCGGCAATCTCTCCACCAATGCCGGCGGCGTCACCGCCGTCGCCTGGGGCATCGCGCGCCAGCAGGTGGTCGGCGTCGAGGTGGTGCTGGCCGACGGACGGATCCTGAACAATCTCAACAAGCTGAAGAAAGACAACACCGGCTACGATCTAAAGAACCTGTTCGTCGGCGCCGAAGGTACGCTCGGTGTCATCACCGGCGCGGTGCTGCGCCTGCTGCCGCGGCCGCGTTCGACCGAGACCGCATTCGTCGGTCTCGCCACGCCCGACGATGCGCTGAAGCTGCTCGGCATCGCGCTCGGTCGCGCCGGCGGCGATGTGACGAGCTACGAACTGATCGAGCGCATCGGCATGGACGGCGTGCTCAAGCATGTGGAAGGCACGCGCGATCCGCTCGCCGGCCGCCATAACTGGTACGTGTTGATCGAACTCTCGTCGCAGGCGGAGAGCGGCCTGCGCGAAACGATGGAAGCGATTCTCGGCGAAGGGCTCGAGCGCGGCGTGATCGAGGATGCGACCATTTCCGAGAGCGGCGCCCAGAGCAAGGCGTTCTGGCAGATGCGCGAGATGTTCGCGGAGGTGCAACGCCGCATCGGCGTGTCGATCAAGCACGACATTTCCGTGCCCGTTGCCAAGGTTCCGGAATTCATCGCGCGCGCGCATGCGGACACGCAGAAGGCGTTTCCGGGCTCGCGCCCCCTCGCCTTCGGCCACCTCGGCGACGGCAACCTGCATTACAACGTGATTCAGCCTGAAGGCATGGACAAAGAGGCCTGGCTCGCGCGCTGGCACGACGTCAACAAAGTCGTGTTCGACATCGTGCTGTCGTTGAACGGTTCGATCTCGGCAGAGCACGGCGTCGGCGTGATGAAGCGCGACCTGCTGCCGTCGATCAAGGACAAGACCGCGATCGAGGTAATGCGCGCGATCAAGCATACGCTTGATCCGAACGGCATCCTCAATCCCGGCAAGGTGCTGTGAGCTTCACCGACGAACTCGTTATCGCTCCGATCATCGACGCCGAAATCGATGCCGCCGTCGGGCTGTGGCAGCGCTGCGATCTGACGCGGCCGTGGAACGACGCTGCGGGCGACATCGCCCGCGCGCGCGGCAAGAGCAATTCAGAGGTGCTGGTCGGTCACCTCGACAATGTCGTCATCGCCACGGTGATGGTCGGTCACGACGGCCATCGCGGCTGGGCCTATTACGTCGCCGTCGATCCGGGCAAACGCCGCGGCGGCTACGGCCAGACCATGATGCGCGCGGCTGAAGGCTGGCTGCGTTCGCGCGGCATCGAGAAGATCATGCTGATGGTGCGGCCGGAGAACGATCACGTGCGCGATTTCTATCGCGCAGCCGGATACGAGGAGCAACCGCGTGTTGTGTTGGCCCGTTGGCTCGACGGCCGGCCGATGACGCCTTAGCTGCTAGAATAACGACATCTGCCCGTCGTCGGGGCGCGGCGTATCGGATTTCCTGTCGGGCTTCGGCTCCGGTTTCTCCGGGATGGTCCGCGCAACGACCGGTTCGACATTGCGTGGGTCGTCGTTGATCACTTTGTTGACCCTGTCCGACACCGGAAACAGTTCGAACTGCCCCTCCCGCGCGGGGCGCATCAGGCGCTGCACGACGCCCGCATCGCTCGTATCATCGAGCCACGCATCGAAATCATCGGGGTCGATCGTCACCGGCATGCGGTGATGCAGCCCCGCAATGTCGGCGCTGGCGTCGGTGGTAACGATCGCAGCGGTGTCGATCTCCTCGCCGCCCGGCCCGCTCCACGTCTCCCACAGACCCGCAAAGGCAAACGGCGCGCGATCGCGGCGGCGGATGAAATACGGCTGCTTTAGCGCGCCTTCACGCTTCCATTCATAGAAGCCGTCCGCGGGCAGCAGGCAGCGGCGGCGCTTGAGCGCATTGCGGAACGCCGGCTTCTCCGCGGCCGTCTCTGCGCGCGCATTGATCAGCAGCGTGAAACCCTTGGGCTCCTTCACCCAGCCCGGCAGCAGCCCCCAGCGCATCAGCGTGAAGGTGCGCGCGCCATTGATGAGCCGCACCACCGGGATCGGCTGCGTCGGCGCCACATTGTAGCGCGCCGGGAAGTTCGGCTGCTCACGATAGCGCAACAGCCGGCGCATCGCGTCCGGCGGCGAGGTGATGACAAAGCGTCCGCACATGCATGCTTAATACCGAATTAACCGTAGCGCCGGACACTGGCGGCCGCCTTATCCCCAGCCGAGCCGTCCCGCCATGCGCGTTCCCGCCGTCCCCCACGACCCCAAATCGGTAGCTCCGCTGCGCGCGGACAAGCTGTCGGCCGCCAACATCAATCCGAAGACCTGGCTCGCCACCGACTATCTCAATCATTTCAACGAAGCGATCATGCTGCTCGAGCTGTTCGTCAGCGATCCGAGCTGCCTCGACGATCTGCTGGCGTGGCACCCGAAGACCTATCGCGAACATTTCGCCACCTCGCGGTTCAAGGACCGGCAGGTCGCGCTCGCGGCCTACGATGCGGCCGATCCGGCGGCGCGCAAGGATCTCGAGCAGATCAGCGACATGATGTCGGTCGTGCTGCAGGCGACCTGCACCGCGATGCGCGCCAATCTCGCCGACGGCGAAGCCAAGGCGCTGGCGGGCAGCGTAGTCAGCGGCTTGAAGCCGCTGGTGGCGCGCGCCGGTGCCGTGATCAACGGCGAAAACGCGACGAACCCCAATTCGCAGAGCGCCGTCGACAGCCTGCTCAACCGCGCGTCCTGATCACGATGACGGACGAACGCACTTATCCCACGCGGCCTTATCTCGCCGTCAGCGCCGCAATCGTGCGCGACGGCAAGCTGCTGGTGGTGCGCCGGGCGCGGCAGCCTGGCAAAGGCTGGCATACGTTTCCCGGCGGCGGCGTCGAACTCGGCGAGACGCTCGAAGCAGCGGTGACCCGCGAGGTGAAGGAAGAAACCGGCCTCGACATTGCGGTCGGCGCGCTGATCGGCCACCGCGACGTCATCATCCGCGATCCCGGCGGACGGGTGGCCCGGCATTTCGTGGTGCTGCCGTTCGTCGCCCGCTGGACCGGTGGCGAGTTCAGGCTGGATGAGGAACACGATGAAGGCGCCTGGCTTGGTGTCGCGGACCTCGCCGGCCTGAAAACCACCGAAGGGCTGGCCGACATTGCCGCCGCCGCCCTCCGGCTGGTCGAGGTTTAAAGCCTGCTTGCGGCCACCACCGGCCGGGCGCATATGACCGTCATGCTCCGCCGCCTTGTCGCGACAACTTGCCTGCTGACTGCCCTCGCCGCCACGCCCGTCCGGGCGGCGGAGAGCGTCACCGCGCCGTTCGACAACGACCTGGTCCGGCTCTCGGAAATCCTCGGGGCGCTGCACTATCTGCGGCCGCTCTGCGGCAGCAATGACGGCGGCAAATGGCGCAACGAGATGCAGGCGCTGGTCGACGCCGAGGCCCCGAACGGCCCTCGCCGGGCGCGGATCGTCGAGAGCTTCAACCACGGCTATCGCGGCTTCCAGCAGACCTACCGGACCTGCACCCCGGCCGCCGATTTCGCCATCCGCCGCTATCTCGATGAGGGCGCAAAGATCGCCCGCGACATCACCGCCCGCTACGCCAACTAGGGCGGGTTCCGCGGCAAACCACGCCCGCGCCCTTAACTCCCTGTGGGTATTAACCTTTCGGTAAGGTGCGCCTCGCCCGCCGAAAGCCTCGTGATAACGTCCCCTGCGTCACAGGACCGCGGACTTATGCGCGACAAATTGAGAACGGAACCAGGAATGCAGACGACCGCGGCCAGAACCAGCTCCGACGACGAACAGAAGCGCATGGCGCTCGGCTATGTTCAGGAAGCATGGGCGGAAGCGCGCCTCGACGGCATTGACGGCGACTGCCTCGCGCAAGCCAGCCTGTTCAGCGCCTTCCTGGAATTTGTCTCGACCTACGGCGAGGACGCCACCGCGCATTTCGCGTCCGGCCTGAGCGACCGCATCCGCAACGGCGAATTTACACTCGAGCGCCCGCGGCAGTAACGCGGGGATCAGACTCGCAATCCGAAGTAGCGCGTCAGCACCTCGTTGACGTCCCGCGGATAAAACGGCTTCTTGAGGAAGCCGTCGACCCCTGCCGTTTTGGCCTTGGCGATCACCGCCGGCTCCATCTGCGACGTCATCATCACCACCGCCACGTGCGGCATCTCGCGCTTGATCTCGGCCAGCGTCTCGGTGCCGCTCAACCCGGGCATGTGATAGTCGAGGAAAACGATATCCACCGAACCGCTTTTCATGCGGACGAGCGCATCGACGCCTTCGGCGGCATCCTCGACCGTCAGCTTGAACAGCGTGGCATCGAGGATCTTGCGCACCAAAGAGCGCATGGTCGCGGAATCGTCGACGATCATCGCCCGCAGCGGCATGCGGGCGCGGATCGCGTTATTGAGGATGCCCTGCGCCTGTTCAGGCTGGGTCGGACGCAGCACCGTACCGATATTGTCCTGAACCTTGATCGGCCGATCGCGCGGCAGGATCACTACGACGAACGGCGCTGAACGGTGCGCCTGGGCGGCGATCGCGAAGTCCCGCGCGCCGGCCAACTCCGCACAAATCAGGACGATGTCGGCTCCGCTTTGCTGGAGCAGCGCGGCAGCTTCGACCGGCGTGCCCGCTTCCAGGATTTCCACCGGGACTGAGGCCTGCCCGGCCGCCTGGCGCCATAAATTGCGCTCAGCCGCACCCTGGGCCGCCACCAGGACCTTCAGAAGCATCAGATCGTCGATCATGCCCCAATCCCAGCCGGGTCCCATATGCCGGTTGAGCTTCCATAGTTATCGGTCATAACAATCCGTATCGGGTTTGCAATTCCACAGACGACAATTCGGGATTTTGTCTGGGGAGAAACCCCGCGGCAGCACAACTATTCCTCGTACCAAAGACGCGACAGGCGGCAGGATCGTTTCAAACTCCCTATCTTTCACGCAGATTTCCGGCCATCCGCCGGCGAATCGACTATCGAACGGCAGCGAAGACCGAATGACCATGCAGGCAGCTCTTCTTTCCGACCGTGGGGTCGTCCGGGTCGTCGGCGACGAAGCCCGCGCCTTCCTCGACCGGCTGGTGACGTCCAGCGTGGAGGGGTTGCAACCGGCCGCCGCGCGCTTTGCCGCGCTGCTGACCCCGCAGGGAAAAATCATCGTCGACTTCATCGTCACGGAAGCGACAGAAGACGACGGCGGCGGGTTCTACATCGATGTGCCCCGCGCGCTGGCGCCGGAACTGACCAAGCGTCTCACCTTCTACAAGCTGCGCGCCAAGGTCACGATCGAGGACCTGTCGGACCGGCTCGGCGTCATGGCCATCTGGGGCGATGACACGAAAACGACCGAGCACGGCCTGTGCTATCCGGACCCGCGGCTGCCGGCGCTCGGTCTGCGAGCGATCCTGCCGCCCGAGACCGCCGCCGAAGCCGCCGCCGATCTTGGCGCGACGCTGGCGCCGGATGACGAGAGCTACGATGCGCACCGCATCGCCCTCGGCGTTCCGCGCGGCGGCCACGACTTCATTTACGGCGACGTGTTTCCGCACGAGACCGACATGGATCAGCTCGGCGGCGTCGACTTCACCAAGGGCTGCTTCATCGGCCAGGAGGTCGTATCGCGGATGGAGCATCGCGGCACCGCGCGCACACGCATCGTGCCGATCCGTTATGCCGACGCCTCACCGCTGCCCGGCCTGCCGGTCGTGGCCGGGGAGAAAAATGTCGGCGCGCTCGGCTCCACCGCCAAAGGACGCGGCCTCGCGCTGCTGCGGCTCGATCGCGTCGGCGACGCCATGACACAAGGCACGCCGATCAGCGCCGGCGGCGTCGAGATCTGGCTGGAAAAGCCGTCCTGGGCGCGCTTCCGCTTCCCTGGTGAACAGGACACCACCGCATGACCACACCGGTCCACGCCGATGGCAAAAATCGCTGCGCCTGGCCCGGCATCGATCCGCTTTACGTCGCCTATCACGACGAGGAATGGGGCGTACCCGAATACGACGACCGCGCGCTTTACGAAAAGCTGATGCTCGACGGTTTCCAGGCCGGGCTGTCGTGGATCACGATCCTGCGCAAGCGTGACAATTTCCGCAAAGCGTTTGTCGGTTTCGAGCCGGAGAAGATCGCGCGCTTCTCCGACAAGAAGATCGAAGCCTTGATGCAGGACGCCGGCATCGTGCGCAATCGCGCCAAGATCGAAGGCGCGGTGAAATCGGCCAAAATCTATCTCGACATCATGGAGAGCGGACCGGGTTTCGCGAACCTGCTGTGGGGTTATGTCGACGGCAGGCCGAAAGTGAATCGCTTTCGCAGCAAGAGCCAGGTGCCGGCGGAGACGCCGCTGTCGCAGACGATTTCCAAGGACCTCGCCTCGCGCGGCTTCAAGTTCGTCGGCCCGACCATCGTCTATGCCTTCATGCAGGCGGTCGGCATGGTCAACGATCACATGGTGACCTGCCACCGGCACGAGGCTTGCGAGAAGATCGGCGCCAAGGCTGCGCGCGCCTTCAAACGCAAATGACGAAGAAAGCCGCTTCGAAACGCTCGGCCAGCGACGCCAAGCCGCCGCGCGCCTGGCAACGCATGCTGTCCGGCCGGCGGCTCGATCTGCTCGACCCCTCACCGCTCGACATCGAACCGGACGATATCGCGCACGGGCTCGCCCGCGTCGCCCGCTGGAACGGGCAAACCTCCGGCGCGCATATCTTTTCGGTCGCGCAGCATTCCCTGCTGGTGGAGGCGATCGCGCGGCACGGCGCACCCGGCCTCGACCGGCGCGGCCGGCTCGCCTTGCTGCTGCACGACGCGCCGGAATATGTGATCGGCGACATGATCTCGCCGTTCAAGGCGGTGATCGGCGGCAGCTACAAGATCGTCGAGCGCCGGCTGCTGACGGCGATCCATCTGCGGTTCGGCCTGCCGGCCCGACTACCGGACAGCGTCGAGGCCATGATCAAGCGCGCGGATCGCGGCGCGGCGTTTCTCGAGGCGACACGGCTGGCCGGGTTCGCGCCGCAGGAGGCGGTGCGGTTTTTTGGGCGGGCGCCAGCCTTTTCCGATGCCCTGGCGCATGACTATCTTACGCCATGGCCGGCCGGCACCGCGGAGCGGCGGTTCCGCGAACGGCTCGTCAAGACGCTGCAGGAACCATGATCCATATCTGCTCGCTCGCCCGCCTGAACGACACGGTCGCGACGACCGGCGCGCGCCATGTCGTGACGCTCTTGCGCGATATCGTCGTGCCGCGACCGCCCGGCATCGCCCGCGCGGATCATCTGGTGTTGCGCATCGACGACATCATCGATCCGCTCGACGGCTACACCGCCCCGCTTGACGATCATGTGGACCAGCTCGTGAAGTTCGTGGCGCGCTGGGACCGCAGCGCACCGATCGTCTTTCATTGCTATGCCGGCATCAGCCGCTCGACCGCGGCGGCGTACACGACGGTTTGCGCGCTCAATCCGGGCCGCGACGAATACGAGATCGCACGCGCGATCCGCGCGGCGACACCGATCGCGCAGCCGAACTCGCGCTTCATCGCGCTCGCCGACAGGGCGCTCGGCCGACGCGGCCGCATGATCGAGGCGATCCGCGCCATCGGCCCCGGCAACGGCGCTTATGAGGGCATCCCGTTCCGGCTCGATCTCGACGCAGCAGCCAGGGAATAACAGCGATAACGGGTCAGTCGGCGTCGGCGGTCGTGGTCGGCTTCAACGACACCGGCTTGTTGCCGTGCGCGACATTGATGCGCTTGTCGCCGCCGCGCCGCGTGAATTCGCAATAAGCGAAACCGAGACCGGAGATCGCACCTCGGAACGAGTGTTCGTTAATCTGCTGCAGGTTGAAGCACGGCTCAATCGGCAGACCGCGCACCGAGGCGCAGACGCGCTCGCCTTTGACCTGCAACGTGCCGGGCGGCATATGCGCATAACGCACCGGACCGTCGCCGCGGATCTGGATGGTGCCGACCACCGAGCCGTCGGGATGGACGCGGCCGCCGCCGCGCGTGCCTTCAAAGCAGTTGTAGGTAAAATATTTTCCGATCACGAAGCGCCGGGCGTCTTCGGCGGACATATCACCGGCAAGGGCCGGAACAGCGGACAACAACACACTGGCCGCCACGACAGCACGCAACATCACCCACTCCACGTCACACGACTAGGCACTAGTGAGCCGGAACCGGCCCGTCGAATCTAGCGCACTATGGCGCAAGATCGTCGACAAATCCTGAACATGTTTACCCGATCTTGACCACGATTCGACCCTTCGCCTCGCCGGCCAACAGCCGCCGCGCGGCGTCGGGAACCGCGGAGAGCGGGATTTCGGTGGTCATCGCGGCCAGTTTCGACCGGTCAAGGTCGGATTCCAGGCGTTTCCAGGCCTCCCGGCGCAGCGCAATCGGGGCCATCACAGAGTCGATGCCCAAAAGACACACGCCGCGCAAAATGAAGGGCGCGACGGACGTCGGCAGGTCCATGCCGCCGGCAAGCCCGCAGGCGGCAACCGCCCCGCCGTAGCGGATCATCGACAGGACATTGGCCAGCACGGTGGAACCGACCGCATCGACCCCCGCCGCCCAGCGCTCCTTGGCGAGCGGCCGCACCGCGCCGGTGAGCTCGTCGCGGGCAATAAGCTCGCTGGCGCCAAGCGACTTCAGATAATCCGCCTCCTGCGGCCGGCCGGTCACCGCATGCACGGTGAAGCCGAGCCCGGAGAGGATGGCGATGGCAACCGAGCCGACGCCGCCGGTGGCGCCGGTGACGACCACCGGACCGTCGGCCGGCTTCACGCCATGCCGCTCCAGCGCCATGACGCACAGCATCGCGGTGTAGCCGGCGGTACCGATCGCCATGGCGTCATGCGGCGACAGGCCCCCCGGCAGGCGCACCAGCCAGTCGCCCTTGACCCGCGCCTTCTCGGCATAAGCGCCGAGATGCGTCTCGCCGAGGCCGAAGCCGTTGAGCACGACGGCGTCGCCCGCTTTCCAGTCCGGATGGGCCGAGCTTTCCACCGTGCCGGCGAAATCGATTCCGGCGATCATCGGGAAGCGGCGCACCACCGGCGCCTTGCCGGTGATGGCGAGCCCGTCCTTGTAGTTGATGGTGGAATAGCCGACGCGGACGGTGACATCGCCGTCCATCAGATTGGCTTCATCGAAGGTGGTGAGCGTCGCGCGGGTCGCCGGCTTCGCTCCCTCTTCCGCCTTCTCGATGACGATGGCCTTGAATGTCGACACGCCGGCTCTCCCGCTCAAATACTAACGAGCGGGAGCCTAGAAGCGGGCGCGCCGGTAAATCAAGCCGACCATGGACGGATCAGGTCGGGTGGATCAGATCGGGCTGATCAGGCCGCCGCCGCAGCCCGCCGCGCGATCGGCCGTTCCACGATCGGCAGATTGATCAGCGCCGACAGCACGCCGAACAGCACCGACAGCCACCACACCAGATCGTAGGAACCGGTGCGCTCGAACGCGATGCCGCCGAGCAGCACGCCGAGGAAGCCGCCGACCTGATGGCTGAAGAAGGCGAAGCCGAACAGCATGGTCATCCAGCGGGTGCCGAACATCACCGCGACGAGCGCCGAGGTCGGCGGCACGGTCGACAGCCACAGCAGCCCGGTGACGGCGCCGAAGATCAGCGTGTTCACGGTCGAGGTCGGCGCGAGCATGAAAGCGACGATCGACGCAGCACGCAGCGCATAGATGATCGACAGGATATAGCGCTTCGGCATCCGGCCGATCAGATAGCCGGCGAGGATCGAGCCGATGATGTTGAACAGGCCGATCGTGGCCAGCGTCCAGCCGCCGACCTGCACCGAGAGGCCGCGGTCGATCAGATAGGCCGGCAGGTGCACGGTGACGAAGGCGAGCTGAAATCCGCAGGTGAAGAAGCCGAGCACCAGAAGCACATAGGAGCGATGGCCGAATGCCTCGATGAGCGCCTGCCGCGCCGATTGCGTCGGCGCCGCCGCTGCCATGGTTCCGGTGTTGCGCGGCGTCGCCAGCGCGGTCGCCAGCGGAATGATCAGCAGCAGCACGGCGGCGAAGACCAGCAGCGCCGTCTGCCAGCCATAAGCATCCATCACCGCCACGCCGAACGGCGAGAACAGGAATTGACCGAACGAGCCGGCCGCGGTGCCAAGGCCGAACGCCATGGGGCGCGAACGCTCCGGCAGCAGCTTGGCGAAGGCGCCGATCACGATGGTGAACGAACAGGCGGACAGGCCGAAACCGATCAGCACGCCGGCGGTGATGTCGAGCATGCCCGGCGTGGTCGAATAAGCCATCAGGCCGATGCCGAGCGCATACAGCATGGCGCCGGCCGTCAGTACGTAATTGGTGCCGTACTTGTAGGCGATCGCGCCGGCGAACGGCTGGCCCGCGCCCCACAGCAGGTTCTGGATCGCGAGCGCCAGCGCGAAGACTTCGCGGCTCCAGTTGTTCGCCTGCGACATCGGCGAGAGGAACAGGCCGAGCGCCGAACGCGGACCGAAGCCGATCAGAGCGACCAGACAGCCGCAGAAAATGATGACGGCTGGCGTGCGCCAGGACGATGTCGAGGGAGCGGTTGTCGAGGCCATGGGATGCGTTCCGCGGTTGAGGCAGCACGATATAGGCGCTTCGCGGAAGCGGCGATAACGAATTCTACTGATGCCACCGATCGTCCAGCGCATGGCTGGTCATCGGCCCTCGCCTAACCTGGCGGAAAACTTAGCTTTTCCGGCCCGCTTCGAGCCGCGCCGCCTCGTCCCGGGTCGCAGCCGCATCGCCCCAGGTCGGCATTTCCGAGCCGTCGCCCCACAGGCGCGGCCGGTAGAAGGTATGGACGCCGAGTTTGAGGATGCGGCGCATCTCGTTGATCCAGCTCGGGCGCACCCAGTAGGCGTGGTAGTGGGTCGAACGCGCCACCTCCGGCACCCACAGCTTGCCGTCGAGCGTGTCGGCCGAGATGCGCTTGGCGATCTCCCAGGCCTCCGGCTCGGTGACGACATCGGGAATGCCGTCGCAGGCGAAGGTGAACTGGCAGGACAGATGCCGGTGCGCGTTCTGATAAACGACGCCGCAGACGTCGCCGGGATAGAAGCCGGAGAACACGCGGTTCATGACCACCTGCGCGACCGCCATCTGGCCGCGGACCGGCTCGCCGCGCGACTCGAAATAGACAGCGTTGGCGAGGCACTTTTCCGCCTTGGCGCGGCTCTTGGAATTGGGCAGCAGGCCGAGCCGTTCGGCCGGCGTCTTCGGGCGATGACCCGCGCCGGTAACCTCGCCTTTCACCGCGACGCTGACACCCCCCTTGTCGTCGGCCGGACCTTTCGAGGCCAGCAACGCCGACGGTTTGAGGTCGGGATCGAGCGACGGTTCGACAAAGACGGGCGCCTCGCCGGGCGACCACGGCACGATCGATTCCACTGCGGCGGTGGGGTCGATGCCGAACAGCATGCTGGACGATCCAGCCGGAGCACTCGCACGCGCCGCCCGCGCGGCCGCCTGCAAGTCGGCGGGCGGCAGATCCTTGTACGGCAGTTCCACGGTGTCGGCGGTTTCCGCCGGCGTTTCGGAGAACTCCTCGGCCGGGAACGGCGCCAGCGTTTCCGGCAGCTTCACATCGGGCGTCGCGGGGCGCGCGCGCGGCATCAACACATCGCCCTTATTGGTGCGGTTGATGGTCGGGAACGACAGCGGCGGCGGACCAATCGGATCGCCGAGCGGGTTGCCGGTGTTGAGCGAGACGAGTTCCGCAACCAGCGGGCGCGGCATCGCTGTGCCGACCGGCCGCGGGAAACTGAAGGTAGCCGCGTGAATGGTGCCGAATGGCGACGCGATGATGTGCTTATGCGCGCGCGCGAGCACGGCGGGTTGGCTGGCGATCAGCGAGGCGATGTCGGCCTGATGAACCTGGCTCGGCAGCAGGAAAAAGACTGCGGCCGCGATCCCGTAAGCCGGGCCGCCCGGTCGCCGCCAATGCCTGACAGGTTTTCGAGACCGAACGCGGACCAACGCAACGCCACCAACAACAAAGGCCCCGCCGGAATGGCGACAAGGCGAACAGTGTTGTTATGACCCGATTAACCTTGCGAACCGGTTAACCCGGGATGGCTACATGAGTTTGGCGTCGACACCGGACCAATATGTCACAGCCAGCATGGCGAGCAGCGCAAGACCGAAGCCGGCGAACCGCACCGGCATCGAAACCATGCCGCCCGGCGCGTCGCCGCTGCGCCAGAAGCAAATCACGTCGAACACCGCGAGCCCGATCAGGATCAGCAGATAGGACGGCAGGTTGCTGTCGCGCAGCGCCGGGAACTCGACGATCGCCGCGCCGACGGCAACGCCGACCGCGACGGTGAAGGCCAGGAAGTAATGCGTCAGGGTCAATGTCATGACAGTCGTACGGGTCACGTGAAAATGGCCCGGACCGTCTTCGGTCCGGGCCGTAAAGAGATTACATCTTCACGCCTTTTTCGGCGAAGTATTTCACTGCGCCAGGATGCCACGGCACCGGCGAGTTGCCCTTCACCTGGTTCTCCAGCGAGAAGCTGTTGGCCTCCTTGTGAACCGCGACGAGGTCGGCCTTCTTTTCCACCATCAGCTTGACGATGTCATAGGCATCCTTGTCGCTCATCTTGTCATTGGTGACGAGGATGTTCCACACCGCCGTCGCCTTGTTCGGCTTGTCCTGGCCCGGATAGACGCCAGCCTTGATGACGTTCTCGGCGTAGAGGTCGCCGTATTTCTGGTTCATCTTGGCGACCAGATCGGAATGATCGATCAGCTTGAGCTTGACGCCCGGCGTCGCGCCCAGATCGGTCACCGCCGAGGTCGGCAGGCCGCCGACCCAGAAGAACGCATCGATCTTGCGATCCTTGATCGCGTTCACGGATTCGGCGACGCCGAGCCGCTCACGCTTCATGTCCTTGTCCTTGTCGAGACCGGCGGCCTCGATTACGCGGAACGCCATCACTTCGGTGGCGCTGCCGCCCGAGCCGGTCGAGACACGCTTGCCCTTGAGGTCGGCGACCGAATTGATGCCAGCGCCGTCCACCGTGACGACATGCATCACGTTCGGATAGAGCACCATCAAGGTGCGCAGCGCGACCTTGCCGCTCTTGAACTTGTCCTGCCCCTTGACCGCGTCGAGCGCGGCGTCGGCCATGGAGAAGCCGAGCTCGCTCTGACCCGAGCCGAGCAGCTTGATGTTGTCGACCGAACCGCCGGTGACTTCCGCGGTCGCCTGCACGCCCGGCAAATTCTTCGACAGGAGATTGGCGAGGCCGCCACCGATCGGATAGTAGACGCCGCCGGTGCCGCCGGTGCCGATCGCAATGGTCCGCTGCTGCGCATCCGCACCGCCGGCGGCCAAAGCCGCCACCGCGACAGTCGCCGCCGCAATCAGGTGTTTCAACAATCGCATCGTCGATCCTCCCTTTCCGTGTTGTCGTGTTGTTGTTGTCAGCTTGTCGTAGGCGACGCCGTCGGCGCCGCCATTTTCCATTGCCATAGCAGCAAAGCAGCACCGAGAGCCAGACCGAGCGGCGCCGGATAAGGAATGTCGGCGCCGGTCAGCGTTTCCATCAACGCTTCGATCAGGCTCGGAAACACCAGCAGAAGCCCGGCCAGCACGAACAGCACCCGCTCGGCTCGCGTGGCGCGACGCAGTGCCCAGCCCTGCGCGCCGGCCGCTATCGCAGCGAGCCCCGCGCCGGTGATCGCCGTGATCCAGATGATCGTGTAGATCGACCCATCCTTCGGAATCTTCATCAGCAGGCCGACACCCTGCGGATCGCAGACGAACACGAACGGCACCAGGAAGGCCGGGATCGTGTATTTCCATGCTTGCATGGTGGTGCGGTACGGGTCGCCGCCGGTGATGGCTGCGGCCGCGAACGGCGACAGCGCGGTCGGTGGCGAAACCTCCGAGAGCACAGCATAGTAGAAGATGAACATGTGCGCGGCATAATCCGGCACGCCGAGCTTGATCAGCGCCGGCGCGGCGATCACCGCGCAGATGATATAGGACGCCGTCACCGGGACGGCGAGACCGATGATCCAGACGATCAGCGCGGTATAGATCGCGGTCAGCAGCAGGCTGCCGCCAGCGTAACCAATGACGATCGACGAGAACTTCAGGCCGAGGCCGGTGAGCGTAACGATGCCGACGATAATGCCGGCGGCGGCGCAGGTGGTGGCGGCGCTGAGAACGCCGATCGAACCTTCCGACAGCGCCCGCACCAGCTTCTTGGGCACCAGCGCCGTGTCGCGATTGAGGAACGACAGCGCGAAGGCGAGCACTGTCGAATAGAACACCGACAGCATCGGTGAGAAGCCGATCACCATGAAGACGACAACCGCGATCAGCGAGATGAAATGGAAGCCGTAGCGCTTCGTCATCTCCCACAGCGGCAAGTCCGGCTTGAGCATGACATTGCGCGCGCCGAAGCGGAAAGCATCGAGTTCCACCATGAACAGCAGCGACGCGTAGTAGAGCAGCGTCGGGATGATCGCCATCCAGATCACATCGAGATAGCTGATTTTGAGGAATTCGGCGATCAGGAACGCGGCCGCGCCCAGCACCGGCGGCGAGATGATGGCGCCGAGGCCGCCGGCCGCGAGCAGACCGCCGGCGGCGTTCTTCTCGAATCCGGCTTTCGCCAGCATCGGATAGGCGACCGTGCCGATCATCACCGTGGTCGCGACCCCCGATCCGGACGGCCCGCCCAGCAGGAACGACGACGCCACCACCGCCCGGCCCGCGCTCGACGGTTTGCCGCCCATCACCGCCAGCGAGAAGTCTATGAAGAACTTCCCGGCGCCGGAATAGAGCAGGATCGCGCCGTAGATGGTGAACATGATGATGAGCGTCGCCGAGACGTCCACCGCCACGCCAAAAATGCCTTCAAGCGTGATGTAGAGATGGCCGACGAGGCGCGCGACTTCGAAGCCGCGATGCGTCCACGGCGGCGGCAGGTACGGCCCGAGCATCGCGTAGACGATGAACAGGATCGACACGATCGGCATGATCGGGCCGGTGGTGCGACGCGCCGCCTCCAGCACCAGGACGATCAGGATCACGCCGAACACGACGTCGAGCCGGTCCGGGATCGCAGCGCGGTCGGTGAAGTCGTCGCCGCCCCACAGCGCATAGCCGAGCGCGGCGATCGCCAGCACGCAGGGGATGAGATCGAACCACTGGATCCGGTTGCGGAACCGCGCCGCCAGCGGAAACAGCAGGAAACTCAGCACCAGCACGAAGGCGACGTGGATGTAGCGCAGCGGCTGGGTCGGCACGATCTCGTAAGCCGCGTAGAGATGAAACAGCGACATCGCCACGGCGATGCCGGTAACGGTCACGCCGGCCCAGCCGGACAGCCGGTTCGCGGCGCCTTCTTCCTGCTGGACGTATTCCTCAGCCTTGCGCAGCCCCTCCTCGGTGACGATTTGCCCATCCGCCACCGGCCTCTCTGCGTCCGTCATGGATCCCCCGGTCCGCACGCGCCCCGCCGAAGGCTAGCATGGGAAATCCGGCCGTCTACCCGCATGCATCCCGCGCTGCAGCACGCGAGGATGGCCCTCGCCAGTCCGGGATTCATTCCCCCTTAACTTTAAATAAAGCCCGACCCCTGAATATCCGGCGGTCCCGGACTGGCATCATTTCCGAGGTTTTTGCGGTGAGCATTCTTTTCAATCAAAGCGCCGCCATCGGTCTTTTCGCCGTTTGCTGCATCCTCGGCGGCTGCGCCCTGAAATGGCGCCGTGAGCGCCGCCGCCTCGCCGGCATGCTCGATTCCATGTCGCAGGGCCTGTGCCTCTGGAACAGCAAAGGCATCCTGCTGTTCTGCAATCACCGCTACATCGAGATGTACGGCATGTCGGACGCGGTGGTGAAACCGGGCGCGACGCTGCGCGACATCGTCAACCACCGCAAAACGGCAGGGCATTTCAGCGGCGATGTCGATGCGTATGTCGATGACGTGCTCGCCCGCAACCTCGACGGCAAAGCGAGCACGCAAATCGTCAAGGTGCACGATCGCACCATTACCGTGAACGAGCGCCCGGTGGTGGGCGGCTGGATCGCCACCCACGAGGATGCCACCGAACTCAGCGCCGCCGAGCGGGAACGCACCGCCGCGCGGGAGCAGGAGCAGCGGCGCCAGGTCCTCGATCAGGCGATCGCCGAATTCCGCCCGCAGATCGAACAGCTTGTCGCCGGGCTGATCGAGAATGCCGGCAGTATGCGGCTCACCGCGGCGAGCTTGTTCAGCGCCTCGCAGCAGACCTCCGAACGCACCGCCGACGCCGTGCACGCTTTCAACGAAGCGTCCACAAATGTGGATAGCGCCGCTGCCGCGTCCGACGAGCTGTCGCATTCGATCGCCGAGATCAGCCGTCAGCTTGTCCATGCCTCGGATGTGGCGCGGCTCGCCACCAGCCAGGCCAACGCGACGGATTCCGATATCGGCGGGCTGACCGACGGCGCGCAGAAGATCGGCGACGTGGTCAAGCTGATCCGCGCCATCGCCGAGCAGACCAACCTGCTTGCGCTCAACGCCACCATCGAGGCGGCGCGCGCCGGCGAGGCCGGACGCGGCTTCGCCGTGGTCGCGGCGGAAGTGAAATCGCTTGCCGTGCAGACGGCCAAGGCCACCGAGGAAATCGCCAGCCACATCGCCGGCGTGCAAAGCTCTACCGGCAGCGCGGTCGACGCGATCCGCGGTATCGCTTCGCGCATGCAGGAGATCGATCAATACACATCGGCGATTTCCGCCTCGGTCGAGCAGCAGAGCGCCGCTACCGGCGAAATCTCACACAACGTGACCAATGCGGCGAAGAGCACCAGTCTCGTCGTAACCGTGCTGAACGAAGTCTCTGGCGCGGTCAGCGAGACCCGCAGTTCGGCCGAGACCGTGCTCGGCGCCTCGACCGCGGTCGAAGCCGCGGTGGCGAAGCTGCGCGACAATGTTGAGGAATTCCTGAAGAAGGTCGCCGCTTAACAGCTGGCGACCAAGACAAAAAAAGCCCGGGTTTTCCCGGGCCTTTTTGTTTCATCTTGCGTTACGCCTGGCTGGCGGCATCCTTGCCGAGCGCCGCCTGCGCCGCAGCGAGGCGCGCGATCGGCACACGGAACGGGGAGCACGACACATAATCGAGCCCGACCCGGTGGCAGAACGCGACCGATGCGGGATCGCCACCGTGCTCGCCGCAGATGCCGACCTTGAGCTTCTTGCGGACCGCGCGGCCACGCTCGACGCCGATCTGGACCAGTTCGCCGACGCCGTCCTGGTCGATCGAGATGAACGGATCGCTCGGAAGAATGCCGCGCGCGGTGTAGATGCCGAGAAAGCTCGCGGCGTCGTCACGCGAAATGCCGAATGCCGTCTGCGTCAGATCGTTGGTGCCGAACGAGAAGAACTCCGCCGACTCGGCGATCTCGCCGGCCTTGAGCGCCGCGCGCGGCAGCTCGATCATGGTGCCGACCTGGTAGGTGAGCTTGGCGCCCTTCTCCTTCTTCACCGCCTCGGCCATGGCGTCGATGCGTTCCTTCACCAGATCGAACTCGGCCTTGGTGGCGATCAGCGGCACCATCACCTCCGGCATTACCGGCTTGCCGGTCTTCTTCTGCACGTCGGCAGCGGCCTCGAAGATCGCGCGCGCCTGCATCTCCGCGATCTCCGGATAGGCGATCGCGAGACGGCAACCGCGGAAGCCGAGCATTGGATTGAACTCCGACAGCGACAGCGCGCGGTCGGCGAGCTTCTTCGGGTCGGCGCCCATCGCGGTCGCAACCGCCTGCAATTCCTTGTCGGTGTGCGGCAGGAATTCGTGCAGCGGCGGGTCGAGCAGACGGATCGTCACCGGCCGCCCTTCCATGATCTCGAACAGTTCGACGAAATCGGCGCGCTGGAACGGCAGCAGCTTGGCGAGAGCGGCGCGGCGCTGCGTTTCATCGTCCGACAGGATCATCTCGCGCATCGCCTGAATGCGCGCATCGTCGAAGAACATATGCTCGGTGCGGCACAGACCGATGCCTTCCGCGCCAAAGCGGATCGACGCGCGGGCGTCCGCCGGCGTGTCGGCGTTGGAACGCACGCCGAGCTTGCGCACCGCGTCGGCCCAGCCGATCAGCGTCGCGAACTCGCCCGACAATTCCGGCTCGATCATCGCCACGCGGCCGGCCAGCACCTGGCCGGTCGAGCCGTCGACGGTGATGTAGTCGCCCTTCTTGAAGGTGCGGCCGCCGACAGTCATCGTCTGCGCCACGTAATCGATGCGGATCGAACCGGCACCGGAGACGCAGGGCTTGCCCATGCCGCGCGCGACCACCGCCGCGTGCGAGGTCATGCCGCCGCGCGTGGTGAGAATGCCCTCGGCGGCGTGCATGCCGTGGATGTCTTCCGGGCTTGTTTCCGCGCGCACCAGGATGACCTTGCGGCCATCCGATTTCTGATGCGCGGCTTCGTCGGGCGAGAACACGATCTCGCCGCCGGCGGCGCCGGGCGAGGCCGGCAGGCCGGTCGCGATCACGTCGCGCTTGGCTTTCGGATCGATGGTCGGATGCAGAAGCTGATCGAGCGAGGCGGGATCGACGCGGGTGATCGCCTCCTGCTTGGTGATCAACCCTTCGCTCGCGAGTTCGACCGCGATGCGCAGCGCCGCCTTGGCGGTGCGCTTGCCGGAACGCGTCTGCAGCATCCACAGTTTGCCCTGCTCGACCGTGAATTCCAGGTCCTGCATGTCGCGATAGTGCCGCTCGAGCTTGTTGTAGATGCGAGTCAGCTCGGCATAGGCCTTCGGCATCGCCGTCTCCATCGACGGCTTGTCGGAATTGGCTTCCTTGCGCGCGGCCTCGCTGATCTCCTGCGGCGTGCGGATGCCGGCGACGACGTCCTCGCCCTGCGCGTTGATCAGGAATTCGCCATAGAGCTTCTTCTCGCCGGTCGACGGATTGCGCGTGAACGCTACGCCGGTGGCCGACGTGTCCCCCATATTGCCGAACACCATGGCCTGCACGTTGACCGCGGTGCCCCAGCTTCCTGGAATGTCGTGCAGGCGGCGATAGGTGATCGCGCGCTGGTTCATCCACGAGCCGAACACGGCGCCGATCGCGCCCCAGAGCTGTTCGTGCGGATCCTGCGGGAACGGCTTGCCCTGTTCTTCCTGCACGCGCTTCTTGTAACGCTCGATCAGTTGCGCCCAATCGTCGGCGGTGAGTTCGGTATCGAGCGTGTAGCCCTGCTTTTCCTTGTGCAGGTCGAGGATTTCCTCGAAACGGTCGTGACCGATGCCGAGCACCACGTCCGAATACATCGTGATGAAGCGGCGATAGCTGTCATAGGCGAAACGCTTGTCGCCGGACTTCGCCGCCAGCGCCTCGACCGTCACATCGTTGAGGCCGAGATTGAGCACGGTGTCCATCATGCCCGGCATCGACGCGCGCGCGCCGGAGCGCACCGAGACGAGCAGCGGATTCTTGGAATCGCCGAACAGCTTGCCGGTGATCTTGCCGACCTGCGCCAGCGCCGCTTCGACCTGACCGCGCAGCTCTTTCGGATAGTTGCGGTCGTTCTCGTAATAGGCGGTGCAGACTTCGGTGGTGATGGTGAAGCCGGGCGGCACCGGCAATCCCAGATTGGCCATCTCGGCGAGGTTCGCGCCCTTGCCGCCGAGCAGGTTCTTCATGCCGGCGCGGCCTTCGGCCTTGCCGCCGCCAAAGGAATAAACCCACTTGTGCTTGCCGCCGGCTTTTGCGGCGCTCTTGGGCGCGGCCTCGGCAGGCGCTTTAGCACTGGCTTTCACTGCGGCGGCCTTGGGAGCAGCCTTTTTCGAGGATTTGGCAACGGCGGACGACTTCGCTTTCGCGACGGGGCGCTTGGATTTTTTGGCCATGACTCACAGGTCTGAAACGTGAGGGGACGAGGCCGTTCAAACCACGGCAAGCCCCTTCCTGGCAACCCCGTCGGCCTGCCCTCTTTGGGGAAGACCGCCTCGGGCAAATCCCTGCGTTCCGGGCGGATTCAGCGCTAGCGGAAGAGCCCCAACCCCATCACGCCGATGAAAATGAGATAGACCGCGACAATGATGTTGAGCAGCCGGGGCATGATGAGAATCAGGATGCCGGCGAGAATCGACACGATCGGCGTCAAATGAGCGATGGAAATGACCATGGGTGGTGTCCTGTTGCGAGGCGACAGGGAAACAGCCGAGAGGCCCGCTGGTTCCCGCGATTCGCGCGCCTGAGGCGGCTTAATCGCCCATCAGCGTCGGCCAGCGGCGCTTGACCCATTCGCCGCCGACCAGCACCACCAGGATGAGCGCGATGCCGATCAGGATCACGGTCCAGGCGCCGACGCCGCACAGCGCGCCGATCGCCGCCGTGGTCCAGGTGCAGGCGGCGGTTGTGAGCCCTTCCACCTCCCCTTTATCGCGCGGCCGGATGATGACGCCGGCGCCGAGGAAGCCGATGCCGGTGAGCAGCCCTTGAATGACGCGGCTCGCAGCGTCGATATTCTCCGCGCTGCCGACCGCCATCACCGACAGCGCCGAGCCAAGCGAGACAATGGCAAGCGTGCGCACGCCGATCGACTTGCCGCGCAGTTCGCGGTTGAAGCCGAGCGCCGCGCCGGCAAGCACAGCCACCAGCAGCCGCAGCGCGATGTCTTCGATGTCGGCGAAATCCATCATGCGGCGGGTGAATGACCCGCGAAGGATTTGGTTCCGGGGCGCGGCAATGTGACCGGAGTCGCGCTCTCACCGCGTCATGGCCGGGCTTGTCCCGGCCATCTCGATAAGGAGAGCGCTGTGCTTCCCCAAGCGGGATGCGCGGGTCAAGCCCGCGCATGACGGAGAGAAAACGGCGCGCGGCCCGCCCTATCCCTGGATCTGCGAGAAGTCCGCCACCGCGCGCGTCGCCTCGCGGATTTCGTTGAGCAGCTTGAGCCGGTTCTCGCGCAAGGCCTTGTCGTCAGCGTTCACCGTCACTTTGTCGAAGAAGGCATCGACCGGACCGCGCAGCTTCGCCATCGCCGACATGGCTGCGGCGAAATCTTCCTTGGCGACGGCGGCCGAGGCTTCGGACTTCGCGGCGGCCACCGCTGATGCGAGCGCCTTCTCCTCCGGCTCCTTCAGCAGCGCGGCATCCGGCGCGCCGGCAAAGGTCTTGCCGTCCTTCTTCTCCTCGATGCGCAGGATGTTGGACGCGCGCTTGACGCCGGCGAGCAGGTTCTTGCCGTCGTCGGTGTCGAGGAACGCCGCCAGCGCCTCGACACGGCTCACGATCAGCAGCAGGTCGTCCTGGCCCTCAAGCGCGAACACCGCATCGACGAGATCGTGGCGCGCCCCCTGTTCGCGGAGCTGCACTTTGAGGCGGTCGGCCAAGAACGAGAGCAGATCCCCCTTGGAGAATTTGTTGAGCGGCAGGCGCAGCTTGTTATCGAGAACGATGCGAATGACGCCGAGCGCCGCGCGGCGTAGCGCATACGGGTCTTTCGATCCGGTCGGCTTCTCGTCGATCGACCAGAAGCTCACCAGCATGTCGATCTTGTCCGCGAGCGCGACCGCGATCGACACCGGATCGGATGGCACGCGATCGTTCGGACCGGCCGGCTTGTAGTGATCCTCGATGGCCTGCGCGACGGCGGCGTCCTCGCCCTGAGCTTGCGCGTAGTAGCGGCCCATCAGGCCCTGCACGTCAGGGAATTCGCCGACCACCTCGGTGAGTAGGTCAGCCTTGGCGAGCCGCGCGGCGCGCTTCGCCTTCTCCACGTCGGCGCCGACCAGCGGCGCGAGTTCGGCGGCGAGCGCAACGATCCGGTCGATCCGTTCCGCCTGCGTGCCGAGCTTCTCGTGGAACACGATCTGCTCGAACTTCGGCAGGCGGTCTTCCAGCCTGGTCTTGAGGTCGGTGTCGTAGAAAAACTTGGCGTCCGACAGCCGCGCGCGAATGACGCGCTCGTTGCCGGCGACGATCGCCTTGCCGCCGTCGGTCGCCTCGATGTTCGCCGTCAGGATAAACTTGTTGGCGAGCTTGCCCGTTTTCGGGTCGCGCACCACAAAACACTTCTGGTTGTTGCGGATGGTCGCGCGGATCACCTCGCCGGGGGTCGAGAGGAAATCCGTGTCGAACGAGCCCATCAGCACCACCGGCCATTCGACCAGGCCGGCGACTTCGGCGAGCAGGCCCTGATCCTCGAACAGTTCATAGCCCTGCGCGAAGGCGAGATTCTTTGCATCGGTCAGGATGATCTCCTGCCGCCGATGCGGATCGATCACAACCTTCGCCTTGGCGAGCTTCGCTTCGTAATCGTGGATATGCTTCACCGTGATGGCGCCGGGCGCCATGAAACGGTGGCCATAGGTGGTGTTGCCGACGGCGACGCCCTCGACGTCGAACGACAGCACCTCTGGATCCTCGGTTTCCGGCCCGAAGGTGGCGACGATGGCGTGCAGCGGCCGCACCCATTGCAGCGCGCCCGGTTTCGCCGAGGCCGCGCCCCAGCGCATCGCCTTCGGCCAGGGAAACTGCCGCACTACGCGGGGAATGATCTCCGAAATGACTTCGATGGCGGCGCGGCCGGGCTTGTCGATGACGGCAACGTAGAAATCGCCCTTCTTGTCCGGCTGCACCTTGGCCTGATCGATGGACGCAAGACCGGCAGCTTTCAGGAAGCCGGCGATCGCCTGGTCCGGCGCGCCGACGCGCGGGCCTTTCTTTTCGTCCTTCACGTCCGGCTGCTTCGCCGGCACGCCCTGCACGGTCAGTGCGAGACGGCGCGGCGTGACGAAGGCGCGTGCGCCTTCATAGACCAGCCCCGCGTCGACCAGCGCGTCGGTGACGAGCTTCTTCAGATCGTCCGCAGCTTTCGCCTGCATGCGCGCCGGGATTTCCTCGGAGAACAGTTCGAGCAGAAGATCGGGCATGTCAGTTGCCTTGTGCCGCAGGCGCTTGCGCCCCGCCGGCTTCGGTCGCGAGCCACGCAGCGCCGCAGGCTTTCGCCAGTTCACGCACGCGCAGGATATAGCTTTGCCGCTCGGTCACGGAGATCACGCCGCGCGCATCGAGCAGATTGAACACATGCGAGGCCTTGATGCACTGATCGTAAGCCGGCAGCGCCATCAGATGGCGCTCCTTCTTATCGTCCTGCCAGCCCGCATCGAGATATTTCTGGCACGCGCCTTCTGCCATCCTGAACTGCTCGAACAGCATCGCCGTGTCGGAGTGTTCAAAGTTGTGGCGCGAATATTCCTGCTCGGCCTGCAGGAACACGTCGCCGTAGGTCACCTTCTTGTCGTGGTCGCGGCCGTTGAAGTTGAGGTCGTAGACGCGGTCGACGCCCTGCACATACATCGCCAGCCGCTCGAGACCGTAAGTGAGTTCGCCCGCGACCGGCGCACATTCGAAACCGGCGACCTGCTGGAAGTAGGTGAACTGCGACACTTCCATGCCGTCGCACCAGCATTCCCAGCCGAGCCCCCAGGCACCGAGCGTCGGGCTTTCCCAATCGTCCTCGACGAAGCGAATGTCATGCACGCCGGCATCGATCCCGATAGCGGCAAGCGAGCGTAGATAGAGGTCCTGGATGTCCGGCGGCGACGGCTTCAGGATCACCTGAAACTGATAGTAGTGCTGCAAGCGGTTCGGATTCTCGCCATAGCGGCCGTCCTTCGGCCGGCGCGACGGCTGCACATAGGCGGCGTTCCAGGCCTTGGGGCCGAGCGCGCGCAACGTGGTCGCCGGATGGAAGGTGCCCGCACCCACTTCCATGTCGTAAGGCTGCAGGATGACGCAGCCCTGGTCGGCCCAGAACCGCTGGAGGGTCAGGATCAGGCCCTGGAACGAACGCGCCGGGTCAAGGTTATCGTTTCGATTGGGTTGATGAGCGAGCAATTGAACCCCACGCGGTGACCGTTCCTTAAGGACGGAATCGCGCGGACCCTAGAGGCGGGTCCCCGGAAGGGTCAAGCAGCGCCTTTTTTAACGGAGCATTGAACCTGTTGGCCTAGGGGAGAGACCAACAAAAGACGATCCAAAAGGGTCGATAAGACAGGGGCTGGCAATGGTTTTGATGATTGGTTGTGCATTCCTGGTGCTGTTTTTCGCACCCATGCTGTCCGGCAGCATCAAAGAGGTCCGGACGCGCCGCTGAAGCGGCCGCGGGCGTCATTCAGCACATTCGCTAAAAGTCTAACGATCGGCGGGCCAGTTCGCCGCTCATTGCGGTCGGTATTCGCCGGTCGTCGGGTCGAGCCGCAGGTAAGGACGGCGCTCGCCATCGGTGACGCGAGCGCGGACCTTGGCGCGCTCCAGTTCTTCGTTGGCGCGCTTCACCTCACGCACCACCCAATGCACCATCGCCGCGCCGCCCAGCGCGACCAGCGTCCATTTGACCAGCGGCGGAATAATGAAGGGCGGCATCGGCGTATTCCTGTTGTGAAATCAGGCTCCGAGTCTCGGGGCAATCAAGGCGATTTCGGGGCATTCCCGCCTGTGCGCCATGACACTTCCGTCATCGGGGGGCCTCAAGCGGCGGATTTAGGTGCAAACCGCTCGTAAAACGCCAGCATCGCCGTAGCCATGTCGCCCGGCGCCTGCATCGGCATGATGTGGGCGGAATCGATCTCCTTGTAGATCGCGCCCGGAATGGCTTCCGCCACCGCGCGGACCTGAACCGGCGGCCGCAGCTTGTCATGATGCCCGGCCAGCACCAGCGTCGGACACCTCAGCCGCGGCAGATCCGGCGTCGCATCGAAATGCGCGAAGGCGAGATTGATCGCGGCATAGCTCTTCGGATCGTTGGCGAGGAAGCGCTCGCGATAGGCGGCGTAGGCGTCGGCGTCGCGCTGGACGATCGGCGGATAGGAATTGGCGAGCGTTCCCTCGACGGTCGACGCCATCCCCTCTTCCACCACCCGCGCGGCGCGCTTGGCGAGATAGTCCTTGCGGTCCTCGCTCACGCTGAGCGCCGGACAGGCCAGCACCAGCGACGCCACGGTCCCCGGAAACGTCGTCGCATAGCGCACCGCCAGCGCTGTGCCGATCGCGTCGCCGGCAAGATGCAATGGACCGCGCAATCCGAGCGCGGCGAGCAGCGTGCGCAGATCGACGATGTGTGTCGCCAGCGAGAACTCGCCGATGATCGGATCGGACTGGCCGCAACCGCGCTGATCATAGGCGAGCACGCGAAAGCGCTTCGCGAGCGCCGGGATCACCGGCGCCCAGCTCCGCCGCGTGCCGCCGATCTCATGGAGCAGGACGAGCGTTTCGCCCTCACCGTCGAGGTCGTAACCGAACCGGGCGCCGCCGGCATTGACTATCGGCATGGCTTAGAATCCGTAGCGCGACCAGAGCGCGCGCGCCTCGACGCTCGACACCCATTCGTCCGGCATGCCCGCGAGCGCGCCGAGCGCATCGCGCGACACCGACGGCATGAACCGGCCGAGCAGGCCTTTCTTCTCGGCGATCAGCGGCGTTTTCACCTTCTCGCCGTAGCGCGCGCGCAAGACGCTGCGCAGATCGCCGATGGAGTCGACGAGGCCGAGGCTTCGCGCGCGCTCCGCCGTCCAGTATTCGCCGGAGAACAACTCGGCATCCTCACCGTTGAGTTTGCCGGCGCGGCGCTCCTTCACCAGCGCGATGAACGACTGATGGATTTCGCGCTGTACCGCCTTGATGCGTTCCACGTCGTCCGGCTTCTCCGGGAGGAACGGATCGAGCATCGCCTTGTGCTCGCCGGACGTATAGAGCCGGCGTTCGACGCCGATCTTCTCGATCAGCTTATGGAAGCCGAACGAGCCGCCGACCACGCCGATCGAGCCGGCGATCGAATAGGTGTCGCCGATGATCTCGTCGGCGGCGCAGGCGATCATGTAGCCGCCGGAGGCCGCGACGTCCTCGATGAAGGCGATGACCGGGAGGTTCTTCTCCGCCGCGAGCTGACGGATGCGGCGGCAGATCAGATGCGATTGCGCCGGCGAGCCGCCGGGCGAATTGATCGACAGCGCCACCGCCTTGGCGCCCTTCACCGCGAAGGCACGGTCAAGCGGCCGCGACACAGAGGCCAGCGTCATGCCCGGCCGCAGCGGCGTGGAAAAGCCGATCACGCCCTGCAGGCGCACCACTGGCACCACGGCACCATCGCGACGCCAGCGCGCCGGAATCAGATTTTTCAAAAATTCACGCACGCGGGCCTCGCCAGGGATTTCTCGTTAAGTCTTTGGATAGACGACCTTCGCTCCGCCGCCAAGCCGTGCTCCGACGGCAGCGCTCGCGAGCGTGTGATCGGATTCACGGTCACGTGAATTGCCCGATCTTTTGCCCGCCCTAAAGGTTGGTTCTCGACACGATGGCCGATGACGGATCGGCCGAATGAAAGCCTGACGACGAGAGCATGACCATGGACCTCAAACTGACCGCATTGTTCGTGACTTTGGGCGCGATCATCGGCCTGTCCGGGTATCGCGATCAGCATCGGCAAATTTTCCAGGCAAAATTCGCGCGCTGGCGCCGCCGCCGTTAAGCCTCCTCCTCGACGAGCGGCAGCGGCTGCGCCGCGCGCAGGATGGCCTCCGCGGCGGCTGACGGTTCACCTGCCTCCGAATTGAGCACCAATGGTCTGCATCGTTGCCGCAACGCTGATACGCCGTGTTGCGCGCGCGCGATCAGCCGGATCGGCGGCTTGCCCGGCGTCGGAACAATCGGCAATAGCGCTACCGTGGAAAAGTCACGCAAAGCCGCCAGCACTTCGTCCTCCTCCGCCCGCCAGATCAAGGTCAGGCTGCCGTCGGGCCGCAGCAGATCCCGCGCCGCCTCGACCCAGCGCGGCAACAGATCCTCGGGCGCCATGTGGGCAAGCCGGCGCAACGCATCGGGTGACGACTGCTGACGGTGCGGATCGTTGAACGGCGGATTCATCAGCACGTGGTCGACGCTGCCGGGCGTGAGCCCCTCATGCGCCAGCGAAGCCGGATCGGTGACGTCGACATGCACCACCCGCGCTCGCTCCTGAAATCCATTAAGCGCGATGTTGTCGGCCGCGAGTTCGCACAGCGCCTCGTCGATCTCCGTCAGCGTCACCCTGACGCCTTCGACCCTTCGTGCCAAAGCGAGCCCCGCGGAGCCGACCCCCGCGCCGAAATCCACCGCATGCTGGCCGGGCTTTGCGTCCACCGCGGCGGCCAGCAGGATCGCGTCATGGCCGACGCGATGGCCGCGCTTGGGCTGGCGCAAGGTAAGCCGGCCACCGAGCACCGCGTCCTGCGTCACCGCGAGACCCGCGCCCGCCCGCGCATCGGCGCGCAACTCATGGGCGAGGCCGGCGTCGCGCAGCACGCGCCGCGCCGCCGCGAGATCGTCGTCCGCCACCAGCACCCGCCGCGGCAGAACGCCGAGCGAGCCTTCCAGCACGCTCATGTTCTGATCGAACACCAGATGATGGATATCCGCCGCGGCGAGCAGCGCGCCGATCGCCGAGACCAGCACCGTATCGTTAGTCCGCACCAATTCCCGCAACGCCGCCCCCCGGCTTTCCTTATCCGCGCTGCCGTTCCTCACCCGGCGCGCGATGCGCAAGATAGGCCATCAGCTTCAATTCGCGCCGGCCGCGCGTCACCGTATCGAGGATCAGCCCGCTGGCGAGCGACAGGAACGCCAGCAGCATCAGGCCCATCGACAACACAGCCGTGGGCAGCCGCGGCACCAGCCCGGTCTCGACATAGGTGATCGCGATCGGAATGGCGAGAACGATCGACACGAGCGCCAGAAACAGGCCGATCAGGCCGAAACAGGCGAGCGGCCGTTCCGAACGGTAGAGCTTGCCGATCATCCACAGAATGCGGAAACCGTCGCGCCAGGTGTTGAGCTTGGAGGCGGAGCCTTCCGGCCGTGCGTAATACGGGGTGTCGAGTTCACCCACCGGCAGCCCGAGATTGAGCGCGTGCACGGTCAACTCGGTCTCGATCTCGAAGCCGCCCGACAGCACCGGGAAGGACTTCACAAAGCGCCGCGAAAATACCCGGTAGCCGGACAGGATATCGGTGAAGCGCTGCCCGAACACCTGCGCGACGAAGCCGGTCAGCACCTTGTTGCCGGTAACGTGGCCGGCCCGATAGGCCTCCTGCTCGCGATGGACGCGGGTGCCGACCACCATGTCGAGCCGGTCGTCGAGGAGCTTCTGGATCATCGGCCGCGCGCTTGGCGCGTCGTAGGTCGCGTCGCCGTCCGCCATCACATAGATATCCGCCTCGATGTCGGCGAACATGCGCTTGACGACGTGGCCCTTACCCTGATGTTCCTCGCGATGGACGCTGGCGCCGGCGGCACGAGCGGCCGCCATCGTCCCGTCGCTCGAATTGTTGTCATAAACGAAGATCGACGCCTCCGGCAGCGCCGAGCGGAAATCCGCCACCACCTTGGCGATAGCGACCTCTTCGTTGTAACAGGGCACGAGAACGGCGATACGGTAGCTGCCGAGATCGTTGCTGCGAAGCCCCGCGATCGCTTCCCGCCTGTCCGCCAAAGCCGCTCTCCTGCCTGAGCCTGCGGCATTGTGCCGGAGGCCGGGAATGCCAACGCTTTCCCGCCGACAAGGTTGCGTCGCGGGCTTGCCGCGCCAGCATAGCGTTTCTATGCTCGCACGTCCTTTGACTTGGAGAACCGTTTTGGCCGTTATCGTTCCATTTGAAAGCCAGCAGCAGGCCTCGATCAACCGTCTGGTCGATCTGGTCGCCCCTGACATGGAACGGGTTAATGCGACCATCCTGTCGCGGACCGGCTCCGACGTCACGATGATCCCGGAGGTGGCGAACCACCTGATTTCCTCGGGCGGCAAGCGGCTGCGGCCGATGCTGACGCTGGCGATGGCGCAGCTCACCGGCGCGACCGGCGACGGCCATGTGAAGCTCGCCGCTGCGGTCGAGTTCATGCACACCGCCACCCTGCTGCACGACGACGTGGTCGACGAGAGCGAGATGCGCCGCGGCAAGCTCGCCGCGCGGATGGTCTGGGGCAACGAGGCCAGCGTGCTGGTCGGCGACTTCCTGCTCGGCCAGGCATTCAAGATGATGGTCGAGGTCGGCAGCCTGCGCGCGCTCGACATCCTGTCGACCGCCGCCGCGGTGATTGCCGAGGGCGAGGTGATGCAGCTCGCGGCGGCCAAGAACACCGCCACCACCGAGGACGAATATCTCGCGGTGATCCGCGCCAAGACCGCGGAACTGTTCGGCGCCGCCTGCGAGGTCGGTCCCGTGCTCGCCAGCCGGCCGAAGCCGGAACAGACCGCCTGCCGCTCCTATGGCGTCAATCTCGGCATCGCCTTCCAGCTCATCGACGATGCGCTGGATTACTCCGGCAAGGCGCAGAAACTCGGCAAGAATGTCGGCGACGACTTCCGCGAGGGGAAGATCACGCTGCCGGTACTGCTGTCGTTCCGCCGCGGTTCTGAGAGCGACCGCGAGTTCTGGAACCGCACGCTGACGCAGGGCGAGATCAAGGACGGCGATCTCGATCACGCCATCGCGCTGATGACGCGGCACCGCGCCATCGAGGATACGATCGGCCGCGCGCATCACTACGGCAATATGGCGAAGGATGCGCTGGCGCTGATCCCGGCCTGCGAGATGAAGCTCGCTTTGGAAGAAACCGTCGACTTCTGCATCTCGCGCACGCACTGAGACATCGAACCTCAGCGCAGCGTCGTCACCCTCACCCACCAGCGCGGCTGCGCGGATGATAACGCGGCCGCCGCCGCTTGAGCCGTCGCGATATCGGGAAACAGCGCGAAGGAGGTCGCCCCCGAGCCGGACATGCGCACCACATCGACACCGGGCTGCGCCCGCAGCGCGTCGAGCACATCGCCGATTACCGGCGCGATATGACGCGCCGGCACTTCGAGGTCATTGCCCTGCGCCCGCAGCCAGTCGCGCAGCTCTGCTCGCGCCTTCGGCGGATTTGGCGGTGCCTGATTTCCATCAACCGGGAGAGCGAGCGCACGGAACACAGCCGCCGTCGCCACCGCCACGCGGGGATTGACCAGCACCGCCGGCAGCGGCAGCAAACCAACGGGCGGCCCAAGATCGTGGCCGATGCCGCGCATCACCCGCGCTACCGGAGCGAGACAGGCCGGCACGTCGGCGCCGACACTTTCCGCTGCAGCGACAATGCGCGGATCGTTCGCGGCGATGCCATTGGCACGCGCCAGCAGCCGCAACGCCGCCGCGGCGTCCGACGAACCGCCGCCGAGACCGGCGGCCACGGGCAAGTGCTTGTCGAGATCGAACGTGCCGCGCGTCAGATACTCCACTCTCGCCGCCAGCGCGTCGGCGGCTTTCAGGATCAGATTGGCGGAAGGATCGCCGCAATCGCCGGCACCGGGACCGCTGACACGCAATCCGAAAGCCTCGCCGGGTGTAAAACCCACCGTGTCCGCCAGATCGGCGAACGCCACGAGACTGTCGAGATCGTGATAGCCGTCCGCGCGCCGCCGCAGGACGCGCAAGGTCAGGTTGACCTTCGCCGGCGCTAACTCGGTCAGCGTCTCGCTCACGCTTCGGATCGGCGGCGGATCAGCCGCCGCCATCCTTCTTCGCCTTTTCGGCGGCTTTCGCCTGCGAGGATGTTTCCTCGGTCAGGCCGTTGGCGATCTTCGCCTCGATCTTCGGAAGCTCTTCCGGCTCTGGCTTGAGATCGCGCGCATGCGCCCACTGGAATTTCGCTTCGAGCACGCGCCCGACGCGCCAATAAGCGTCGCCGAGGTGATCGTTGATGGTCGGGTCTTCCGGCTTGAGATCGACGGCGCGTTCGAGGTTTTTCACCGCTTCCTCGAAATTGCCGATGCGGTAATAGGCCCAGCCGAGCGAGTCGACGATGTAGCCGTCGTCCGGGCGCTGCTGTACGGCGCGCTTGATCATCGCCATGCCCTCATCGAGGTTCAGGCCCTGATCGACCCAGGAGTAGCCGAGATAGTTCAGCACATTGGCCTGCTCGGGGTAGAGCTCCAGCGCCTTCTTGAGATCGGCTTCCGCCTTCGGCCACTGCTTCGAGCGCTCGTAGCAAATTCCGCGGAAATAGAAGATCAGCCAGTTCGACTTCTGCGGGTTGGCGATCTGCTCGATCCCCTTGCCGTAGGTGTCGGCACAGGCGGCGAACTCCTTGCGGCTGCGCTGGATATTGCCGAGTGCGACCAGCGCTTCGAGGTCTTTGGGGTTTTCCGCGATCAATCCGGTCAGCGCCTTCTTCGCTTCTTCCGGCTTGTCGACGGAATCGAGATTGGTCGCCATCTGGATCGCGGCATTGCGATGCAGCGGCGACGCCTGCGGCACGCGCTGGTAGACCTTGATCGCCAGTTCCGGCTTCTTCAACGACTCGTAGAGATCCGCGAGCGACAGCAACGCGAGCGGATGCTGCGGCGTGAGGAACAGGCCGAGCTGCAGATAGACGATCGCGAGATCCTCGCCGCCGCGGCGGCCGAGCGAAGCGCCGAGACCGTACAGCGCTTCCGCCGCGCCGGCCTGCGCATTGCCGACGATCGGCGGCAGCTTTTCGCCCTTCTTGAGCTTGTCCATCGACGCCACGATCAGCGGATGGCGCGGCAACATCTTGTCGAAGGTCTCGAACACCTTCATCGCTTCGTCGGAGGTGCCGTTGCGTGACAGCCAGCTTCCATAAGCCTCGACCACACGCAGCGCCGAGCCGTCGGCCTTGTAGGCGCGCTCGAACCGCTTGCCGGCATCCTTCTTGCTGCCGGCGGCATCGAGGATCATGCCGGCATGCAGATCCTTGAAGATACTGTACCACTCCGGCCCCGCGAGCCGGTCGAGCACGCTGATGGCGTTCTTGGTGTCGCCCGCTCCGGCATAGGACCATGCGGTCAGCAGCGTGGCGGTGAGATCGGTGATCGGACCGCGCACCGACTGGGTCAGATGCGTGCGAGCGGCGGCATATTGCTTCTGCTTGATCGCGCGCACGCCGATGACCAGCCGCGCGACGCGGTCGTTCTTGTCGGCCTGCAGCACGCGGTCGGCGAGCTTAAGGGATTCATCGACCTCGCCGTCGATCAGGAACGAGAGAAAAGCGCGGTTGAGCAGTTCGCTGTTCTTCGGGTCGTTGCGCAGCGCCGAACGATAGTAAGCGGCGGCGGCGGCGGCATCGCGCTGCTGGCCGGCGTGGCGCGCGGCCAGATAGCTGCCGGACGCCGTCACCCCCTGCAGGTCCTGTGGGCTCGGCGCCTGAGCCGCCAGGGTCAGCGGGACGCTTGCGATCAGCAGACCGAGCGCACCAGCCGCGGTGCTCCGGAACAGGCCAGGGACAGTCACCAGCTTGATCTCCAAAAGCGGCGGATTTCGACATGCAAGCCGATCCGCCATCGGTGTGGGATGAACGCGCAACGCCACCGAAACGAGTGATTCTCGCAAACAATGGCCCGTTTGCAGGTTCCCCGCAAGGCGAGTTGAAGTCGCCTTGCGTCGCAATCAAACGCGGCGAAAGCGCGGCATAACCGCAGCGCTTCCCCGGTTCACCGTTACATATTGGGATAGTTCGGCCCGCCACCACCCTCCGGCGTCACCCAGACGATGTTCTGGTTCGGATCCTTGATGTCGCACGTCTTGCAGTGGACGCAGTTCTGCGCGTTGATCACAAAACGGGCATCGCCGCCCTCTTCAACCCACTCATAGACGCCGGCCGGGCAATAGCGGGTCGACGGCCCGGCGAAGACGTCATGCTCGGACCGCTTCTGCAACAAGGCGTCCTTGAGCACGAGATGCGAGGGCTGGTCCTCCTCGTGGTTGGTGTTCGACAGGAACACCGAAGACAACCGGTCGAAGGTCAGCTTGCCGTCCGGCTTCGGGTAGGCGATCCGCTGGCACTCGGCCGCGGGACGCAAGGTCTCCGAGTCCGGCTTGCCGTGCTTGCGCGTGCCGAACAGCGAGAAACCGAACGTGTTGGTCCACATATCCAGACCGCCCAGCGCAACGCCGAGCGCGGTTCCGAACCGCGACCACAGCGGCTTGGCGTTGCGTACGCGGTAGAGATCCTTGCCGATCTCGGAACCGCGCCACGCATCCTCGTAGCCGTGCAACTCATCATTGGCGCGACCGGCGCCGAGCGCCGCCGCCGCCTGCTCCGCCGCCAGCATGCCGGACAACATCGCGTTATGGCTGCCCTTGATGCGCGGCACGTTGACGAAGCCGGCATCGCAGCCGATCAGCGCGCCGCCGGGGAACGTCAGCTTCGGCACCGACTGATAGCCGCCTTCAGTGATGGCACGCGCGCCATAAGCGAGGCGCTTGCCGCCGGCGAAGGTGTCGCGCACCAGCGGATGGGTCTTGAAGCGCTGGAATTCCTCGAACGGCGAGAGATACGGGTTCTGGTAGTTGAGGTGGACGACGAAGCCGACCGACACCAGATTGCCGTCGAGGTGATAGAGGAACGAGCCGCCGCCGGTCGCATTGTCGAGCGGCCAGCCCATCGTGTGCTGCACCAGGCCGGGCCGGCTGCGCTCCGGCGCCACTTCCCACAATTCCTTGAGGCCAAGGCCGAATTTCTGCGGCTCCTTGCCCTCGTCGAGCTTGAAGCGCGCGATCAACTGCTTGCCGAGATTGCCGCGTGCGCCTTCGGCGAACAGCGTGTACTTGGCCTGCAACTCCATGCCACGGGTGAAGCTGTCCTTCGGCTCGCCGTCCTTGCCGATGCCCATGTCGCCGGTGGCGACGCCGCGCACCGCGCCGTTGTCGTCGTAGAGCACTTCGGCGGCGGCAAAGCCCGGATAGATTTCGACGCCGAGCCCCTCGGCCTTGGTCGCCAGCCAGCGGCACGCATTGCCGAGCGAGACGATGTAGTTGCCGTGATTGCTCATCAGCCGCGGCATCAGGATATTCGGCAGCCGCACTGCGCCGGGCTCGGTCAGATAATAGAACCGGTCGTCCGTCACCGCGGTCTTCACCGGGCAATCGTCATCGCTGCGCCAGTCCGGGATGAGTTTGTCGAGGCCGACCGGATCGATCACCGCGCCGGAGAGGATATGCGCGCCGACCTCCGAGCCTTTCTCGACGACGACGACGGAAATATCCGGATTGACCTGTTTCAGGCGGATCGCCGCGGCAAGACCGGCCGGCCCCGCGCCGACCACCACAACGTCAAATTCCATCGCCTCGCGCGCCGGCAGTTCGGCCATCGGTTCCTCCTGTGGACGCCACCTTGTTTCATTTTTGTCTAAACTGGGCAATCGGCCCCGCCGCTGGCATCGTCCCGGCGCAGCCGTGCTAGACTGACGCCATGTCCTCACCCTCATCCGAACAGGCCGCGCGCGATCTGCTCGCCTTTTATGCCGAGGCCGGCGTCGATGCGCTGGTCGGCGAAGTTCCGGTCGACCGCTTTGCCGTTCCCGAGCCGGCGCCCGTCAAGTCCGCGGGCGGGATTGCCGCGCCGCGCCGCCCCGTCGCCGCGCCCGCCGTCCAGCCAAATACGCCGGTCGTCGCGCCCGATGAAGCGGCCATGGCCGCCCGCGCCGCCGCCCGCAGCGCCGCGACGCTGGAGGACCTGCGGGCAATCCTCGACCGCTTCGACGGCTGCGCGCTCAAGACCACCGCCAAGCAACTCGTGTTCGGCGACGGCAATCCGCAGGCGCGGATCATGTTCGTCGGCGAAGCGCCCGGTCGCGACGAGGACATCGAGGGCCGCCCCTTCGTCGGCCGCTCCGGCAAATTGCTCGACCGCATGATCAAGGCGATCGGTCTCGAACGCGCCGATACCTACATCACCAACATCATTCCATGGCGGCCGCCGGGAAACCGCGATCCGAGCCCGCAGGAATCGATGATCTGCCTGCCGTTCATCCAGCGGCATATCGAACTGGTGAATCCGGAAATCCTGGTGTGTCTCGGCAAGCCGTCGTCGCAGACGCTGCTGAACATCAAGGACGGCATCCTGAAATCGCGCGGCCGCTGGTATTCCTACGCGATGCCCGAACGGCAAATCCGCGCGATGGTGACGCTGCATCCGGCTTATCTGTTGCGGCAGCCGAACCAGAAACGGCTGGCCTGGCGCGATTTTCTCGCGATCCAGCAGGCATTGGCATCGCCGCCGGCGTAAGCCACACAACCATGCCGCGAAATACGCCGTTAGGGTTTGCTTCACCGGCGTCGCCGACTATCTTGGTGCGAAATCGTTCGTTCCGATGGTGGTGCCGTGTCGCGTTCGTGCCTGTCGTCCCTGCTGATGCCGCTCGTCGGGGCGGTTCTGATTGCCGCATCTCCGGCACTGGCGCAGACCCCATCGACCAACGCCAAATCAACCGACACCAAGCGCTCTGAAACCAAGGCCGAGACGAAGTCCAAGGCGCACCGCGCGCCCGCCACGCTCGATCTGTCGACGCCGAACGTTATGCAGCGCCGCGTCGTCACCCATGGCGGGCAGCGGTCCCAAGACGCTACCATGAAGAAGCCGAGCCTCGGCTCGGTCGACTTCGGCGATGGCGAATTGCGCCTCGACGGCGGCCGCAAATCGCGCGACGTGGCCCATGACGTCACCGGCTTCGACCAGACACCGGGCTCCGCCACCTTCCGGCAACTGGCACCGTCGCAGAAGAGCGGCACGCCGCCTTATGTCGGCTTCACCTTCAGCCGGCCGAACAACTAGCTACCACGCGAGCAGCACCGCGCCGGCGCTGACCAGCGTGACGCCGATCCAGCCGCGCAGGCTTAGCGTCTCGCCGAGAAACAGCACGCCGAAGATCGCGACCAGCACAACGCTGAGTTTGTCGATCGGCGCGACCTGCGCCGCCTGCCCGATTTTCAGCGCGCGAAAATAACACAGCCACGACGCGCCGGTCGCGAGCCCGGACAGCACGAGGAACAGCCAGGTGCGTCCGGAGATCGTCGATGGCGATTGCCACTGTCCGCTCACGACAACGATCAAGGCCAGCGTCACCAGAATGACGCCGGTGCGGATCAGCGTCGCAAGATCGGAGTTGATCGCCTCGATACCGACCTTGGCGAAGATCGCGGTCAGCGCCGCGAACACCGCCGACAGCAGCGCCCAGAATTGCCAATGGCCGTACCAGGACTGGAGCGCGCCGGTGCTCATCCGGCGATCGCGAACTTGATGGCGAACAGCAGCGCCAGCACCAGCACCGCCGGCGCCGCTTCACGCGCCTTGCCGGCGATGATCTTGATGACGGCATAAGTGATGAAGCCGAGCCCGATGCCCGTCGCGATCGAATAGGTCAGCGGCATGGCGATCGCCGTCACCACCGCCGGTGCGTATTCGGTGATGTCGTCCCAGTCGACTTCGGCGAGACCGCGCGCCATCACGCAGGCGACATAAAGCAGCGCCGCCGCCGTGGCATAGGCAGGCACCATGCCGGCGAGCGGCGAGAAGAACAGCGCGAGCAGGAACAGGATCGCGACGACGACGGCCGTCAATCCGGTCCGGCCGCCCGCCTGGATGCCCGACGCGCTTTCGATATAGCTCGTCGTCGTCGAGGTGCCGATCAGCGAGCCGAACATCGCGGCGAAGCTGTCGGAGATCAGCGCCTGCTTCATCCGCGGCAAGGTGCCGTTCTGCATCAGCCCGGTACGGTGCGTGACGCCGATCAGCGTGCCGGCATTGTCGAACACGTCGACGAACAGGATCGCGAACACCACGATCAGGAAGGTCAGATCGAACAGCCGCGAGAAGTCGAGCTGCAGGAAGGTCGGCGCCAGCGACGGCGGCATCGACACAACGCCCGTGAATTTGGCAAGACCGAACGGCAGACCGGCGAACGTCACGATCAGGATGCCGATCAGCGTGCCGCCGATCACGCGCCGGTAATTGAGCGCGACGATCAGCACGAAACCGAGCAGCGCCAGCAGCGTCGCCGGGTTCTTCATGTCGCCGAGCGTCACCAGTGTCGCCGGATGCGCGACGACGAGCTTCGCCTCCTCGAGCGCGATGATGGCCAGGAACAATCCGACGCCCGCCGACACCGCGAGCTTGAGATTGGTCGGGATCGACTCGATCACATATTGCCGCAGCTTGAACACCGAGATCAGGAAGAACAGCACGCCGGAGCAGAACACCGCCGCCAGCGCCTGCTGCCAGGTGAACTTGTAAGTGAGCACCACCGTGAAGGCGAAAAAGGCGTTAAGCCCCATGCCCGGGGCGAGCGCGATCGGATAATTGGCGTAGAGGCCCATCACCAGCGTGCTGGCGGCGGCGGCGAGACAGGTCGCGACGAACACCGCGCCCGGATCCATCCCGGCCTTGCCGAGAATCTGCGGATTGACGAATATGATGTAGACCATCGTCAGGAAGGTGGTGAGACCGGCGACGATCTCGGTCTGCACATTGGTGCCCTGCGCACGAAGGCCGAAATAACGATCAAGTGCCCCACCCGACGCGGCATCATTGCTGCCGACGGGTGATGGTTCCGATGTCTGCGCCATGTCCGGCCCCCTGTGCTCTGCCCTGCGGCACAATAGCGCTCCCCGCAAGCCGCCGACATACCAGCAGCGCGTAACCCACAAGCTGCTTTCTTTCCTCGGCTCAAGGCGCGAACATGCGGCGAGTCCCCGATTGGCCGGTGCCGGGACGCGGCGCCGGCACACCGCTGCGGAGCATGCCGATGGATATGGATCCGGTTCTGCTGGCCCGGTTGCAGTTCGCCTTCACGATCATATTCCACATCATCTTCCCGAGCTTCACGATCGGCCTGTCGGCCTATATCGCCACGCTCGGCGCGATGTGGCTGCGCACCGGGACCGAGCGCTACCACCTGCTGATGCGGTTCTGGAGCAAGATCTTCGCCGTGTCGTTCGCCATGGGCGTGGTGTCCGGCATCGTGCTGTCCTATCAATTCGGGACCAACTGGAGCCGGTTCTCGGTCGTCGTCGGTAATGTGATCGGCCCGCTCATCGGCTACGAAGTGCTTACCGCCTTCTTCCTGGAGGCCACCTTCCTCGGCATTATGCTGTTCGGCTTCAACCGCGTGCCGCCGTGGCTTTATGTGCTGTCGGCGGCCGTTGTCGCGGTCGGCACCGCGATCTCGGCATTTTGGATTCTCTCGGCCAATTCCTGGATGCAGACGCCGGCAGGGCATGAGGTGCGCAACGGCATCGCCTATCCGGTCGACTGGCTCGCCGTGGTGTTCAATCCGAGCTTCCCCTATCGCTTCGCGCACATGCTCAATGCCGCCTATCTCACCACCGGCTTCGTGGTGCTGGCGGTCGGCGCGCGCTATCTCCTCGCAGGCATTCACGGCGAGCAGGCACGGACCATGGTGCGCATGGCGATCGGCCTGATGGCGGTGCTGGCGCCGCTGCAACTGCTGATCGGCGACCAGCACGGCCTCAATACGCTCGAACATCAGCCGATCAAGGTCGCGGCGATGGAAGGCCACTGGGACGGCAGCAAGCCCGGGGACTTCTACATCTTCGCCTGGCCGGACGAGAAAGCGGAGACCAACCGCTTCGGCATCGCGATCCCGCGCGGCTCGTCGCTGATCCTGACGCACAAGGTCGACGGCCTGTTTCCCGGGCTGACGAGCGTGCCGCCGCAGGATCGTCCGCCTGTGGTGCCGGTGTTTTTCGCGTTTCGGATCATGCTGGCGATCGGCTTCTTCATGATCGCGGCGGCGCTTTACGGCGCGTTCCTGTGGTGGCGCGGCACGCTGGTCGAAACCCGCTGGTATCTGTGGGTCATGTCACAGTCCTGGTGGATCGGCTTCGTCGCCGTGATCGCCGGCTGGGTCGTCACCGAGACCGGACGCCAGCCCTGGATCGCGCAGGGCATTCTGCGCACCGTGGATGCGACCTCGCCGGTGCCGGCTGCGACCATTGCCGGCACGCTGGCTCTGTTCGTCGTCACCTACGGCATCATCTTCTCGATGGGCATCTATTACATCAACCGGCTGATCAATCGCGGGCCGGAAGGCAGCGCGATCAGCGACGACAGCGAAGGCCTGCCGAACAACCCGCTCGGCGCGGCACGTTCCGCGGCGCGCGAAGCCATATCGAAACCGTAAAGGGGCGCGCCATGGAATGGTATCTCCCGGTGATCTGGGCGGCGCTGATCGGTACCGCGGTGTCGCTTTACGTGATCCTCGACGGTTTCGACCTCGGCATCGGCATCCTGTTTCCGTTCGCGCGCGACGAGCGGGAACGCGATCAGATGATGGCGACGGTCAAGCCGTTCTGGGACGGCAACGAGACCTGGCTGGTGCTCGGCGGCGGCGGATTGTTCGTCGCCTTTCCGCAAGCCTATGCGGTGATCATGCCGGCACTGTATCTTCCGGTAATCGTCATGCTGCTCGGCCTGATCTTTCGCGGCGTAGCGTTCGAATTCCGCAGCGTGTCGGACTCGCAAAAACGCTGGAGTTTCGCCTTCACCGCCGGCTCCATCGTCGCGGCGTTCTCGCAGGGCGTCATCCTTGGCGGATTGATCCAGGGCATCCCTGTCCAGAACGGCGCCTTTTCCGGCGGTTCGTTCGACTGGGCGACACCGTTCAGCGCGCTGTGCGGCCTGTCGCTGGTCGCGGGCTACGGGCTGCTTGGCGCGACCTGGCTGATGATGAAAGCCGAAGGTCCCGTCGGCCGGCGCGGCCGCGCGCAGGCGAAAGTGCTGCTGCTGGCCGTGCTCGTGTGCATGGGCATCGTCAGCCTGTGGACGCCGCTGATGTCGGAGCGCATCTCGGCGCGCTGGTTCTCGCTGCCGAATTTCTACTATCTGTGGCCGGTACCGGTCGTCACCGGCATCGTCGCGCTGCTGTTATGGCGCTGGATCGAGAAGGGTCGCGAGATCCTGCCGTTCTTCGCCTCGATCGTGCTGTTCTTCCTCGGCTATCTCGGCCTGGTGATTTCCAACTTCCCGTATCTCGTGCCGCCTTCCCTCACCGTCTGGGATACGGCTGCCGTGCCGGCGAGCCAGATCTTCATGCTGATCGGCACGCTGGTGCTGTTGCCGATCATCCTCGGCTACACGGTGATGATCTACTGGCTGTTCCGCGGCAAGGTAAAGGAGGGCGAAAGCTATCACTGAGCCGAAGCGGTCGCCGCCGGGCGAACGACGGCCCAGCCAACGCGCAACAGCGGCAGGCGGCCTTCGACGGGGCGGTCGAACACGCGCGGCACTTCCACCACCAGACCGGGAAACGCATCGCGGATCGCCGGCGGCGGCGTGCCGATCGTATCGGTCAACGGCCAGACGACGATGCCGCCGGTCTGACGGAAACGCTCCGCCGTCACCCAAGGCGAATGCGTCGGCTCGGTCACCGTGTAGACCGAAGGCCTGCTCGGCGCACCGATCGACACCACCGCCGCGAGCCGCTCATCGCCGGCCACATAGCGCAGCGGCTGCCCGGTGCGGCGCTGGAAACTGTCGGCGAAGAACTTGCCCATGGCATCGGCCGGCTGCGCCACGCGGAATTCGGACGCCGCGACCCACGGTCCGAGGCCGAGTACCAACACGATGATCACCGGCGGCAGCACCAGCAGGCCAAGCCACGCGAAGCTGACGAGCCGCTCGCGATAAAGCCTGATCCGCGTGCCGGTGATGGCGATGACCAGCAAACCGGACAGCAACACGAACGGGCCGATCGGCTCCAGGGGTTTGGTGCTGCCGATCAGCGCCGCGAGTGCCAGTGCCGCGAGGATCGGCACCACGGAAAAGACGATGATGAACCAGCGTCCGCGCGCCGCCCGTGCGCGATCCTCGATCACCGGTGGACGCTCGCGCCGGTCGCGCGGCCAGCCGCCGGCCAGACCGATCAGCACCATCAGGCCGATATGCGCGACGATCACCAGACCGCCGAAACGCAGCGCGGCGGTCGGTGCTGCCGTCCGCCAGAATTCGGCGATCTGCGTCCATGCGAGATCGGAACGCTGCGACATCCAGCCGAGATACGGCGCGACGACGAACAGCAACAGCACAACGGCGAGCCACGGCTCGACAGCGCGAAGCGACGCACGCGCGCGCGGATCGACCAGCGTGTAGAGGATGATCAGCCCGAGCAGGATCAACCCGCCGGCGCTGGTGAGCAGCAGCAGCCCGAGATCGAGCGCCAGCAGCAGCCAAGTGCCGCGCTGCCCTTCGCACGCGGCGCGCCAGTAGTGCAGCACAGCCAAGGCCCAGAACGGCAGCGCGAGGATCGCCGGGCCGAAGTCGACCGTCTGCAATGTCAGCGCCGAGATGCCGATCATCAGCAGCACGGCGAGCACCGCATGGCGCACGCCGACGATGGCGCTGCCGAGCTTGAACACCGCCCACAGCGCGACGACGACGCACAACTGCGCCAGCAGGTAGACGCCGGCACTACCCGCCGCGCGGAACGCAAGCTCGGCGAGCCAGAACGCCAGCGGCGGGCCGAGATAACTGCCGAGCATGAATTGCTGGCCGACCGTCAGCACCTGAGCGAGCCCGTTCGGCGGGGCGCTGTAGAACAGCGCGGGCATCGCGAACCAGAGCGCCGCCTGCCCCAGCGCCGCGGTCCAGAACACCACCGCGGGCCGGCCACGCAGAAACTCGACGATCAGCGAGACGTAATGCATGGAATGGTCTGCGGGCGCGAAGGATGGTGCCCCGCAGACATAGAGAAACCGCGCTAGAGAGGCAACACGGCCGCTTCGGTCACGGATTCAAGGACGGCCTGGTCTTGCGCCAGCCGCAGGCGCACCGGCGCAAACGACTGCCGGTGATGGATGGTCGGCCCGAGCGTGCGCAGCGCAGCCACATGTTCCGGCACGCTGTAACCCATGTGCCGCTCAAAGCCGTAGCCTGGATGCATCGCGCCGATACGGCGCATCAGCCGGTCGCGCGTCACCTTGGCGACGATCGAGGCTGCCGCGATCGACAGCACCAGCGCATCCCCGCCGATCACCGCCTCGCAGTCGCACGAGACGTCGATGCGGTCGCGTCCGTCGACATAGACGAGCTTCGGCCGCACCGACAGCGAGCCGACCGCGCGCGCCAAGGCCCACAGCGACGCGCGCAGGATGTTGTCGCGATCGATCCGCTGCGTCGAGCCGAACGCCACCGCGACATCGGCGGTCGCGCAAATCTTGTCGTAGAGCTTTTCGCGCTCCGCGGCGTCGAGCTTCTTGGAATCGTTGAGGCCGCGCGGGATGCGCTGCGGATCGAGCACCACCGCCGCCGCGACCACCGGCCCGGCGAGCGGTCCGCGCCCCGCCTCGTCGCATCCGGCGACCGGCCAGACTCCCTTCGCCAGCGCGCGGCGCTCGCGGCGGAAGGTCGGCCGCACCACTGTTTCCGCGATCGGCAGCCGCGGTTCGGCGTCCCTGCGTTTCGGATTGCTGCGATTCGGCTGTGGCATGTGCGCAGCCTTGCCGTGAAGCAATGGCGACGGCAAGACCGCGAATGACCGGAACTCTTGAAATCAGCGTCGGCTGTGAACGCCGGGGACAAATCCGGTCCGGCGCTCAGTCCGGTAAGGTGAGCCGCCCGTCATTGCCGAGCGGAAAGCCGGGATTGTACGCGACTTCCCAGAGATGGCCGTCGGGATCGGCGAAATAGCCGATATAGCCGCCCCAGGAGACGGTATGTCCGCGCTTGTGGATCGCCGCGCCCGCCTCCGCCGCGAGGGCCAGCGCGGTATCCACCGCATCCGGTGACGCGCAGTTCCAGGCGAGCGAGACGGCGGAGGTCGCGCGGCCTGTCTCCAATCCCGCATCGTTCGCCAGATCCGCCGCCGGATAAACCGCGAGCGCCACCGCCCCGGCTTCGAAAAACCCGACACCGTCCGCCGACGCCGCGCGGCGGCGAAATCCGAGCCGCTCGTAGAAAGCGATGCTGCGCGCGAGATCGGTGACGCCGAGCGTCACCAGCGACACAACGGCCTTCGGGGCACTCATACTCACGCGAACAGGCTCAACTGCTCGGCGCCGGATTTACCGGGCTGGAAATGCTCGGTGGTCAGCTTGCGCTTCTTCTGATTGAAACCGTATTTCTCGCACGCGACCTCAAAGCGCCGGCCGATCAGCCAGGCATAGGGGCCGGTGCCCTTCATCCGCGTGCCCCAGCTCGAATCGTAGTCGCGGCCGCCGCGCATGTCGCGGATGAGCTTCATTACGTGACGATAGCGATCCGGGTAATTGGCCAGCAGCCATTCGCGGAACAGGTCGCGCACCTCGAGCGGCAGACGCAGCAGCACATAGCCGGCTTCCTTGACGCCGGCCGCAGCGGCCGCGTCGAGAATGCGCTCGATCTCGCTGTCGTTAAGCGCGGGGATGATCGGCGCGACCATCACCGTGGTCGGAATGCCCGCCTGCGACAGCCGCCGCAGCGCTTCCAGCCGCCGCGCCGGCGTCGATGCGCGCGGCTCCATCTTGCGCGCCAGTTCGCTGTCGAGCGTCGTCACCGACAAGGCCACCTTGGCGAGATTGCGCTCCGCCATGCGCGCGAGAATGTCGAGGTCGCGCAGCACCAGCGCCGACTTGGTGACGATGCCGACCGGATGGCCGGCCTTGTCTAAGACTTCGAGAATACGGCGCATCACCTGATAACGCCGCTCGATCGGCTGATAAGGGTCGGTGTTGGTGCCGATCGCCATCACCTTCGGCCGATAGTTCGGCGAGGCCAATTCCTTTTCCAGCAGTTCGGCCGCATCCGGCTTCACGAACAGCTTCGATTCGAAATCGAGCCCCGGCGACAGGCCGAGATAGGCATGCGTCGGCCGCGCGAAGCAGTAGACGCAGCCGTGCTCGCAGCCGCGATACGGATTGATCGAACGGTCGAACGAGATATCCGGTGAGTCGTTGCGGGTGATGATCTTGCGCGTCGTATCGACGCTCACCTCGGTCTTGAACGGCGGCAGTTCCTCGAGGCTCTGCCAGCCGTCATCGAAGGCGATCCGCGCCAGCGGCTCGTAGCGGCCGGAGGCATTGGACAGCGTCCCCCGCCCCCGGCGGCGCTGCCGGTCGACGTTGACGTCGAGCAGGCCAGAGCTGTCGGACGTGAGCCGCGCGGACGCGAGGCCCTCGGCGGCGGGATCAACTTTGCGAATGGCAGACGAACGGGACATCGGTGCACCCTGAATGCAACGATAAGAACATAACATGAACATTGTCGCAAGAGCGCCCGTACGACCATCCACCGGTCGCTTACAGCCTTAGGTACGCAGACGGGCATACATGATGTGGTATCAATGCCGCCGTGATGCCACCGGTTCCATGCTGACAGTCATCATCCACACCCGCGAGTCGGAGCGCAGCCTCGTGCCGACGCTGGCGGCGCTCGTGCCCGGCGCCACCGCCGGCTTGATCAGCGACGTCATCGTCACCGATGGCGGCTCGGTGGACGCGACCGCGCAGGTCGCCGATCACGCAGGCTGCCAGTTCGTGGTTTCGTCCGATCCGCTTGGCACCCGGCTGAAGGATGCGGCGACCACCGCCCGCTCGCCGTGGCTGATGTTCCTGCGCGCGGGCTGCGTGCCCGACGTGAACTGGGTCGATGAGGTCGGCCGCTTCATGGAGGAAGCGCCGATGGCCGGGCCGCGCCGCTCGGCCGCATTCCGCGCCGCGCCACGGGCGCAGGCTCCCCTGGCGCAGGCCATCAGCGCGCTCGGCTCCGCCTTGTTCGGCGGCGTGCGGCCGGACCAGGGCCTGATCATCTCCAAGCAGCTTTATCGCAGCCTCGGCGGCCACCGCGCGGGCGGCGGCAATCCGGAGGCGGAATTCCTGCGGCGGATCGGCCGGCGCAAGATCATGCTGCTGGGCGCCACCGCGCGATCATTGACTTAGTCAAACAATTATTTGACTGTGTCAGGCATCAGGAGATACGCCGATGCCCGACGCCGCCGCCCCCGCCGTCGCTTCGTCCCACCGGATCGATGCGGTCCGCGCCTTCAACCGCTTCTACACCCAGCGGATCGGCGTGCTCGAAGCGCACTACCAGGCGAGCCCGTTCTCGCTGGCCGAAGCGCGGGTGCTCTATGAGATCGTCCATCGCGACCGTCCCGCCGCGGGCGAAATCGCCCGCGATCTCGGCCTCGACAACGGTTATCTCAGCCGCATCCTGTCGCGGTTCGAGAAGGACGGCCTGATCCGCCGCGAAGCCTCGAAGACCGATGGCCGGCAAACGCTGCTGTCGGCCACCGCCCGCGGCCGCCGCCAGTACGAAGCGCTGGAGAACGCCACACGCCGCGGCATCGGCGAGATGCTGGCGGCGCTGCCGGAGAGCACGCAGCACGATATCGCCGCCGCGATGGATACGATCCGCCGCGCTCTCTCCGGCGATCATCCGGCGGCGCCGTTCATCCTGCGAGCACCCGCGCCCGGCGATTTCGGCTGGATCGTCGAGCGGCACGGCACCATTTACGGGCGCGATTACGGCTGGCGCGGACCGTTCGAGGGCCTGTGCGCGCGTATCGCCGCCGACTTCGTCGAGAAGCACGATCCCCGCCGCGAGCGCTGCTGGATCGCCGAACGCGACGGCGCGCGGGCCGGCTCGATCTTCCTGATGAAAGATTCCGAGGAGGTCGCGCGTATCCGTCTGCTGCTGGTCGAGCCGTGGGCGCGCGGCCACGGCATCGGCGAAAAGCTGACGCAGGAATGCATCGCCTTCGCCCGCGCCGCCGGCTATCGCCGCGTGACCTTGTGGACCCACAGCAACCTCACCGCCGCGCGGCGCATCTATCAGCGCTCAGGCTTCACGCTCACCTCGACCAAGCCGCACAGCGACTGGGGTCCGAAGATCGTCGGCGAGACGTGGGATTTGGTGTTGTAGCGCCGCTCGCTCCCCCTTCTCTTGACGCCTCATGATGAGGGCGATGCGTCAGCATTGCGTCTCGAACCAAAGCGACCCGCCAGGATCGCGTCGGCAAATGACGCGAGCGCGATACTAGGGCCGCCTCGCCCTTCGAGACGCGGGCTTCGCCCGCTCCTCAGGATGAGGCGGAGAGACAGACGCGATCCTCTCTCCACGTCATGCCCGCACGTGTTGCGGGTATCCACGTCCTGCTTCTTTCGTCGCGCCAAAGACGTGGATGCGCGGAACACGTCCGCGCATGACGGCTGAGAGAGTGGCGTACCTCTCTCAAAGCCTCATGGTGAGGAGCATCGCGTCAGCGATGCGTCTCGAACCATGAGGCGGGAGCGACTGTGGCCGCCGCATCCTTCGAGACGCGATGCTGCGCATCGCTCCTCAGGATGAGGCGGAGGGACAGACGCGATCCTCTCTCCACGTCATGCGCGGGCATGGCCCGTCGAAGACGGGCGTAAACGCCCTGATGTCCCGGCCATCCCGCTTAGGCTGGCACTGTGCTCACCTCATCGAGATCACCGGACATAGACGTTCGTAAGGACGCCGTTCTTCGAACGGCTATGCCCGGTGATGACGTGGTGAGAGAGTCGTCGCTCTCTCTCGCAGCCGCATGGTGAGGGCATCGCGTCAGCATCGCGTCTCGAACCCGAAGCAATCCGCAGGATTGCGTCAAAAGAATATGGGCGGGCGCGCTGCTGTGGCCGCCATCCTTCGAGACGGCCGCTCCGCGGCTTCCTCAGGATGAGGCGGATCAAGAACGATCACCGCGCGGCTTTGCGCTTCGCCTTCTTCGCCGGCGGTTGCGCGTGGCGCCAGGCCATCTCCAGCGCGGCATGCAGTTCGGTTTCCGACAAGGCCGCCAGCGTGCCGCAGGTCCAGCCCTGCCTGCCCCACGCATTGGGGATCGCCGCGAAGGCATCCGGCGCGACCATGCACTTCAATTCCTGCTCGTCCGGGCTGAACTTGAAGTTCGCGGTCTTCTTGTCCGCGGCGAGCGTCACATAGATGCGCTTCGCCTTGAACGCGGCGCGGTCGAAATGCGGCGCTTCGGTCGTGCCCTCGAGCGACAGTGCGATCTTGCGAAGCTGTGCGGCCGTCGCCATCGCCTCCTCCCTTGCGTTACGCGGTCGCGCCTTTCGCCTTCTCGCGGCGCAGATGCTCGTCGAGCCGCGGCAGGATCTCGACGAAGTTGCAGGGGCGATAGCGGTAGTCGAGCTGATGCACGAGGATGCCGTCCCACGCATCCTTGCAGGCGCCGGGCGAACCGGGCACGCAGAAGATGAAGGTGGAGTTGGCGGTGCCGGCTGTCGCGCGCGTCTGGATCGTCGAGGTGCCGATCTTCGGAAAGCTCACCATGTGAAACGCGGTGGAAAAGCCGTCCATCCGCTTCTCGAACAGCGGCTCGATCGCTTCCGGCGTCACGTCGCGGCCGGTGAAGCCGGTGCCGCCGGTGGTGATCACCACGTCGATATTGCGATCGGCGATCCAGCTTTTCACCTTGGCGCGGATTTCCTCCACGTCGTCGTGCACGATGGCGCGGTCGGCGAGCTGATGCCCCGCCGCGGCGATCCGCTCGACGAACACCGTGCCGGATTTGTCATCCGCGAGGTCGCGCGTGTCCGAGATCGTCAGCACCGCGATCCGCAGCGGGATGAACGGGCGCGCCGTATCGACGCCGGGCATGGGCGCTCTCCTTTACTCTATCGTATGATCAGATCGACGACGCGGCGAACGTATTGCAGGCGGAGACCTTGCCGCTCTGGAAACCGGTGGTGAACCAGCGCTTGCGCTGTTCGGCCGAGCCGTGCGTGAAGCTGTCCGGCACCACCCGGCCCTGCGCCTTGCGTTGCAGGGTGTCGTCGCCGATCGCGTTCGCGGTCTGCAATGCGGCGTCGATATCGCCCGGGTCGAGGAAGTTGCGCCGCTGGTTGGAGCGTGCGGCCCAGACGCCGGCGAAACAGTCGGCCTGCAATTCGACGCGCACCTGGATGCGGTTCGCCGCCGCGCGATTGCCGGACGCCTGCTGCGCTTGCTGCGCCTTCGGCAGAATGCCGAGCAGGTTCTGCACGTGATGGCCGACCTCGTGGGCCAGCACATAGGCC
>JAEWJH010000099.1 GCA_023386635.1 Pseudomonadota bacterium
ACCAAGGGCAATTTCGTCGCCGTCATCACCAACGGTACCGCCATCCTCGGTCTCGGCAATCGCGGCGCGCTCGCCGCGAAGCCGGTGATGGAAGGCAAGGCGGTGCTGTTCAAGCGCTTCGCCGACATCGATTCCATCGACCTCGAAGTCTCGACGGAAGACCCGGAAGAATTCATCAACTGCGTGAAGTATCTCGGCAAGGGCTGGGGCGGCATCAATCTCGAGGACATCAAGGCGCCGGAATGCTTCATCATCGAGCAGAGGCTGCGCGAACTGCTCGACATCCCGGTTTTCCATGACGACCAGCACGGCACGGCAATCATCGCCACCGCCGGTCTGCTCAATGCGCTCGATCTCACCGGGCGCAAGATGGAAGACACCAGGATCGTCTGCAACGGGGCGGGCGCGGCCGGCATCGCCTGTCTCGAACTGCTGCGCTCGATCGGTTTCCGCCCGGAAAACCTGATCCTCTGCGACACCAAGGGCGTCATCTACAAGGGACGCACCGACGGCATGAACCAGTGGAAGTCGGCCTATGCCGTCGACACGCCGGCGCGCACGCTCGCCGACGCGCTTAAAGGCGCTGATGTCTTCTACGGCCTGTCCGCCAAGGGCGCGGTGACCAAGGAGATGGTCGCCTCCATGGCCGAGAAGCCGATCATTTTCGCTATGGCCAATCCGGATCCGGAGATTTCCGCCGAGGAGGTCGCGGAGGTGCGTGACGACGCCATCATGGCGACCGGCCGCTCCGACTATCCGAACCAGATCAACAATGTACTCGGCTTCCCGTTCCTGTTTCGCGGCGCGCTCGACGTGCGCGCCAGCGCCATCAACATGGAGATGAAGATCGCGGCGGCCCGCGCGCTGGCTGCCCTCGCCCGCGAGGACGTGCCCGACGAGGTCAACGCGATCTACGGCACGCGGCTGAAATTCGGGCCGGATTACATCATCCCGACGCCGTTCGATCCGCGGCTGATTTCAGCGGTGCCGCCGGCGGTGGCCAAAGCGGCGATGGAAACCGGCGTTGCCCGCAAGCCGATCACCGACATGGAGGCCTACAAGCACTCGCTGCAGACGCGGCGCGATCCGGCGGCGAGCGTGTTGCAGCAGGTGTTCAATCGCCTGCGTCGCGCACCGAAGCGCGTGGTATTCGCCGAGGGCGAGGAAGAGCAGGTGATCCGCGCCGCCGCAAGCTTCGTGCATCAGGGACTCGGCACCGCGCTGATCGTCGGCCGCGAGGAGATCGTGCGCGAGAACGCCCGCACCGCCGGCGTCGAACTCGGCGACGGCATCGAGATCACCAATGCGCGGCTGTCGCAGCGCACGGCGAGCTACACCGACTATCTCTACGAACGGCTGCAGCGCAAAGGCTATCTGATCCGCGACTGCCAGCGCCTGATCAACCAGGACCGCAATCATTTCGGCGCCTGCATGGTGGCGCTCGGCGATGCCGACGCCATGGTCACGGGCGTGACGCGCAACTTCTCGGTGGCGCTCGACGATGTGACGCGGGTGATCGATCCGAAGCCCGGCCATCGCGTCATCGGTCTGTCGATCGTCATCGCGCGCGGCCGCACGGTGCTGGTCGCCGATACTGCCGTCACCGAAATGCCCGATGAGAACGATCTCGCCGAGATCGCCATCGAGGCGGCCGGCGTCGCGCGCCGCTTCGGCTACGAGCCACGGCTGGCGATGCTGGCGTTCTCGACCTTCGGCCACCCGGCGGGCGAGCGCTCGGAGCGGGTGATCGAGGCGGTGAAAATCCTCGACCGCCAGCGCGTCGATTTTGAATACGACGGCGAGATGGCGGCGGACGTCGCGCTCAATCCTGATCTCGCCGCGGCCTATCCGTTCAGCCGGCTCTCCGGCCCGGCCAATGTGCTGGTGATGCCCGCGTTCCACTCGGCCTCGATCAGCACCAAAATGCTGCAGGAACTGGGCGGCGCGACGGTGATCGGCCCGCTGCTGGTCGGTCTCGACCGCCCGGTGCAGATCGTCCCACTCGGTGCCAATGACAGCCAGATCGTCAATATGGCAGCCTTGGCGGCCTACAATGTCAGCGGCTAGTCTTGTATGCATGAGCGGTCGCCGGTATACATGCAGCGACCCGACCCTCCGGGTCGCCTTACCATCCGTCATCGCGATGACGCGCCCCGCTGCGCGGCCTGATCCGATGCGCCACCCCAGAACGAAGAGCGTGCCTCTATGACCCATAAGCCGATCCGCGGTGTTGTCGCCGCCATTGCCACTCCCGTCGAGGCGGCGGGCACGCCGGACACCGGCCGCGCCGTCAAGCTGGCGCGCTTTCTGCTCGACAACGGCTGTGACGGATTGAACGTGCTCGGCACCACCGGCGAGGCGACGTCGTTCTCGCGCGAGGAGCGCATGGCGGTGATGACCGCTTATGGCGACGCGGGTCTGCCGATGGAGCGGCTGATGGTCGGCACCGGCACCGCCGCGGTGTCGGACACGATCGCGCTGACGCGCCACGCGGCGCAGCTCGGCTTCGGCGGCGCGCTGGTTCTGCCGCCGTTCTATTACAAGGGCGTTCCGGACGACGGTCTCGTTGGCTATGTCGACGAACTGGTTGCGGCGACCACGCAGCCGGCGATCCCGCTTTATCTCTATCACTTCCCGGCGCAGTCCGGCCTGCCGTGGCATCCGGCGCTGGTGCGCCGCCTGCTCGACAAGCATGCGGGCCGCATCATCGGATTGAAGGATTCATCGGGCGACATGGCCTATGCGCGTGCGATCGCCGCGCTGTCGCCGGACTTCGCCGTGTTTCCGTCGACGGAAGCGTGCCTGATCGAGGCGCGCGACGGCGCCTTCGCCGGCTGCATTTCGGCGACCGCCAATCTCAATCCCGATCTGTGCGCGCGTGCCTGGCGCGATGGCGATCAGGCGGCGCTGGCGGATGCGGTGACGATCCGCAAGCTATTCGACGGCAAGCTTCTGGTCAGCGGTGTGAAGGCGCTGCTGGCGCATATCCATGCCGACCCGGCTCTGGAGCGCACTAAAACCCCGCTTCCGGCGTTCCCGGCGGCCGATCGGGCGGCGGTTGTGGCGGGTTATGACGCCGTTCGGGCCAAAAAAGTGGCCTGAAGCGGGACTCCGGTCTCCAGAAACCGGGCAGGCGTTGACGCCTCCCGGTTGCCTCTCTATAAGCCCGCCAACACCGTAATTCCTGTCCGAGAGACCTATGGCGACAACCAAATCCGCCCGCAAAGCCACGCGCGTCATCGCGCGCCGCACCGCCGTCAATCAGGCGCGCCGCACCCGCATGCGTTCCGCTATCCGGAACGTCGAAGAAGCGATCAAGGGCGGCGACAAGAAAGCCGCCGCTGCCGCGCTGAAAGCGGCCGAGCCGATCATCATGCGTTCGGCGCAGAAGGGCGTCGCGCACAAGAAGACGGCGAGCCGCAAGGTGTCGCGTCTGTCGCATAGCATCGCCAAGCTCGGCGGCTGATCGTCGTCAATCGAGTTCGCCTACCGAACTCGGTTGAAGCGCGGCACGGATCGTGCCGAGATCGTGCAGCCTGCTATAGAAGAAAGCCCGGCGCCGCCGGGCTTTGTCGTTTTAAATATCATCGGTGCAGTATGGCCGTTCCGAACTGTCGTTCGAGCGGCGTGGCCTTTCATCATCAATCGCCATCATGAATCATGACGTGCGTGCATTGCGTGCGCGCATCATGCATTGCACACGAGCGACTGTCGTAAATCGGTCACGTCGCTGCTGGAATATATCGCGCAGCGACAAGATTCCGCTGGACAGGTTTTGCAGGGACGCCCATTCCGCGCGCCTTTTGCGCAACGGTTAGCCTGTGTTTCTGCGCAAAAAAAATGGCGCATTAAGAGAGACTTAAGGGAATAGCGCGCGCACCCACCCGAAAAAATCGGGTAAACGGCGCATCAGTGCATACCGCGACGAAATAATTTCCAGCCGCGCACCGGCGTGGTTTCACCACGCGTTGCGTTGAATCCGCATAGTGATTCAAAGCGTTGCGGCGAACATGATGGGTGTCGTCTGGCATAACGCGCAAGCCGCGCGCGGTACGCGGCAAGGGCATGTTTGAAAGCCGTTGCGAGCATCGGTGTCCCGTGTATTTCTAACGGCGTCGGACTTTCCGAAGGCTTCCACACAAGGAGCGCGGCGCACTCATCTCTCGCATGAGCTGGATTTGTTTTGTCTCTGGAGACGTTCTAACGGGCACGTCTCCAGCGGCGAATGGAACCAGGCACCGCAGCACAAGGCCAAAGCGCCGCACCGCACGCATCATGCGATCGGCATCGCGCTCACGGAAAAGACGAACAGGAGAGATGCGACGGCAAGCACGCAGAAGTTTTGCTTGTCGTCGGTACGACACGAAGATGCCTGTCGGTCTGCGGCGACAGGAAGGGGGCGTCCATGCGACCGAGCTATCTTGCGCCGGCTTCTGATCGGCGGCAGAACAAAGACCGGCTCGCGTCCGACATGCTGCGCCATATCACCGCTCACCCGCCGTCCTATCCGTCCCGGAGGTGCTCCCGCCGATATTGACTGCACGCTTGATGGCTTCCACCGGCTTTAGAAACGAAAGACAGAAAATGACAGGCATGGATGAGGATCGTTGGTCGCGCGTCAAAGGGAGGCTTCGGGCTGAAGTCGGTGACGATATTTTCACGAGCTGGTTCGCGCGCATGGAACTCGACGGGATGGAGGACGAAACCGTCCGCCTGTCGGTGCCGACCCGCTTCCTCAAGAGCTGGATTCAGTCCCACTATGCGGAAAAGGTGCTGACCTGCTGGAAGTCGGAAGACCCGCAGGTCAACCGGATCGAACTCTCCGTGCGCACTGCGGCGCTGCGTCAGCCGCCGCAAAAGGCGGTCAAGCCGGACGTTCCGGATATCCGTCCCGGCACCGGCAAGATCAACGGTGCGCCGGACATGCGCGCGATGCTGGGCGAGGCCAGTGCGCATGAAGGGCTCGGCGGTTCGCCGCTCGATCCGCGCCTGACCTTCGACAGCTTCGTTGTCGGCCGTTCCAACACGCTGGCTCTGGCTGCGGCCAAGCAGGTCGCGGCCGCGCGCCGCGGCGAGCCGGTGATGTTCAACCCGCTCTACATTCACGCCGGCGTCGGCCTCGGCAAGACGCACCTGCTGCAGGCCATTACCTGGGCCGGCAATGCGCTCGGCGAGCGCAAGGTGCTCTATCTCACCGCCGAGAAATTCATGTACGGCTTCGTCTCCGCGCTCCGCACGCAGACGGCGATCGCCTTCAAGGAATCGCTGCGCGGCATCGGCGTTCTGGTGATCGACGACATGCAGTTCCTGCAGGGTCGCAATACCCAGGCCGAGTTCTGCCATACGCTCAATGCGCTGATCGATGCCGGCCGTCAGGTGGTGATCGCCTCCGACCGTCCGCCGTCCGATCTGGAAAGCCTCGACGACCGCGTGCGTTCGCGGCTTGCGGGCGGTCTCGTGGTGGAGATGGGCGCGCTCGGCGAAGAACTGCGGCTCGAAATTCTCAAAGCCCGCGCCACTGCCGCGCGGCAGATGCATCCGGGCTTCGATGTGCCGCCGCCGGTGCTGCAATACATCGCCCGCACCGTCACCCATAACGGTCGCGATCTGGAAGGCGCGCTCAACCGTCTGCTCGCCCATAACAAGCTGACCGGCCATGCGGTCACCCTTGAGATGGCCGAGCGTGAAGTGCGCGACCTGATCCGTCCGCAGGAGCCCAAGCGCGTCAAGATCGAGGATATCCAGCGGGTGGTGGCGCGGCAGTACAATGTCAGCCGCTCCGACCTTCTGTCCTCGCGTCGCACCGCCAATGTGGTGCGCCCGCGCCAGGTGGCGATGTATCTCGCCAAGACGCTGACCCTGCGCTCGCTGCCGGAAATCGGTCGGCGGTTCGGCGGTCGCGACCACACCACCGTGCTGCATGCGGTGCGCAAGATCGAGGCTCTGGTCGGCAGCGACACTTCGCTCGCCGAGGAGGTCGATATTCTCAAGCGGCAGTTGCAGGAATAGAGCGTGATCCCGAAAAGCGGGAACCGGTTTTCGGGAACGATCATGCTCACAAGGAAGAGCGGGCGACGGGTCTGATCACCGGGCCGGACGGCTCGGGCGAGCCGTCCCTTCAGCCTCCTCAGGCGATCCCGACCCCGCGATGTGAATCGCGGGGTTAAGCGCCTCAGCGCCCGGCCGAAACGCGCAATACCCTTGCGAAAATCCCTCCATCACGGCATTTTCAGCGCCCCGGCCGTCCGGCCGGGGTCTGCCGCCGCGCCCGGACCGTTTCCGGATGGCGCGCCAACGGGTACCCCATGAAGGTTACGGTCGAACGCAGCGCCTTGTTGAAGTCCCTCGGGCACGTCCACCGCGTGGTCGAGCGCCGCAACACCATTCCGATCCTGGCCAACGTCCTGCTACGCGCCGACAAGGGCAAGCTCAGCCTCAAGGCGACCGACCTCGATCTGGAAGTGATCGAGACCATCGCCGCGGAAGTCTCGCCGGGCGGTTCCACCACCGTGCCCGCGCATATGTTCTACGAGATCGTGCGCAAGCTCCCGGACGGCACCCAGGTGGTGCTGGAGGCGTCTGGCGACCGCGCCATTCTGGCGATCCGCGCCGGCCGCTCGCGCTTCACCCTGCAGACGCTGCCGGAGAGCGATTTCCCCGATCTCGCGGCCGGCGAAATGACCCACACCTTCAAGCTCGGCAATGCCGAGTTGAAGCGGCTGATCGACAAGACGCAGTTCGCGATCTCCACCGAGGAGACGCGCTACTATCTCAACGGCATCTATCTGCACAGCGCCGGTCCGGCCAAGAGCGCGACCTTGCGCGCGGTCGCGACCGATGGTCATCGGCTCGCGCAGGTCGAACTGCCGCTGCCCGAGGGCGCGGCCGGCATGCCGGGCGTGATCGTGCCGCGCAAGACCGTGGGCGAGATGCAGCGGCTGATCGAGGACAATGAGGGCGAGCTGCAGGTCGAGCTGTCGACCGGCAAGGTGCGCTTCACCGTCGGCGATGTGGTGCTCACGTCGAAGCTGATCGACGGCACGTTCCCGGATTACGGCCGCGTCATCCCTGCCGGTAACGACAAGGAACTGGTGGTCGACAAGAAGGACTTTGAAGCGGCGGTCGATCGCGTCTCGACGGTGTCGAGCGAGCGTGGCCGCGCGGTGAAGCTCGCCTTGAGCAGCGGCCGGCTGGTGCTCACGGTGACCAATCCGGATTCCGGCAGCGCCACCGAAGAGCTGGAAGTCGACTATTCCGCCGATGCGCTCGATATCGGCTTTAACTCGCGCTATCTGCTCGACATCGCCGCGCAGATCGAGGGCGATGTGGCGGTGCTCAAGCTCGCCGATCCCGGTTCGCCGACACTCATCCAGGACAAGGATGCCAAGGGCGCGCTTTATGTTTTGATGCCGATGCGGGTTTAAGCAGCCTCATCCTCAGAGGCCTGCGCAGCAGGCGTCTCGAAGGATGTGCCGCCTCGCCCCTTCGAGACGCTGCGTCGCCTCCTCAGGACGAGGCGAACTTGTGAGTCCGCTGCCGCTCTTGTAGAGCCGCGCTATGCCCGCCGCCTTCATCCGCCGTCTGACGCTGACCGATTTCCGCAGCTATCGCGCCGCGCAGATCGCGATCGCGGCCGATGGGCCGGTGGTGCTGACCGGTCCGAATGGCGCCGGCAAGACCAATCTGATCGAGTCGATCTCGTTCCTGACGCCGGGGCGCGGGCTGCGCCGCGCCGCGCTCGACGAAGTCGCCTTCGCCGAAGGCGAGGGCACAACAGGCAACGGATCTTGGGCGGTGTCCGCGGAGATCGAAGGGATGCTCGGTCTTGCCACGCTCGGCACCGGCATCGAGGCGCCGCGCACGGAGGCCGCGACGTCGCGCAAGTGCCGCATCGACCGCGAGCCGGTCGCCTCGGCCGCGGCCTTCGCCGATCATCTGCGGGTGATCTGGATGGTGCCGGCGATGGATGCGCTGTTCAACGGCCCGGCATCGGAGCGGCGGCGCTTCATCGATCGCCTCGCAACGGCGGTCGATCCGAACCACGCTGGACGGGTCGCGGCGCTGGAGCGCGCGCTGCGCTCGCGCAACCGGCTGCTGGAGCAGGGCGGCGGCGATACGCACTGGCTCGACGCGGTGGAACATGAAACGGCCGAGCTCGCGGTCGCGGTGGCGGCGGGCCGCATGGAAACCATCGGCCGCCTGCAGGCGGCGCTCGCGGCGGTGCGCGACGAACCGTCGGCGTTTCCGCCTGCGGCCATCGCTGTCGATGGCTGGATGGAAAACATGGTCGCCGACCATGCGGCGGTCGAGATCGAGGATCGCTATCGCGCGGTGCTGCGCGAGAGCCGCGCGCGCGACGCCGCCGCCGGCCGCACGCTCGATGGTCCACACCGCAGCGATCTGCTCGTCACCCACGTGCTGAAAAATATTCCGGCGGCCGATGCATCGACCGGCGAGCAGAAGGCGATGCTGATACGTCTTATGCTCGCCCACGCCGCGCTGATCGCCGACATGACCGGGCATGCGCCGGTGCTGCTGCTCGACGAAGTGGTGGCACATCTCGATCCCGGCCGCCGCGCCGCGCTTTACGATGCGCTGACGGCGCTCGGCGCGCAGGTGTTCCTCACCGGTGCCGATCCGGTAGCGTTCGCGGATATTGCTGCCCGCGCCACCGTCTTCGACGTGACGCCCGGAACGATCACGCGCCGGTGATCCGGTTCCGAATCCTCGCGAAATCTTGACGAGATGCCAGCGCGAACCGTTTGCAGTCATAACGGTTGACATCAGGCGTCCCGTCGCCGCGCGATAAGCAGCGCATCGGGTTTCGTAACAAGCAACAACAACGCAAACAAAACGAACGCCGAGAGGGCCGTCATGCAGAACACGATCGCCAACCAGATCCAACGATCGCTCGACAAGGTGCGAGAGGATCTCGACACGCTGGAACTGTGGCTCGGTGCTCTTCAGGGCGCCGCGCAGCCGCTTCCCGACTACGATTCGCCCTACCGACGGACGCGGGTTCCCGCCAAGGACGTCGATTTCCGGCGTGAGAATCAGGCGGCCTGAGCTGCCGGGAATCGCCCGGAGCAACCTGACCCGCGAATCAAAACGCGAATTTTCCGCCCGCCCGCGCGGGACGAAAAAACGCCCCTTTAAATCGAAAATACTTTAATTATATCAATAGCCTATCCGGTGTACATTACGCTGTACGCGGCCCCGGTTTTCGTGTCACATCACGGTCTGTTCCCGCATGTCCGGTCTGCCTGTCTGGCTCCCGCCAGACGGTGTGTGCCCAAAGGTCCTGTGCATGGCTGAATCCGCCCAGCAAGCGTCCGCGAATGCCGAATACGGCGCCGAGTCCATCAAGGTTCTCAAGGGCCTCGACGCCGTGCGCAAACGTCCCGGCATGTATATCGGCGACACCGATGACGGCTCAGGCCTGCATCACATGGTCTATGAAGTCGTCGACAACGCCATCGACGAAGCGCTCGCCGGTCACGCCACCGCGGTGACCGTGACGCTCAATCCCGACGGCTCGTGCACGGTGCGCGACGACGGCCGCGGCATTCCGACCGACATTCACAAGGGCGAAGGCATCTCCGCGGCCGAGGTCATCATGACCCAGCTGCACGCCGGCGGAAAATTCGACCAGAACTCCTACAAGGTCTCCGGCGGCCTGCACGGCGTCGGCGTCTCGGTGGTCAACGCGCTGTCGACGTGGCTGAAGCTGCGCATCTGGCGCAACGACGAAGAGCACGCGATGGAATTCGGCCACGGCGTCGCCAAGGCGCCGCTCGCCAAGGTCGGCAAGGCCGAAGGCCAGCGCGGCACGGAAGTCACGTTCCTGCCGTCGTCGGAAACCTTCACCATGGTCGAATTCGATTTCGCGACGCTGGAGCACCGGCTGCGCGAACTCGCCTTCCTCAATTCCGGCGTCACCATCGTGCTCGCCGACCAGCGTCACGCGGTCGAGAAGCGCGAGGAGATGCGTTACGAGGGCGGCGTCGAAGCCTTCGTCAAATTCCTCGACCGCAACAAGACCGCGCTCATCCCCGCGCCGATCTACATCAAGTCGGAGCGCGACGGCATCACCGTCGAATGCTCGCTGTGGTGGAACGACAGCTACCACGAGAGCGTGCTGTGCTTCACCAACAACATTCCGCAGCGCGACGGCGGGACGCATCTCGCCGGCTTCCGCGGTGCGCTGACGCGCCAGGTGACGAGCTATGCCGAGACCATGGGCTCGAGCCGCAAGGAGAAGGTCGCTGTCACCGGCGACGACTGCCGCGAAGGCCTGACCGCCGTTCTCTCGGTGAAGGTGCCGGACCCGAAGTTCTCCTCGCAGACCAAGGATAAGCTCGTGTCCTCGGAGGTGCGTCCGGTGGTCGAGGCGGTGCTCAATCAGGCGCTGCACGACTGGTTCGAAGTGCATCCGCAGGAAGCGCGCGCCATCGTCGGCAAGGTTGTCGAGGCCGCGGCCGCGCGTGAGGCGGCGCGCAAGGCGCGCGAGCTGACGCGGCGCAAGGGCGCGCTCGACATCTCCTCGCTGCCGGGCAAGCTCGCCGACTGTCAGGAGCGCGATCCGGCCAAGGCCGAACTGTTCATCGTCGAGGGTGACTCGGCCGGCGGCTCCGCCAAGCAGGGCCGCAACCGCGAATTCCAGGCGGTGCTGCCATTGCGCGGCAAGATTCTCAACGTCGAACGCGCGCGCATGGACAAGATGCTGTCGAGCCAGGAGATCGGCACGCTGATCACCGCGCTCGGCACCGGCATCAGCGACGAATTCGACATCGCCAAGCTGCGCTATCACAAGATCATCATCATGACCGACGCGGACGTGGACGGCTCCCACATCCGCACGCTGCTGCTGACGTTCTTCTACCGGCAGATGCGGCAGGTGATCGACAACGGCCATATCTTCATCGCCCAGCCGCCGCTCTACAAAGTGAGCCGCGGCAAGTCCGAGCAGTATCTCAAGGACGAGCGCGCGCTCGAGGATTATCTGTTCTCCACCGGCATCGAGGACGCCGTGCTGCGGCTCGCGTCGGGTGAGGAGATCGCCGGCGGCGATCTGCAGAAGGTGGTCGAGCAGACGCGGGTCATCCGCACCACGCTCAAGGGTCTGCATGCGCGCTACAACCGCGAGGTGATCGAGCAGGCGGCGATCGCCGGTGTGCTCAATCCGGTGATGCTCGAGGATGCCAGGACCGCGGAGCAGGCGGCAGCCTACATCGCCAAGCGGCTCGACGCGCTCGCCGACGAGACAGAGCGCGGCTGGACCGGCCGTTTCACCGACGGCAGTTTTCTGTTCGAGCGCACGGTGCGGGGCGTCAAGGAAACCGCGGTGATCGATCAGGCGCTGCTCGCTTCCGCCGAGGCGCGCAAGCTCGACGAATACGCGCCGGCCTTGCAACAGATTTTCCCGCGGCCGACGCCGCCGGCGATGCTTCGCCGCAAGGACGAGACCATCGCGATCCACGGTCCGGTCGGTCTGTTCGATGCGCTCACCGCCGCCGGCCGCAAGGGCATCTCGATGCAGCGCTACAAAGGGCTGGGCGAGATGAATCCGGAACAGCTCTGGGAGACGACGCTCGACATCAACGCGCGCTCGCTGCTGCAGGTGAAGGTCAAGGAAGGCGAGGATGCCGACAACACCTTCGCCGAACTGATGGGCGATCTGGTCGAGCCGCGCCGCGACTTCATTCAGAACAATGCGCTGGCGGCCTCGGTCGACGCCTGATTCAGAACGCTTGAAGAATTTGGAGCCGGCCGGTCCTTTTCAGGATCGGCCGGCTCTGGTTTGATGATAGCCGCTCTTCATCCGCGCACAGGATTGTCCATGACCAGCCGCTCGACCAACCGCAACTATCGCGTCGCCGTCATTCCCGGCGACGGCATCGGCAAGGAAGTGGTGCCCGAGGGCGTGCGCGTGCTCGAAGCCGCGGCCAGGAAATTCAACTTCGCCCTGCAGCTCGATGATTTCGATTTCTCCTCGTACGATTATTACGAGAAGCATGGCCGGATGATGCCGGAGGACTGGAAGGAGCAGGTCGGCTCGCACGATGCGATCTTCTTCGGCGCGGTCGGCTGGCCGGCGAAAATCCCGGATCATATCTCGCTGTGGGGCTCGCTGATCCTGTTCCGCCGCGAGTTCGATCAATACGTCAATCTGCGGCCGGTGCGGCTGATGCCGGGCGTGCGCTCGCCGCTCGCCGGCCGCAAGCCGGGCGATATTGATTTCTATGTGGTGCGCGAGAACACCGAAGGCGAGTATTCGTCGATCGGCGGCCGCGCGTTTCCGGGCACCGAGCGCGAATTTGTCGTGCAGGAAACGGTGATGACCCGGATCGGCGTCGATCGTATCCTGAAGTTTGCGTTCGATCTGGCGAAGACGCGCCCGCGCAAGAAAGTCACGTCGGCGACCAAGTCGAACGGCATCTCGATCTCGATGCCGTACTGGGACGAGCGCGTCGTCGAGATGGCGAAGCAGTATCCCGACATCGCCGTCGACAAGTATCACATCGATATCCTGGTCGCGCATTTCGTGCTCAACCCGGATCGCTTCGATGTCGTGGTGGGGTCCAACCTGTTCGGCGATATCCTCTCCGATCTCGGCCCGGCCTGCACCGGCACGATCGGCATCGCGCCGGCCGGCAACATCAATCCGGAGCGCAAATTCCCGTCGCTGTTCGAGCCGGTGCACGGCTCGGCGCCGGATATCGCCGGGCAGGGCATCGCCAATCCGGTCGGGCAGATCTGGTCGGCGGCGATGATGCTCGATCATCTCGGCGAGCACGACGCCGCGAAGGCGGTGGTGCAGGCGATCGAGACGGTGCTGGCGCAGGAGAAGCTGCGCACCCGCGATCTCGGTGGTCCTGCCAATACGGCGATCTGCGGCAAGGCGATCGCCGACGCGCTGGCTTGAGACTATGCGCTGAAAACCAACGGGCACCGCCGCGGCCGCGACGGTGCCCGTGATGTTTTGACATGAAGCCCGTTTACTTCTTCATATGCTTGGCGAGGAAGTCGCGGGTGCGTGTCAGCGCGATGTCGGCGCTGCCCTTGTCGTAGCTGCCGCGCTCGTCGCAGTTGAAGCCGTGGCCGGCCTCGTCATAGACGTAAATCTCCATATCCGGACGCTTGCTGCGGATCGCCTCGACGTCGGTCAGCGGAATGCCCTGATCCTTGGCGCCGAAATGCAGCATCACCGGAACCTTCGGCTTCTCGTCGGCGAACTTGACGATAGCGCCGCCATAATAGCCGACCGCGCAGGCCACGTCGCTCGCCCGCGTCGCCGCGAGGAAGGCGACGCTGCCGCCCATGCAATAGCCGATCACCGCTACCGGTCCTGCGGACTTCACCGCGTCGACCGCCGCCTGCGTGTCGCGCAGCATCGCATCCCAATCGGGCTTGGCGATGAACTTGCGGGCGTTGGCGATCTCGTCGGGCGAGTAGCCCGACTGGAAATTCTTTTCCTGCCGGTCGAACAAAGCGGGCGCGATCGCCACATAGCCGTCCTGCGCGAACCGGTCGGCTACGTTACGGATGTGGCTGTTGACGCCGAAAATCTCCTGAATGACGACGATGGCGCCTTTCGGCGCTCCGGCCGGATCGGCGCGATAGGCGCCGAGCGTGTGGCCGTCCTTGGCGGTGAGCGTGATGTGCTGACCCAATGAAACCTCCTGCAACGCAACCATGAAATCGCGCGGACCCTAGCCAATCGCAGGGAGCGATGGAAGCCCGGCCAGAAGCGCGGTGGCGTGCTCGGTTTACCTCTCCCATGGGGACAGATCGTCCTTGTGAGCCAAGGCAAGCAAGGACGGGTGAGGGGTTACGCTCTTACGATCAAGGATCCTCACCCCAACCCTTTCCCGCAGGGGAGAGGAAGCGCTACGGAGCGCGTCGCGATCAGCGCTGAACGTTGGGCGGCTGCAATCCGAACATCTCGGCCAGCAGCGTATAGGAGCGTGTGCGGGCCTCGTGGCCGTGGATCATGGTCGTGATCATCAATTCGTCGGCCTGCGTCGCGGCGATGGCGGCACTCAGCCGGTCATGCACCGTCTTCGGTCCGCCGACCACCAGCCTGCGCCGGTTGTGCGCGATGCGTTCGCGGTCGATCGCCGTATAGGGATAGGCCGCGGCTTCGTCCGGTGACGCGAGCGGCAGATATTCGCCCTTGGCGCGGCGCACGAAATGCAGATCGGCGGCGGAGGCGACACGCTCGGCTTCCTCGTCGCTGTCGGCGCAGACCACCGCCATGGCGAGGATCGCCTGCGGCGTCTGCATCCGCGCCGAGGGTTTGAAGCTCTCGCGATAAAGCCGCATCGGGATCGCCGGATCGAGATCGGAGAAGTGCGCGGCGAAGGAAAAGCCGGCGCCGATCTGCGCCGCCAGCCGCGCGCTGTAATCGCTGGAGCCGAGCAGCCAGATCGGCGGGAGCGGCACGTCGGCCGGCATCGCCCGCACGTTCTGGAACGGATGGCCGGCGGGAAACGCGCGCGTTTCCAGCAGCACCAGTTCCTGGAAGCGGTCGAGGAAATCGTCCTCCTCGCTGATGCCCTGGCGGCGGCGCAGCGCATAGGACGTGATCTGGTCCGTGCCCGGCGCGCGGCCGAGACCGAGATCGATGCGCCCGGGATAGAGCGCTTCCAGCACCTTGAAACGCTCGGCCACCATCAGCGGCGCGTGGTTCGGCAGCATCACGCCGCCGGAGCCGACGCGGATGTTGTGCGTCTGCGCGGCGATCTGGCCGATCATGATATCGGGCGCGGACGAGGCGATCGTCGGCATGTTGTGATGCTCGGCGAGCCAGTAGCGCGTATAGCCGAGCGCATCGGCGGTGCGCGCGAGATCGAGCGTGTTGCGCAGCGCCTGCGCGGCGCTGGCGCCGGACACGACGGGCGAGAGATCGAGGATGGAGAGCGGGGTCATCCCGCCTATGTAAGGGCGGGCGATGGGCCTGTCATCGGGGCTGAGTACTAGGGATGGGCGAAAGAGAGTGATCGGCGCGTCAATGCGTCAGGACGATGAAATCCGTCTCCAGCCCGGTTTCGTCGCTCAGGGCATTGTCCGACACGATCAGCGAGGAGCCGGGCGCCAGCAAGGCGGCGATCCGCTGGCGGGCTTCTTCCGGCATGGTGAAATGCTCCAGCGCCTCTTTGGCGGATGGCGCATGGGCGAGATCGTAGGCGCGGGCCGCGCGGCGCTCGGCCTCCTTCGCGGAGATCTTGCGCTTCGGCTTCGCTTCGGCCGGTGCGGCATAACCGCTCGGCACGGTGATCGCGGTCCAGCGCGCTGCGCCGTCCTTGATATCCATCACCGTGAACACATGCGTTCCCCACGGCTGTTTCGGATCGGCGATGGTCACGCCGGTTTCGAACAGCGGGGCGAAGCCCTGCCGCACATAGAGCTTGCCCTCCTTGCGGCTGACGAAGGCCTGCACGGGACCTTTGCGGTTCGGCATCTCCGCCGGAAAGACGAGGCGCGGCGCGGGCGCGGTCGGCGGCACGCCGTCGACCACCGAGCCGGTGACGTCGGCGACCTGAACGTTGGCCGTCTGCGGCGGCCCGGCGGCCGGCTTTTCCATCACGCCGCTCTCGGCGGCGGCGCGCTCGATCAGCCTCTGCGCCTCCGGCACCAGATCGGCGCTCGGCACGGGCACGGCTTCCGCCGGCGCGATCAGGCGCGGGCTGTCGATGGCAACCGGCGCCACCGGATCTCGGGTGATGATGACGCGGGCGCCGAGCCTGCTGGTCGAGAACAGCCGGCTGGCGAAGCTCTCCGGCAGACGGATGCAGCCATGCGAGGCGGGACGGCCGGGCAACGGACCCTGATGCAGCGCAATGCCCGACCAGGTGATGCGATGCATGAAGGGCATCGGCGCGTCGCTGTAGATGTTCGATTTGTGATGTCGCGATTTGGCGATCACCGAGAAGATTCCGAGCGGCGTCGGATGGCCCGGCACGCCGGTCGACACCGGCGCCTCGGCGACCGCGACGCCGTTGCTGTACCAGGTGACGCGCTGGCGAGCGGTGGACACGATCAGCTGCATCGGCCCGGCCGGTACCTTGGCACCCGGCAGCTTGATCGCGGTCTCGTGCGCCTTGCGCGCGCGCGTCTTGTCCTGCGTCCTGATCTGTGGTTTGGGCCGCATGGCGCGCGGCATATCGTCGGGGACGACTTCCGCGCGCGGGCCGTCGAGCCAGTCGAACAGTCCGGCATAGGTCCGCGCCGGGGCGTAAGTCTGGGCCTGCGCCGGGATGGCCGCGCCGAGTGTCCAGAGGGCCGCCACCGCGGCGATCGTCCAACGATACCATGCGCTTGTGGGGGCGCAGGTTGGGGCACCTGTCGGGAACCGGCGGGGCAGGGCAGTCGTCATAAAGGATAACCTCGCTTCGGCTCTTTTGGAGACGCCCGATCGGGATTCGGATTGATAACGGCGATGCCGCCCGATCTTCATCCTTGATCCCGCAGCTTTGTCAGATTTCACTACCAATCGGTTCACGCGGTGCGCACGATAAACAGGAAAATGAAGTGATGGCGATTGCCGGCGAATGGAAAATCCCGCAGCAGGTGCAGCCGCGCCCGAAGAACTATGATTACGATCTGACGCAGGCGCTGGCCGCGGTGGTGGGCTTGCATGTCACGGTTCCATCGGATGCCTTTACTGCTGAAACACTGGGCACCGAGCGCGCCGGTCACGGTGTATTGATCGACGACGGGCTGGTGCTCACCATCGGCTATCTCATCACCGAAGCGGAAACCGTGTGGCTGCATCTCGCCGACGGTCATGTGGCGCAGGGCCATGCGCTCGGCTTCGACAGCGAGACCGGCTTCGGTCTGGTGCAGGCGCTGACCAAAGTGCCGCAGGCGCCGCTGCCGCTGGGGTCGTCGGCGATCCTCACCGCGGGCGATCCGGTGGTTGTTGCCGGTGCCGGCGGCGCCGCCCGGTCGGTCGCGGCGGAGGTGGCCGCGCGCCAGGAGTTCGCCGGTTACTGGGAGTATCTGCTCGACGACGCGATCTTCACCGCGCCCTCGCATCCCAATTGGGGCGGCACGGCACTGATCGGCCCGGACGGCAAGCTGTGCGGCATCGGCTCGCTGCAGCTCGAGGGCGGTCGCGATTCGGCCCACGATTATCTCAACATGATGGTGCCGATCGATCTGTTGCCGCCGATCCTTCCGTCACTGACGCGAACGGGCCGCACCGACAAGCCGGTGCGGCCGTGGCTCGGCATCTATTCCACCGAAGCGGAGGACCGCGTCGTGCTGGTCGGCCTCGCGCCGAACGGTCCGGCGGCGCGCGCGCAGTTGCGCAGCGGCGATGTGATCGTGGCCGTGGCCGGGACGCCGGTGACGTCCCTCGCCGAGCTCTATCGGGCGTTGTGGTCGCTCGGCGAGGCCGGCGTCGAAGTGCCGCTCACCGTGCACCGTGACGACGTCACCTTCGATGTGACTGTCAATTCATCGGACCGGGCCAAATTCCTGAAGCGGCCGCGGCTGCATTGAAACGACAGTCCCGCGTTTGCAATCCGTTTACGACGTCGCTTGAGGAAATCTTCAGGCTGCGGCTGTTAGCTCTGACCCGAGGGGTCGGCGCGCCATGAACACGCTGCAAAAAGAAAAGCTGATCGAACGGCTGTCGATCCTGATCGTCGACAACAATTCCTATACGCGCAAGCTGACGCGCATGATGCTGACCAATGTCGGCGCCAAGTCGATCTATGAGGCGTCGGACGGCATCGAAGCGCTCGGCCTGATCCGCACCGCCAATCCCGACGTGATGATCCTCGACTGGGACATGCCGGTTCTCAATGGACCGCAGGTGATGCAGATCGTGCGCTCGCCCGGCCGGTTTCCGCGGCCCAACCTTCCGGTCATCATGCTGACGCGGGTGGCGCTGCGCTCGCGCGTCAACGCGGCGCTGCGGCTCGGCGTGCACGAATTCCTGGTTCAGCCGACGTCGCCAATGGCGCTGCGCGACCGGCTGATGTCGATCGTGGTGCGGCCGCGGCCGATGCTGAAGCTCGGCCGCTACTATGTGCCGAAACCGCGCGTGCTGCTGAAGAAGACCGATCTTCTGGCCGCCGCGCTGTCGGCCTATCGCAGCAATAAGTCGTTCCCGAGCACGATTGAATCCGGCCGGTTCGGTGAATCCGCGGTGACGGTTCACTGACGCTTTTGCGCCGGTTCCGGCCTGATCCCGCTGCAACCAAATCCCGATCCCGACCGTATCTCTCCTCGGCCCTGAGAGAAGGATCAGACATGGAACAGAAAATCTTGCGCGGGATCGGCTGCGTCGTGGTGGCGACCGGCCTCTTCGCTGGCAGCGTCTGCGCGTCGGCGCAGGATGCGGCCAAAGGCTCGTGGCTGCGGGGTGACGGCATCGCGCGCGTGCTCGTGAGCGCGTGCGGCGCCGCGCTGTGCATGAAAAATACCTGGATCAAGCCGGGAAGCAGCGAGAAGGTCGGTGAATATCTCGTGCTCGACGTCAAGCCGGCGGGCGGTAACACCTGGTCCGGCCGCGGCCGCGATCCGCAAAGGGACGTCAGCTTCTCCGCGGAAATGAGCGTCGAAGGCGACCGGATGACCACGAGCGGCTGCGTGGTCGGCGGATTGATCTGCCGAACCACGCAGTGGACGCGCTTGAAGTGAACGACAGCGCGTCAGCGCCAGCCGAGCGGCGGCGCGACGTGTTTCAGGATCGCCTCGATCACATGCGCGTTGTACGCGACGCCGAGCTGGTTCGGCACCGTGAGCAGCAGCGTGTCGGCTTCGGCGATCGCCTCGTCGTCCTTGAGCTGCTTGACGAGGGCATCCGGCTCCGCCGCGTAGCTTTTGCCGAAGATCGCCCGCGTCTTCTCGTCGATGAAGCCGATCTGGTCTTCATCCTGCCGTCCGCCGAAATACATCCGGTCCTCGTCGCTGACGAGCGCGAAGATACTGCGGCTCACCGACACGCGCGGCGTGCGCGTGTGGCCGGCTTCCTTCCACGCGGCACGATAGGCGCGGATCTGTTCGGCCTGCTGCACGTGGAACGGCTTGCCGTTCTCATCGTCCTTGAGGGTCGAGCTTTGCAGGTTCATGCCGAGCTTCGCAGCCCATATCGCGGTGGCATTGGAGCTGGCGCCCCACCAGATGCGCTCGCGCAGCCCTTCCGAATGCGGTTCGACGCGCAGCAGCCCCGGCGGATTGGGAAACATCGGCCGCGGACTGGGCTTGGCGAAGCCTTGTCCGCGCAGCACATCGAGAAACACCTCGGCGTGCCGCCGCGCCATGCTCGACGCATCCTCGCCCTCGGCGGGCTGATAGCCGAAATATCGCCAGCCATCGATCACCTGCTCCGGCGAGCCACGGCTGATGCCGAGCTGCAGCCGTCCGCCGGCAATCAGATCGGCGGCGCCGGCATCCTCCGCCATATAGAGCGGGTTCTCGTAACGCATGTCGATCACGGCGGTGCCGATCTCGATGCGCCTGGTGCGCGCGCCGACCGCGGCGAGCAGCGGGAACGGCGAGGCGAGCTGGCGGGCGAAATGGTGCACGCGGAAATAAGCACCGTCGGCGCCCAGTTCCTCCGCCGCGACGGCGAGGTCGATCGATTGCAGCAGCGCGTCGGCGCCCGAGCGCGTCTGCGAGTTGGACGAGGGCGTCCAGTGTCCGAACGAGAGAAAGCCGATATGTTTCACGGGAAGGGTCCAGCGGAGAGGAATGGCGCGGCTCGGCCACGCCCGGATCTCGGATTGGAACCTAAAATCGGAGCCCTGCCCCGATAATGCAAGGGATCATGGCGAGGACCATGAAATGGGCCGTGGCAAGGCGCCAAGACAAGCGGCCTTCAGCCGCCGGCTCTTCAAATGGCCGCTTTCGACCGGCATGGATTGCATGCCGGTTGAATTCTCAAGCCCGGACACCTATGCGTGGCGCCATGAACACCCTTGCTGTGGCCGAAAAGCCCGTGACGGCGCCGCTCCTGAAGGCGCCGCCTTTGATGTCCTGGCCGCGCCATCGCGCGCAGCCGGAGAAGGCCGCGCCTTTCCTTCCCATGAGCCGCGCCGAGATGACGGCGCTGGGCTGGGACGCCTGCGACATCGTGCTGGTGACCGGCGACGCCTATGTCGACCATCCGAGCTTCGGCATGGCGATCATCGGCCGTCTGCTCGAGGCGCAGGGCTTTCGCGTCGGCATCATCTCGCAACCGGGCTGGCAATCGGCCGAACCGTTCAGGGCGCTCGGCAAGCCAAAACTGTTTTTCGGCGTCACTGGCGGCAACATGGACTCGATGGTGAACCGCTACACCGCGGATCGCCGGTTGCGCCACGACGATGCCTACACCGCCGGCGGCGAAGGCGGCAAACGGCCGGATCGCTGCACGGTGGTCTATGCGCAGCGCTGCCGCGAGGCGTTCAAGGATGTGCCGATCGTGCTCGGCGGCATCGAGGCCTCGCTGCGGCGGATCGCGCATTACGATTACTGGTCCGAAAAAGTGCGCCGCTCGGTGCTCGCCGATGCCAAGGCCGACCTGCTGCTCTACGGCAACGCCGAGCGCGCGGTGGTCGAGGTCGCGCATCGGCTCGCCGCCGGCGAGGCGCCGCAGGATCTCGCGTCCATTCGCGGTGTCGCGCTGTTCCGCCGTGTGCCGGACGGTTACACGGAAGTGCACGCCGACGATCTCGACTCCGCCGATGAAGGGGCGGGCCGCAAGCCGGGCGACACCGTGATCCGGCTGCCGGCGTATGAACAGGCCGAGCACGACAAGGAAGCCTATGCGCGCGCCTCGCGCGTGCTGCACCGGGAAAGCAATCCGGGCAATGCGCGCGCGCTAGTGCAGCGTCACGGCGATCGCGACCTCTGGCTCAATCCGCCGCCAATCCCGCTCACCTCCGAAGAGATGGACGCGGTCTACGACCTGCCTTACGCGCGCGCGCCGCATCCGTCCTATGGCGATGCGAAGATCCCCGCCTGGGACATGATCAAGTTCTCGGTGACGATCATGCGCGGCTGCTTCGGCGGCTGCACCTTCTGCTCGATCACCGAGCACGAGGGCCGCATCATCCAGAACCGTTCGGAAGGTTCGATCCTGCGCGAGATCGAGCGCATCCGCGACAAGACGCCGGGCTTCACCGGCGTGATCTCCGACATTGGCGGGCCGACCGCGAACATGTACCGGATGGCGTGCAAGGATCCGAAGGTCGAGGCGCTGTGCCGGCGGCCGTCCTGCGTGTTCCCCGACATCTGCCCGAATCTCAACACGTCGCATGACGACCTGATCCGGCTCTATCGCAAGGTGCGCGAGGTGAAGGGCGTCAAGCGGGTGATGGTCGCGTCCGGCGTGCGCTACGATCTCGCGGTGAAGAGCCCGGAATACGTCAAGGAATTGGTGACGCATCACGTCGGCGGCTATCTCAAGATCGCGCCCGAGCACACCGAGCAGGGCCCGCTCAGCAAGATGATGAAGCCGGGTATCGGCACCTATGATCGCTTCAAGGAAATGTTCGACGCCGCCGCGAAGCAGGCCGGCAAGAAATATTATCTGATCCCGTATTTCATCGCGGCGCATCCCGGCACGACCGACGAGGACATGATGAACCTCGCGTTGTGGCTGAAGAAGAACCGCTACCGCGCCGATCAGGTGCAGACCTTCCTGCCCTCGCCGATGGCGACCGCCACGGCGATGTATCACACCGGCGTCAATCCGCTGCGCGGCGTGCGCCATGGCGCGAGCGAGCCGGTCGAGGCGATCAAGGGATTGAAGCAGCGCCGGCTGCACAAGGCGTTCCTGCGCTATCACGATCCGGACAACTGGCCGCTGTTGCGCGACGCGCTCAAGCAGATGGGCCGCGCCGATCTGATCGGCTCCCGCCCGGATCAATTGGTGCCGGCGCATCAGCCGCCCGGTACCGGCAAGGCATCGGCTAAGCCGGCGAGTACGCAGCGCCCCGGCCGCCCGAGCGGACGGATGCAACGCTTCACCACCAAGGGCGTGCGGATCCGGAAGTGAAGTGTGCGCGCGACGGGAAAGCGCGCTCGCATTCCGGCCGGTTAATTGATTGGCGCACCCGACACGATTCGAACGTGTGACCTTTGCCTTCGGAGGGCAACGCTCTATCCAGCTGAGCTACGGGTGCTTCCGGGCCTGTTAAGCCCCAGAACGTCTCTCGATGCGTTCCTTGCCGCGTTCATAATCCAACCCGGCGGTGGCGGCAACCGGGACGACGCGCCCCGGAAAACGGCTTGGGGCGGGGGCTGGTCGATCGACCATGGCGGAACCGGCCGGGGCGTTTTAGGCTCGGTTGCCACGCCGAATCCATGCCGCGCGCCCGCCGACTCCCGCAGATGTCCATCTTCACCGACCAGATCCTGCTGATCGTCACCACCCCGCTCTACGTGGCGGTGATCGCGCTGGAATGGGGCCTGGCCGCCTGGCACGGCCGCGAGACCTATGCGCTCGCCGACACGGCGACCAATCTCTACCTGACCGCGCTCAACACCGGCCTCGACGCGCTGATGGCCGGCGTCACCCTGGCGTTCCTGAGCTGGTTCTACGGCCATCGGCTATTCGGCTTTCAGCCTGCCGGCGGCCTCTACTGGTTCGCGCTGTTTCTGCTGCAGGACTTCGCCTACTACGTCCTGCATTACGTCGATCACCATTGCCGGTTCTTCTGGGCGACGCATGTCACGCACCATTCGTCGCTGCACTTCAATTTCACGACCGGCTTCCGCGCCTCGGTTTTCCAACCGTTTTATCGGATGTTCTACTTCGCGCCGCTCGCGCTCGCCGGCTTCCAGCCGGCCGATATCCTGGTGATGTATGCGGCGATGCAGATCCTCGGCACCTTCGTGCACAACGACCGCTGCGGCACGCTGGGGCCGCTGGAATTGGTGTTCGTCACGCCGTCGCATCACCGTGTGCATCATGCCTCGAACCCGCGCTATCTCGACAAGAACATCGGCATGACGCTGATCGTCTGGGACCGGCTGTTCGGCACCTTCGTTGCGGAGGACCCGCGCGATCCCGTCCGCTACGGCATCACCCGGCCGGTCACGGACCGTGGCCCGGTCAATATCCTGCTGCATGAGTGGCGCGATATCGCCCGCGATGTGCGCGCCGCGCGAAACTGGCGCGAGCGTTTTCGCTATGTGTTTGGCGCTCCGGGATGGACTCCGCCGGGCGCTTCGGCGTCCCCGGCGCCATCGCGAATCGCCGGAACGCCCGTCAAATAGGCCTTCCCGGCATTCCAAATCATGCTTTTGTGGGGAAATACCCGATTTTACGGGCGAAAAACGATTCACGCCGCGCTGCGAATCTCATAGTGCTGATTCGGGGCGCGATTTGGCGCGCTCAAGGAGCTTGAAAAGTCATGGCAAAAGCAGCGGCGAAAGCAGCGCCGAAGGCGAAAGCAGGCGCAGTGAAGGCCTCTAAGCCGGTTACCCTCAAGGATCTCGCCAACCGTCTGGCCGAGGACCATGAACTCACCAAGAAGCAGGGCCAGGAGATGCTGACGGACCTCGTCGGCCTCATCACCAAGCACCTGAAGAAGGGCGAGCGCGTCAAGATCGTCGGTCTCGGCGTGTTGCAGGTGCGCAAGCGCGCCGCGCGCATGGGCCGCAACCCGATGACGGGCGAGCAGATCCACATCAAGGCCAAGAAGAAGGTCGCCTTCCGCGCCTCCAAGGAGCTGAAGGAAGCCATCTGATCCGGCTTTCGGTTTCTGACGAAAAGCCCGCCGGTTTTGCCGGCGGGTTTTTTGTTGCGAGAGATGCAATGCTCTCACCACGTCATGCGCGGACTTGTTCCGCGCATGACGTGGTGAGAGTGGTAAATACTCTCAATCAGACTCGTCATCCCTGGAATCACCCCTCGCCGAGCAGTTCGCGGCGGCGGCGGTCGCTCTCCTCGGCATAGCGGCGCAGCGTATACGCTTCGCTCATCAGGCCGATCACCTTGCGGTCGGCGAAGCTCGACACCACCGCGAGCGATTCCGCTTCCTCGCGATCGAACGCGGCGGCGGCTTCCTTCGCATTCATGGTCGGCACCAGCATCACGTCGCGCTGATGCAGCAGCGGCGTGATGTTCCGCACATCCGGATTGTCGACGCCGTGCGCCTCGGCGACGATCACCATGCCGGCATAGTTGCCGTCGGGATCGACCGCGACCGCATGCGAGGTCGAGCCGAGCGGGATGCGCTGGCGGAAATCCGCGAGCGGCAGATCGTCGGGCACGGTCTTGACGTCGCGGCGCATCATCCGGCCGACGGTGAGATCGCGCAGCCAGCCGACATCGGCGGCGCTGCGGATCGTCTGGCCGCGCAGATGGAAGCGCCAGGTCGCGAACGAGTAGCCGAACAGTTCGCGCGTAAGCTGCGCCGAGAGGATCACGGCGACCAGCACGGCGGTGGCGAGCCAGAAGTCGCCGGTGCTTTCCAGCGCGATGAAGGTCATGGTCAGCGGCCCGCCGATCACTGACGCGGACAGCGCACCCATGCCGATCACCGCATAGGTGTCGGGATTGAGCATCAGGTCGGGCCACAGCCAGTTGCCGCCGGCGGCGAACAGCCGTCCGCCGAGCGCGCCGATCAGGAGCGACGCGAAGAACAAACCGCCGCGGAAGCCGGAGCCGAGCGAGATCACCGAGGCGAGCGATTTCAGCACGAAGATCAGCGCGATGGTGGCAAGCGGAATCTCCACCATGGCGGTGAGGTGCAGCGCGCCGTGGCCGGAGCCGAGCACCTGCGGCGACACCAGCGCCAGCGCGCCGACCAGCGCGCCGCCGATCGCCGGCCGCAGCCACACCGGCACGCGCATTGTCGTGCTGACGCGCTCCCACAGTGCGACGCCGCGCATCAGCGTGATGCCGAGCAGCGCCGCGGCGAGGCCGAGCAGGCTCGCGATCAGCAGGTCGGAGCCGGCGACGGTGCCGCTGCTTGCGGCGATGATGCCGGTCGGCCGCAGCCAGTGCGTGGCGAGATAGCCGTTGAGCGCGGCGATGCCGACCGGCGCGAGGCTCGCCGGCGTATAGCTGCCGATGATCAGTTCGAACGCATAGAACGCGCCGGCGATCGGCGCGCCGAACGCACCGGAGATCGCGGCGGCCGCGCCGCAGCCGACCAGCAGCCGCAGATCGGGACGGCGCAAGCGCAGACGCCGGCCGATATTCGAGGCGATGCCGCTCGCGAGCTGCGTATAACCCGCTTCAAGTCCGACCGACGCGCCGACGCCGCTCGACCACATGGTCTGACAGGCGACGATCAGGCTGCCGCGAAACGACATGCGGCCGCCATGCAGTGCATTGGCCTCGATCGGATCGACCTCGCCGCTCGGCCGCCAGCGCGCCAGCAGCGCGAGCGAGATGCCGAACAGGATTCCGCCGGCGAGCGGCACCAGCGCGCGGAGCGGTTCGATCTCGCGCGCGCCGGAGAGATGCGCTTCCGGCGGCAGCGCGAACAGTGTGGTGTGCATCAGGTCGACTACCAGACCCATGCCGGCCACCGTCAGTCCGGCCACGGCGCCGACCAGCGCCGCCAGCGCGATGATGCTGATCTCTCGGGCGCGGACCAGCGCGCGCAGGCGCCGGGGAAAGTCGACGGAGAGCGGGGAGAGCATGCGGCGATACCTGCTGCCGGATCGGCAAGGTCAGTGGAAAAAGTTCGCTGCGACGGAAACGTTCACCCCGGCCGCCGTCACAGCATGAAAAAAGACGGCCGGCGCAGAACGCCGGCCATGGTCGTGTCGATGATCAGCGCATCATCCTCATCAGCGCCGCGCTCCCGTCAGAGCCATGCCCTTTAAAGCCACGGCCGCTCGGCCTGGAGCTTCTTTTCGTAGCCGTCGATCTTCGGTTGTTTTGCCTTGGTGAGGCCGATGTCGTCGAGCCCTTCCATCAGGCAGTGCTTGCGGTGCGGGTCGATGTCGAACTTGACCACGCCGCCGTCAGGCCCGCGGATTTCCTGCTTCTCGAGATCGATCGTCAGCGTCGCATTGGAGCCGCGGTCGGCATCGTCGAACAGCTTCTCGAGATCTTCCGGCGAGACGCGGATCGGTAACATGCCGTTTTTGAAACAATTGTTATAAAAAATGTCGCCGAATGAGGTGGAGATGACGCAGCGGATGCCGAAGTCGGCGAGCGCCCACGGCGCGTGTTCGCGCGAGGAGCCGCAGCCGAAATTATCGCCCGCCACCAGGATCTTGGTGTTGCGATAAGCGGGCTTGTTCAGCACGAAATCGGGGTTCTCGCTGCCATCGTCCTTGTAGCGCTGCTCCGAGAACAGGCCTTTGCCGAGACCGCTCCGCTTGATCGTTTTCAGGTACTGCTTCGGGATGATCATGTCGGTGTCGACATTGACCACGCGCAGGGGTGCGGCGACGCCTTCCAGCACGGTAAATTTTTGCATAACGGAGGCCTTTTTCCCTTGAACCCGACGGTGTTTGTCCTGTTTCATAAGGGTTAAGGCGGGCCGGTCAAGCCGCCAGAGCATCCAAAGCGATGCGGAACGGGAAGCGTGATATGCGTAAAATTGTAACGATCGCGGGCACGACGGCCCTGCTGGCACTGACCGCCGGACTGTCGACGGCGCAGGCCGAGACCTGGTGCCGTCAGGCCAACGGCTCGTCCATGTGCGCCTTCTCCTCGTATCAGCAATGCGCCTCGGTGGTCCGCACCGCCGGCGGCACCTGCACGCGTTCGGGCTTCCGTGCGGAAACGCGCCGCACGTCGCGCTATGCGTCCTATTCCTCGACGCCGCTGCCGGTGAACCTGCATCCGAGCCGGTTCGACTGCAGCAACTGACCGGTTTCTCGGTCATTGCGGGGCGCGCCGCATCGGCGCGAACCGGGAATCCGGACGGTTCAAAAACTGCCGATGATGCTGGATTCCCGATCGGCGCCATAGCGCGTCGAGACGCGCGTATTCGCGCTTATGGCGCCGTCCGGAACGACGGTTGATCTCTCAGACCATCGGCTTCATCCGCCGCTTCGGCCGCGGCGCGTTCGATCGCTTCCATATCGTCGTCCGACAGGCCGAAATGGTGGCCGATCTCGTGAACGAGCACATGGGTGATGATGTCGCCCAGCGCCTCGTCGTGGTCGGCCCAGTAATCGAGGATCGGCCGCCGGTAGAGCCACACCATGTTCGGCATCTGCGGCGGATCAATCTCGGAGCGGAACGGCAGGCCGACGCCCTGAAACAGCCCGAGCAGATCGAATTCCGTCTGCGCCCGCATGCTGTCGAGCACCTCGTCGGTCGGGAAATCGTCGACGCGGATGATGACGCCGTCGCACAGCGCGCGGAATGTGTCCGGCAAGGTGCGGAACGCGGCGTCCGCCAGACGCTCGAAATCGTCGAGTGAGGGCGCTTTGGCCCCGTGCCAGTGCAGCGAATGGTCGGCGGGCGCGTCGGTCATCGTGTGGTTGTAGGCGAGACGGCGCGTGGAACCAAGATGGCGGCGCGTCGGCCGCGATGAACGATTGACGCAGCCGTGCGGGCACGCCCGCAGCCTGCGGCAAGCACGAAACCAATGACGATCTGCCGCGTTGAATCGTGGGGCGGCCTATGACCCGATACGGGATGGTTCGCGCGGAGAAACGCTCATGCGTACAGTGTTGCAAGGAGCGGCAGCGGCGGCGCTGCTGACAATGATGGCGGCGGTGACGCCGGCGAATGCGGCTGCGGTCGCGCCGACAGCGAGGGCGGTTACGCCTGTTGTCATCACGCCTGTCGCTGGCTCAAATGCCATCTCACACGACACGGCGGCCACCACCGACATGAGCGCGCGCCGCCGTCATCATCGGCACTACCGGCATTACCGCCACCGTTACTACCGGCCTCATTACCGGGGCTACTATCGCCCGTATTACTATCGTCCCTACTATTATGCTCCGCGGCCCTATTATTACGGCTACTACCGGCCGTACTCGTATTACAGCGCGCCGCCGTTCCCGTTCTTTCCGTTCTTCTGGTGAGCGACGTCTGATCGACCGACACATAAAAAAGGCCCGCGTCAGCGGGCCTTTTTGTTGTTTCGGAATATTGTTAGTGCCAGTCGCGCACGTCGACGAAGTGGCCGGCGATCGCCGCCGCTGCCGCCATCGCAGGCGAGACGAGATGCGTGCGGCCCTTGAAGCCCTGACGGCCTTCGAAGTTGCGGTTCGAGGTCGACGCGCAACGCTCGCCCGGCGCGAGCTTGTCCGGGTTCATGGCGAGGCACATGGAGCAGCCCGGCTCGCGCCAGTCGAAGCCCGCGGCCTTGAAGATCTTGTCGAGGCCTTCGGCTTCCGCCTGCTCCTTCACCAGACCGGAACCCGGCACGATCATCGCGTTGACGTTGGCATTCACCGTCTTGCCGGCGGCGATGCGCGCGACCTCACGCAGGTCTTCGATGCGGCCATTGGTGCAGGAGCCGATGAATACGCGGTCGAGCTTGATGTCGGTCACCTTGGTGCCGGCGGTCAGGCCGATATATTCGAGCGCGCGCTTCTTCGATGCACGCTTGGTCTCGTCGGCGATCTGATCCGGGTCGGGCACCGTTCCGGTCACGGACACGACGTCTTCCGGGCTCGTGCCCCAGGTGACGATCGGCGGCAGGCGCGCGGCATCAAGGCGGATTTCGTGATCGAAATGCGCGCCGTCCTCGGTGTGCAGCGTGTCCCAGTAGCGCACCGCCGCATCCCAGTCCGCGCCCTTCGGCGACTTCGGCCGGCCCTTGAGATACTCGTAGGCCTTTTCGTCCGGCTGGATGAAGCCTGCCTTGGCGCCGCCCTCGACCGACATGTTGCAGACGGTCATGCGGCCTTCCATCGACAGCGCGCGGATGGCATCGCCGGCGTATTCGAGCGCATAGCCAGTGCCACCGGCGGTGCCGATTTCGCCGATGATGGCGAGGATGATGTCCTTCGCGGTCACGCCCGCCGGCAACTGGCCGTCGACGATCGCGCGCATGTTCTTGGCTTTCTTCTGGATCAGCGTCTGGGTGGCGAGCACATGCTCGACCTCCGAGGTGCCGATGCCCATGGCCAGCGCGCCGAACGCGCCATGCGTCGCGGTGTGGCTGTCGCCGCAGACGACGGTGGTGCCGGGCAAAGTGAAGCCCTGCTCGGGGCCGACGATGTGGACGATGCCCTGCCGCTTGTCGAACTCGTTGTAATATTCGAGGCCGAAATATTTGGCGTTATCGGCGAGGAACGCGATCTGCTGCTCGCTCTCCGGATCGGGATTCTTCAGGCGGCGGTCGGTGGTCGGCACGTTGTGATCGACGACCAGCAGCGTCTTGTCCGGCGCATGCACCTTGCGGCCTGCGGTGCGCAGACCTTCAAAGGCCTGCGGCGAGGTGACCTCGTGAACGATATGGCGGTCGATATACAGCAGGCACGTGCCGTCGGGCTGTTCGTCGACGACGTGGTCGTCCCACAGCTTGTCGTACAGGGTGCGCGGTTTGGAAGTGGCGTTCATGATGGCGCTCGCAGCGAAAGATGACAGTCAGCGGATGAAAAGAGGAATGGATCGCGGCCGCCGTGCGGCGTGGCGATCAAAGCCCGATCTGCACGGCGGTCAGACGGCCGAAGAACCGGCCGGGGAGCCGCGTGTGGTCGGCAAGGATGATGCGCGACAGGATCAACATCGTAGAACCATTCTATAGCGAAAGCGTCCGGCTGCCACAACGAAGGGCAGCGCAGACGAGGGGCGCACAAGACCGCAGGGCCGGTTGCATGCTCCAGACAGCATAAAGGGGCCTTGCGGCCCCTTTTTGTCGCTTCGCCACTGAGGCGTTTATTTCTTGGCGGCTTCCTTCTTCGGAGCCTTTGGAGCCTTTTCCTTTTTCACGGGAGCGGCGACCTCGCCTTCGACCTTCGCCTTGCCCTCGTGTGCGGCCTTCGCCGCCTGGGCGTCCTCGGCCGCGAAGCCCTCGCGCTCGGCGATACGCGCCGACTTGCCGCGCAGGCCGCGCAGATAATACAGCTTGGCGCGACGCACCTTGCCGTGACGCACCACCTTGATGGTGTCGATGATCGGCGAATACAGCGGGAACACGCGCTCCACGCCTTCGCCGTAGGAAATCTTGCGGACCGTGAAGGTCTCGTTGATGCCGCCGCCGGAGCGGCCGATGCACACGCCTTCATAGGCCTGAATACGGGTGCGCTCGCCTTCCTTGACGCGCACATTGACGAGCACGGTGTCGCCCGGGGCGAACTGCGGCACAGTCTTGCCGGCGGACAGCTTCGCCAGCTGCTCCTGCTCGAGTTCCTTGATGAGGTTCATGGCAATTCTCCGTCGGCGGCGCCATTGATCGGCGCGCGGGCCTCTCTGTAATTCCGGGTTGGCGGGCCTATACGCCATCCCGGGGGGTTTGTCACGTTTTCGGCGGCATTTTTGTCGGCGCCGGGCGGGCGGCCCAGAGGTCCGGCCGACGGGCCTCTGTCAGCCGTTCCGCCTCGGTTTTGCGCCACTGCGCGATCTTTTTGTGGTCGCCGGAGGTGAGGACGGCCGGAATGGGCCGGCCCTCGAACTCCGCCGGACGGGTGTATTGCGGATACTCCAGCAGCCCCCCGGAAAAGCTCTCCTCGGCGGCGGAATCCTGCTTGCCCATGACGCCCGGCAGCAGCCGGACGCAGGCGTCGAGCAGGGTCAGCGCGGCGATCTCGCCGCCCGAGAGGACGTAGTCGCCGATTGATACTTCCTCGAGGCCGCGCGCCTCGATGACCCGCTGGTCGATCCCCTCGAACCGGCCGCACAGGACGACGACGCCGGGCCCGGCGGCCAGCTGAAGGACGCGGGACTGCCGCAGCGGCGTGCCGCGCGGGGTCATGACGAGGCGCGGCCGGCCGTCGTCCGGCACGGCGTCGAGCGCGCGGGCGACGATGTCGGCCTTCATCACCATGCCGGGGCCGCCGCCGGCCGGCGTGTCGTCGACGGTGCGGTGGCGGTCGGTCGCATGCGCGCGGATATCCTGCGCGTCGAGCGACCACACATTGCCGAGCGCCTTACCGGCGAGGCTGATGCCGAGCGGGCCCGGAAACATCTCGGGGAACAGGGTGAGGACGGTGGCGCGCCAGAGACTCATGGGTTGGTCTTAAGCGTCCGTGTCCGTGTCGTCGTCTGGATCTTTGCTGTCGTCGAGCAGCGGCGGATCGACGGTGATGCTGCGCGCGGCGAAATCGATCGCCGGTACCACGGTGCGCGTGAACGGCACCAGCAGCGCGTCGCCCGTCGCGGGGCGGATCTCGATCATGTCGCCGGCGCCGAAATTATAGATCGCGCTGACGGCGCCGAGCGCCGTGCCGTCCGATGTGGCAGCCGCAAGCCCGATCAGGTCGGCGTGATAGAATTCGTCGTCGGACGGCGGCGGGAGCTTGTCGCGCGCCACATAGAGTTCGACATTGCGCAGCGCCTGCGCGGCATCGCGGTCGTCGACGCCGGCGACACGGACGATGAAGTGATCCTTCGCCGCGCGGACATGCGCGATCTCGAAGGTGCGCGCGCCGTCCTTGGTCGACAGCGGACCGTAGCGCGAGAAGTCGGCGGGCTGCTGCGTGAAGGAGCGCAGCGTGATCTCGCCGCGCACCCCATGGGCCGCACCGAACTGCGCGACGCAGATGACCGGCCTCATGGCGAGGAGCGCTGCATAACAGCGCGTCTCGAACCATGAGGGCGTATCGTCATTGGCGTTGCCTGACTTGAGCAGGACGCCTCGCCCTTCGAGACGGCTGGCTTCGCCAGCCTCCCCGGGACGAGGCTATCGCAAACGGCGCGTCGCGGATCAGCTCGCGGCCGGGGCCGGCGCGGCGGCCGGAGCGGGAGCCTTGGCGGCTTCTTCGGCGCGCGCCTTGCGCTCCTTGCGCGGCACGGCCTTCTCCGGGTTGTTGCGCTTCTCGCGCTTGCGCACGCCGGCGGCGTCGAGGAAGCGGAGCACGCGGTCGGACGGCTGCGCGCCCTTGTCGAGCCAGGCCTTGACCTTGTCCATGTCGAGCTTGAGGCGCTCCGGCTTGTCCTTCGCCATCAGCGGATTGAAGTAGCCGAGACGCTCGATGAAGCGGCCGTCGCGCGGCGAACGCTTGTCGGCGACGACGATGTGATAGACCGGGCGCTTCTTGGTGCCGGCGCGAGCCATGCGGATCATGAGGGACATTTGAATTTCCTTTCGTGAGGTCGTTGTGTTCGTGTGAATGGAGCGTGTTCGTTATTTCTTCTTGCCGAGGCCGTGAAAGCCGCCGGGCAAACCGGGAAGTTTTCCGCCGCCGAGCCCTGGAAGATTGGGAAGTCCGGGTGCGCCGGGGAAATTCGGAGGCAGCGTCGGCGGCGCGTTCGGCATATCCATATTCGGATTCATGCCGCCGGCTTTCGCTTTCTTCGCCAGCTCCGCCATCTGATCGGGCGAGGGCATGGCGCCGCCACCCATGCCCATCATGTTGGCGAGACCGGCGAGCGGGCCGCGCTTGCCGCTGCCCATCATCTTCATCATGTCGGCCATGCCGCGATGCATCTTCAGCAGCTTGTTGATCTGCTCCGGCGACGTGCCTGAACCGGCGGCGATGCGCTTCTTGCGGCTGGCTTTGAGCAGGTCGGGATTGCGCCGTTCCTTCGGCGTCATGGAATCGATGATCGCGATCTGACGCGACAGCAGCTTGTCGTCGAGATTGGCGGCGGCCATCTGGGTCTTCATCTTGGCGACGCCGGGCATCATGCCCATCAGCCCGCCGAGACCGCCCATCTTCTGCATCTGCTGCAGTTGCTGCTTCAAATCGGCCAGATCGAACTGGCCCTTGCGCATCTTCTCGGCGACGCGCGCGGCCTGCTCGGCATCGATATGCGCGGCGGCCTTCTCGACCAGCGCGACGATGTCGCCCATGCCGAGGATGCGGTCGGCGATGCGCGAGGGATGGAATTCGTCGAGCGCATCCATCTTTTCGCCGGTGCCGATCAGCTTGATCGGCTTGCCGGTGACGAAGCGCATCGACAGCGCCGCGCCGCCGCGGCCGTCGCCGTCGACACGGGTGAGCACGATGCCGGTCAGTCCGACCTTGTCGTTGAAGGCGCGCGCGAGATTGACCGCGTCCTGACCGGTCAGCGCGTCGGCGACCAGCAGCACTTCGTGCGGATTGGCGGCGCGCTTCACGTCGGCCGCTTCGTTCATCATCTCGTCGTCGAGCGTGGTGCGGCCGGCGGTGTCGAGCAGCACCACGTCATAGCCGCCGAGACGGCCGGCTTCGAGCGCGCGTGTCGCGATCTGCCGCGGCAACTGGCCTTCGACCACCGGCAGCGTCGCGACGCCGGTGTCGCGGCCGAGCACGGCAAGCTGCTCCATCGCCGCCGGACGGCGCACGTCGAGCGACGCCATCAGCACTTTCTTCTTGAACCGCTCGGTCAGCCGCTTGGCGAGCTTGGCGGTGGTGGTGGTTTTACCGGAGCCCTGCAAACCGACCATCATGATCGCGACCGGCGGCGCGGCGTTGAAGTCGATCGCCTGACCCTCGGCGCCGAGCATGGCGACAAGTTCGTCATGGACGATCTTGACGACCATCTGGCCGGGCGTGACCGACTTGAGCACTTCGACGCCGACGGCGCGCGCCTTCACGCGATTGCCGAACTCGCGCGCCACGTCGAGCGCCACGTCGGCCTCGAGCAGCGCGCGGCGCACTTCGCGCAGCGCCGCGTCGACGTCGGCTTCCGTCAGCGCACCGCGCCGGGTGAGCCGATCGAGAATGCCGCCAAGTTTTTCCGACAGACTGTCGAACATTCCGTCATCGACCTCGTCCTGAGGAGCGTGCGAAGCACGCGTCTCGAAGGGCGAGGTCGCCCTGGTTACCGCCTCATCCTTCGAGACGCCCGCCTGCGGCGGGCTCCTCAGGATGAGGCTTCGTCAAACGCATTTCGCGCCCGAGGGCGCATCGCGCTGTCGGGCGGTTGCCTCCGGTCTCCAGGACCGGTCGGCGAAAATCAAAGTCGTTCTCTTGCGAGAGCGCGTCTTCCTAGGCGGATGGTCCGCGAGAGTCAAGCGCCGGTTGCCTTTGGCCGATCTTAAGGTATTGAAAGAGCGGACGAAATTGACGAGACGACACATGCTCTGGGGGTCGCCGGGCCAGGCGCTGGAACTTTAACAGCGGTCACTCCGGGGCACGCGCCCCTCTGCGCGTGAACCCGGAATCAGCGTCATCCCAGCAGTCTTTCCTGTTCCGGATTCCGGGTCCGCCTGCGGCGTCCCCCGGAATGACAGGCGCTAATGCATCAGTTCATAGCCGATGGTGACGCTGATGCGCAGCGTTTCCTCTCCCGGCTGTACCGGCGGCGCGGCGCTGGCGCGCATCACCATCGCTTTCGGCTGGAACAGCGCCGGCGTGCCTTCTTCCTGAATGACGACGGCGCGGCCGAGCCCGACGCCTGCTGCCGTCGCGTAAATCTCCGCCTTGCGCCTGGCGTCGGCGACCGCTTCCTTGCGCGCCGCGTCGAGCGCCTTCGACGGATCGCTCACCGAGAACGAGACGCCGGAAATCTCGTTGGCGCCGGCGCTGATCATGCGGTCGAGCGCATCGGCGATCTTGTTGATGTCGCGCAGCTTGACGTTCACCTGATTGCTGGCCTGGAAGCCGATGATGCGCGCCTTGCCGGCCTTGTTCGGATCCTGCTGCGGATAGATCGACAGCCGCGTGGTCTGAATATCGCGCTCGGCGATGCCCGCCGCCTTGAGCGCGTCGATCACCGCCGTCATTTCCTTCGCGTTGGCGTCGCTCGCTTCCTTCGCGGTCTTGCCCTGCGTCGTCACGCCGCCGCGGATCATCGCGAGGTCGGGCGCCACCGAGACATTGGCTTCGCCGGTGACGGTGATGACCTTATCGATCATCTGCGCCTGCGCGCGCGCAGCAGGTGCGGTCAGCGCGACTGCGGCAACAAGCGCGACGCTGCCGGCGAGAAGGCGACGTGACATCAAACTCATGGTTCTGTCCTTAGGTGTTCGGTCTTACGGCGTTTTGATCGGAACGTAGATATTGACCACGAGCTTGTCCTCGCTGGTCCGGGAAAGGTCGGTGTCATATTCCTCGATGAACATGTCCTTGGCATCGAGGCCCTTCTTGTCGAGGTCGTTGGTGATCGCCTCGTAGGTGGAATCGAGCGTGTCGTAGGAGCCGCGGTGCACATAGCGCAGCGCCTTGCCGCCCGGTGACTTGCCGACGGCGATGTTGCCTGTGGGCGCGTCCTTCGGTGCTTCGGCGACCGGCAACGCGACCTGATAGTTGAAGCCGAGATCGTCGGTGTGGGTGTAGATCTACATCGACGCCCAATAATTAAAAAAAAAATGCTGGTCGAGCCAGCCATTGAGGTCCTTGAACTTCGCCGCCAGCGTTTCGAACGCGCTGTCCCAGTTGGCCTGACCGCTGATGGCGATGATGGTCTTCTCCGGCAGGGTCACGGTTTCGCCGAACGGGTCGCCGGCCTTCAGCGGCGCGGGAGCGCCGGGAGAGGGTGTGGCGGCCGGTGGTGCGGCAGGCGCGGGGGCTTGTGCGGGCGCGGGTAACTGCGCGGGGGCAGGCGCTGGTGATTGCGCGCCGGCCGGCGCGAACGGGGCGCTGCCGGTCAGCAGCGCGACTGCGGCAAGGGCCGCGACGATGCGGGACATCTGGCTCTCCATGACTAGCCGGATGAACGGCACGATCCGGGCGATTCGGCGGCAAAGATTCTGCCAGGAATGTTACCACGGCCCGCCGCAGGGCTGGCGGCTGGCCAATCGCTGGCGCCAACGGCCGGCGCCAACGGCTGGCGCTTTGCCCGCGTTTGCCCATATAAACCGGCGACAGCGGCCGGGAGACACCGTGCCGCACCGTGATCCGGCATCAGGCCTTTCCATGAGCGCGCTCGCCAATCGCCCTTTCGTCAAGATGAACGGTGTCGGCAACGAGATCGTCGTCGTCGACATGCGCAAGGATGCCGCGCCGATCAGTGCCGCCGATGCGCGCGCCGCGGCGCAGCCCGCCGGCGCGCCTTACGATCAGCTGATGGCGCTCTATCCGCCGCGCACGCCGGGCACCGATGCGTTCGTTCGCATCTATAACAATGACGGTTCGGAAGCCGGCGCCTGCGGCAACGGCACACGCTGCATTGCCTCGATCGTCGCGCAGGACACCGGCAAGGACCGCCTGCTGTTCGAGACGGCGGCGGGCCTGCTGCCGTCGTGGAAGAACGCGGACGGCACGTTCACCGTGGACATGGGCAAGCCGCGTTTCGCCTGGAACGAGATTCCGCTCGCTGAAGAATTCCGCGACACCCGCGCCATCGAATTGCAGATCGGGCCGATCGACAATCCGGTGCTGCATTCGCCGTCGGTGGTGAGCATGGGCAATCCCCACGCGGTGTTCTGGGTCGATGACGTGAACGCCTACGACCTCACCAAGTTCGGGCCGATGCTCGAGAACCATCCGATGTTTCCCGAGCGCGCCAACATCACCTTGGCGCGGATTGTCTCGCGCGATCACATCATCGCGCGGACGTGGGAGCGCGGCGCGGGCCTGACGCGTGCCTGCGGCTCGGCCGCGTGCGCCACGGCGGTGGCGGCGGCGCGGCTGAAGCGCACCGAGCGCAAGGTCACGGTGTCGCTGCCGGGCGGCGACCTCATCATCGACTGGCGCGCAGACACCGACCATGTGTGGATGACCGGCCCGGTCGAATACGAGCGCGAAGGCCGGTTCGATCCGGCGCTGTTCGCCGCCGCCGTGTAAAGATGACAATCGACGTCGTCACTTTCGGCTGCCGGCTCAACATCCACGAGTCGGAGGTGATGCGCCGTCACGCGGCTGCCGCCGGCGTGAGCGACACGGTGGTCGTCAACACCTGCGCGGTGACGGCGGAAGCGGTGCGGCAGGCGCGCCAGACCGTGCGCCGCCTCAAACGCGAGCGGCCGGAGGCGCGTATCGTCGTCACCGGCTGTGCGGCGCAGACCGAGCCGGCGCAATTCGCGGCGATGCCCGAAGTCGATCTCGTGCTCGGCAATCAGGAGAAGCTCGACGCGGCGGCGTGGCGTGCGCTGCCGGATTTCGGAGTCCGTGGCGAAGAAAAGATCGTCGTCAACGACATCATGTCGGTGCGCGAGACGGCGCTGCATCTGATCGATGGTATCGAAGGGCATACGCGCGCCTTCGTGCAGGTGCAGACCGGTTGCGATCACCGCTGCACGTTCTGCATCATTCCCTACGGACGCGGTCCGTCGCGTTCGGTGCCCATGGGCGAGGTGGTCGCGCAGATTCGCACATTGGTCGAGAACGGTTGCCGCGAGGTGGTGCTCACGGGTGTCGATATCACCAGCTACGGCGAGAATTTGCCAGGCACGCCGAAGCTCGGCGCGCTGGTGAAGCAGATCTTGAAACATGTGCCGGAACTGCCGCGGCTGCGCCTGTCGTCGATCGATTCCGTCGAGGCGGATCGCGATCTGCTCGGCGCGTTGGCCGATGAAGCGCGGCTGATGCCGCATCTGCATTTGTCGTTGCAGGCGGGCGACGACCTGATCCTCAAGCGCATGAAGCGGCGGCACCTGCGCGCCGACGCCATCGCTTTCACGGACCAGGTGCGGCGGCTGCGGCCGGACGTGGTGTTCGGCGCGGACATCATCGCCGGTTTCCCGACCGAGACCGAGGCGATGTTTAATCGCTCGCTCGGTCTGGTGCGCGAATGCGGGCTGACGCACCTGCATGTGTTTCCGTTCTCGCCGCGTCCCGGCACGCCGGCGGCGCGCATGCCGGCGGTGGCGGGCGACATCGTCAAGGAACGCGCGAAGCGGCTGCGCGCGCTCGGCGCGGCGATGCTGCGCGACCATCTCGACGCGCAGGTGGGTCAGATGCGGCGGCTGTTGAGCGAGCGCGGCGGCATCGCCCGCACCGAGCAGTTCACGCCGGTCTCGCTCGCGGCGCCGATTGCGCCGGGACTACTGATCGACCGTGTCGTGACCGGCCATGACGGCCGCACCCTGCGCGCGGCTTAAGGTCTCGACGAACCCGCACGCCGCGAGCTTGTCCTGCATATGCGCCGGCACCGGCGCTTCGACCGCCACCGGCGGCTTGTTGTTGGAGATCGGCACGACGATGCCGCGCGCATGCAGGTGCAGCGGCGTGTCGCCGCCGCGCGCCGCGCTGCCGTAGACCGGATCGCCGACGATCGGCCAGCCCATCTCGGCGCAATGCACGCGCAGTTGATGCGTGCGGCCGGTGAGCGGTTCCAGTTCCAGCCAGGTGTAGCCGTCCGCTTCGCCGCGCACGCGCCAGTCGGTCTGCGCCGGCTGGCCGTTCGGATCGGGTTTCATCCACCAGCCGCGCGTGTCGTCGCGCTTGCCGAGCGGCATGTCGATCCGGCCGGTATCGGTCGCGGGACGGCCCTCGACCACGGCCCAATAGGTCTTGCCGATGCGGCGCTGTTTGAACAGATCGCCGAGTTTCGCCAGCGCCTTGCGGTGGCGGCCGAGGACGAGGCAGCCGGACGTGTCCTTGTCGAGCCGGTGCGCCAACGCGGGATCGCGCGGCAGGCCGAACCGCAGCGCCTCGAAATAGTCCTCCAGACTCGCGCCGCCCTTCGGCCCGCGATGCACCGACAGGCCCGCGGGCTTGTCGATGACCAGCATCAGCCCGTCGCGATAAAGCAGGCGCGCAAGCATGTCGTCAGGGGTCATTCTGTCTCCGTAGTCATTGCCGGGCTTGACCCGGCAATCCATCTCTCTTCAAAGAGGGAAGATGGACCCCCGGGTCAAGCCCGGGGGTGACGATTATATGGCTTGGCATGAGCGACAGTGAACCGAAACAAAGCTGGTGGAAGCGCCTCAGCGGCGGCTTGAAGCGCACGTCGTCGGCGCTCGGCACCGCGATCACCGATCTGGTCACCAAGCGCAAGCTCGATGCCGCCTCGATCGAAGACCTCGAAGGCGCGCTGATCCGCGCCGATCTCGGCGTCGATCTCGCCATGCGCATCTCCGACAAGCTCGGCGCCGGCCGCTACGAGAAGGGCATCGCGCCGGAAGAGGTGCAGGCGCTGCTGGCGGACGAGATCGAAAGCGTGCTGACGCCGGTGGCGAAGCCTCTTTCAATCGAGGGCGCCAAGCCGTTCGTCATTCTCGTCACCGGCGTCAACGGCTCCGGCAAGACGACGACTATCGGCAAGCTCGCCGCCCGGTTCCGCGCCGAGGGCAAGAGCGTGATGCTCGCCGCCGGCGACACGTTCCGCGCGGCGGCCATCGACCAGTTGAAGATCTGGGCCTCGCGCACCGGCGCGTCGATCGTCGCGCGCGCGCCGGGGAGCGATGCCGCGAGTCTGGCGTTCGATGCCGTCACCGAGGCGAAGGCGAGCGGCGTCGATGTCGTGCTGATCGACACGGCCGGCCGCCTGCAGAACCGCACCGAGCTGATGGGCGAACTGGAAAAGATGGTGCGGGTGATCCGCAAGGTCGATGGGACCGCGCCGCATGCGGTGCTGCTGGTGCTCGACGCCACCGTCGGCCAGAATGCGCTGTCGCAGGTCGAGGTGTTCGGCAAGACCGCCGGCGTCACGGGTCTCGTCATGACCAAGCTCGACGGCACCGCGCGGGGCGGCATCCTCGTCGCCATCGCGCAGAAATTCGCGCTGCCGGTGCATTTCATCGGCGTCGGCGAACAAGTCGACGATCTGTCGCCGTTCGCCGCGCGTGATTTCGCCCGCGCCATCGCCGGGCTGGAGGATTGAAAGAGCAGCATGCCTGAACCATCCAACAAGAAGCAGCTCAACCCCGGCCTGAAATTCGCGCTCGATCTCGGGCCGCTGCTGGTGTTCTTCTTCGCCAATTCGCGCTGGGGCATTTTCGCCGGCACGGCCGCCTTCATGGTGGCGATCGCCGTCGCGCTCGCGGTGTCCTATGCGCTGACGCGGCATCTGCCGGTGATGGCGCTGGTCACGGCGGTGGTGGTGCTGGTGTTCGGCGGCGCGACGCTCATTTTCCACGACGAGCTGTTCATCAAGCTCAAGCCGACGATTATCTATCTGTTGTTTGCCGGCGTGCTGTTCGCCGGCATCCTGCTGCGCAAGCAGTTCCTCGCTATCGTGTTCGACCAGATGTTCCACCTCACCGATGAAGGCTGGCGCAAACTGACGATCCGCTGGGCGGTCTTCTTCGTCGCGCTCGCGGTGCTGAACGAGGTCGTCTGGCGCACGCAGTCGACCGACTTCTGGGTGAACTTCAAGGTGTTCGGCGTACTGCCGCTCACCATGATCTTCGGCGCGATGCAGTATCCGCTGCTGATGAAATACAGCGCCGAGAAGAAGCCGTAACCGATGCCGCCCGCGCTCGATCGCGCGCTGAGATCGATCGCCGCGGGCCTGTGCGGCAGCGCCGCGCACACCATCCTGATGACGCTGAAGGACTGGTTCGGCTGGCTGCCGGCGTTCCGGCCTTATGACGGGCTGCAGGCGCTGCTCGCCTCGCTGACCGGCAGCGCTGTGCCGGCGCTGGTGCCGTGGATGCTGACTTATTTCAACGGCGCGGTGGTGCTCGGCCTGATCTATGGCCGCATCCATCGCTTTTTGCCGGGCGGCAGCGGCGTCGCCAAAGGCGTGCTGTTCGGCGTCCTCGTCTGGTGCGCGATGGGGCTGACGTTTTTCCCGGCGATCGGCATGGGCCTGTTCGCGTCCGGCGCCGCGCTCGGTTTCAAACCGGCGCTGTTCGCGCTGGCGATGGTGCTTACTTATAGCGTCACGCTCGGCGTCGCTTACGCGCGGTTGACGCCGGACACCCGTTAATTGGCCAGTGCCTTCTCGATCGCCGGCAGCAGCGCGGCGCGCAGATTGTCGGCGCCGATCGGCCCGACCAGCTTGTAGGCGATCCTGCCGTCGCGGCCGACCACGAAGGTTTCCGGCACGCCGTAGACGCCCCATTCGATCGAC
>JAEWJH010000107.1 GCA_023386635.1 Pseudomonadota bacterium
GGCAAAGCCCGCGTCTCGAAGGACGCGGCGGCCACAGTTGCGCGCTCGCCTCATGGTTCGAGACGCATCGCTGACGCGATGCTCCTCACCATGAGGCTCCGAGAGGGCCACGACTCTCGCCACGTCATGCGCGGACGTGTTCCGCGGCCATGACGTGGATGGAGAATCGCGTCTGTCTCTCCGCCTCATCCTGAGGAGCGATGCGCAGCATCGCGTCTCGAAGGATGCGGCGGCCCAGCATCGCGCCCGCCTCATGTTCGCTGTCGCGATCCTAACGGATCGCTTTGGTTCGAGACGACCCGCCTTCGGGCGATGCGCTCTGGCCCGGCTCCTCGCCATGAGGCTTAGAGAGGGAGAGAGTACGCCACGGCTCTCAGCCGTCATGCGCGGACGCATGACGGGAAGGAGTTGAGCCTGTCTCTCTCCCCTCATCCTCAGGAATGGGCGAAGCCCGCCTCGGCCCACCTCCCGCCCTGATGCGACAAGACCGACCCGAGATTGAATTGCTTTAAGCAAACGTTTGCAATAACGTTCGCGCACAGGACGCCGCTCACAGCGGTCAAAAAAAGTCATGGAGGATGCTGATGAAAAAGTCTCTCGCGCTCGTCGCGGCGCTGGCGTTATCGGCCGCGTTCACCGCGCCGGTCGCCGCGCAGTCCAACTATCCGAGCCAGAACGTGAAGATCGTCGTGCCGTTCGCGGCCGGCAGCCTCACCGACATGCTCGCCCGCATTTTGAGCGACAAGCTCTCCCCGGTCTGGCACCAGTCCATCATCGTCGAAAACCAGCCGGGCATCGCCGGCACCGCGGCGACCGCGAAGGCCGCGCCTGACGGCTACACCTTCTTGCTGGTGTCGAACGGCCATACCGTGATCAAGACGATCACGCCGAACCTGTCGTTCGATCCGCTGGCCGACTTCGTCGGCGTGACCAAGCTGGCATCGATGCCGATGATCATGATCGCGCCGCCGAAGGAGGGGAATTCCCTCGCCGCGGTCATCAAGCGCGCGCAGGAGAATCCCGGCAAACTGAGCTACGCCTCGGCCGGCCTGAACAGCACCGCCTATATCGCCGGCGAACTGCTCAAGAAGACCAAGAACCTCGATATCGTGCACGTCCCGTACAAGGGCACGCCGCCGGCGCAGACCAGCATCATGCGCGGCGATACCGACTTCTTCTTCTCGCCCGCCTCGGTCAGCGACGAACTGATCCTGACCGGCAAGGTCGCGGCGCTCGCGGTCACCGGCAAGACGCGCGTCGGCAGCCTGCCGAAGGTGCCGACCTTCGCCGAAGCCGGGATGCCGGAATTCCAGTATGATGCCTGGTTCGGCCTGCTGGCTCCGGCCGGCACCCCGAAAGCCATTCGCGACAAGGTGAGCCAGGACATCGCCAAGGTGCTGGCCTCGCCGGATGTGCGCGACCGGCTCGCCAAGCAGGGAACCGTGGTCGCCTCCTCCACGCCGGAAGAATTCGACGCGGTGCTGAAATCCGACACCGAGCTTTATACGAGGGTGCTCGGCGGTCCGGCGAAATAAGCGCGCGGCGATCGCATTCGGAAGCGCGCAACTTTCCACGCTTTTGTTCCACATAGACCCGAGGGCGCAGCGCAGGCTGCGCCCTTTTTATTTGCATTAGTTGGGCCGAACGCCGCCCCACGCCGGAACCATTCGACGAATGCTGGCTTTTCTAGGCAGGCAACAGTCTTTTGGAGATAAATCATATGCCGGTCGTTTCATCGGTTGACGCACCCTCAGCTACGAGTTGGGGTGCGATCTTGGCGGGCGCTGTCGCAAGCGTCGCGATTACCCTGTTTCTTTTCTCGTTCGGCGTCGGCGCCGGGCTGTCGGCGGTGTCGCCATGGGCCGGCGAAGGCATCTCCGCCAACACCACGGCTTGGGCCGCAGGCTTGTTCCTGATTGCGGCGGCGATGATCGCATCGACCGTGGGCGGCTATCTGACCGGTCGGCTGCGGGCGGGCTGGATCGACGTTCATGAGGATGAGCGTTATTTCCGCGATACGGCGCATGGCGTCGTGACCTGGGCCGTGGCCACCGTCTTCAGCGTGGCGGTGCTCGGGGCCGCGACCACGCACATCGCTTCTGGCGTCGCGACGGGTGCGGCGGCCGGCGGTGCCGGTGCGGCTACGACGATGGCGGCGAGCAGCGGCAACGCGACGGTGGACCGTCTGCTGCGCACCAATCCGGCCAACAACGCCGCTGCGGCGAACGACCCGAACCTCTCCGCAAGCGTGTCCCGCATCGTCGCCTCGGCGGTTGCGAACAAGGGACAGCTGGCGGCCGATGACCGCGCTTACCTTGCGAGCATCGTCGCGGCGCGCACCGGCCAGCCGCAGGCCGATGCCGAACGCACCGTCGATCAGACCATCCAGTCGGCGAAGCAGGCTGCGGACACCGCCCGCCGCAACGCCGCCAAGATGGCGTTCTGGCTGGCCGCGTCGCTGCTGGCCGGCGCTCTGTCCGCCGCGCTCGGCGCCACGGTCGGCGGCTCGCTGCGCTCCTCGACCTGGTGGGTCGCCACCACCTCCACCCGCACCGTTCCCTGACACAGGAGTTTCACCATGCCGATTCTGCTCTGGCTTCTCGGCGTTCCGCTCTCGCTCATTATCGTCCTGATGCTGCTAGGCGGTCTCTGAAGACACCGAGACCCGTGAATGGAAAAGCCCCGCCGAAAGGCGGGGCTTTTTCTATGAGCCGAGCATGAAGTTATGAGCCCAAAGCAAAAAAGAGGACGGCTACGCCGTCCTCTTTCCTGTGCTGCGCTACGAGCGCGACTTTCGCTTGGTCTTTCGTTTCGTTTTGCGTTTCGTTTTGCGTTTCGTCTTGCGCGTCGTCTTGCGTTTGCGTGTCTTGGATTTCTTCGGGACTTTCTTGCCCTTCTTGCGGGCTTCTGACAGGCCGATGGCGATGGCCTGCTTGCGGCTTTTCACTTTGCCGCCCTTTCCGCCCTTTCCGCCCCTGCCGCTGCGCAACGTACCCTTCTTGTAAGCGCGCACCTCGCGCTCGACGTCTTTCGATGCGCTGCGGGAATATTTCCGTGCCATGGTTCACCCTATCCTTTGGCCTGGACCGGCGCAGTTCACGCACGTCGTGACAGAGCCGATTAAATGCTGCGTCAACGCTACAATGACACGGAATGTTCCCGCGGCGTGCGCTCTCGCTGCGCAACAAGCACGAATCGACAGCGGCGCGTGACAGCAAGGACCGCACACACGCCGCTGACCAGATCAGATTTGAAGCGTCAGAACTTCGTCGCCGCTTCCTGGATACCGGCGATGACCTTCTTGAGGTCGGCGCGGCGCTCGGCCGACAGCGGCGCGATCGGGCGGCGCGCGGGACCGGCCGACTGACCGACCAGCGCCATCGCTTCCTTGATCACTACCGGGAACGAACCCCAGGCCCACGCTTCACGCAGCGGCGCCAGCACGTCGGAGATCGCCGTCGCGGTCTTGTAGTCGCCCTTGGTGAAGGCGTCGTACATCTTGATGACGAGCTTCGGGAACACATTGGCCGCCGGCGAGATCGTGCCGTCAGCGCCGTGCATGAACAGCGACAGCGCAATGGTGTCGCGGCCCGAGAACAGGATGCCCTTGCGGTTGGTGATCAGCTTGTATTCGACCGACTGGGTGACGTCGCCGCTGGAATCCTTGATGCCGACGACGTTGTCCGCCTGCTCCATGCAACGCTTCAGCGTCGGCGGCAGCACGTTGACCCCGGTACGCGGCGGGTTGTTGTAGATCATCACCGGCAGCTTGGTCTGCTTCGCAACCGCAGCGACATGCTCGACCAGTTCGTTCTGGTTCGGCTGCACGAAGAACGGCGTGATGATCATCGACAGATCGACGCCCATCGCCTCGGCCGCTTTGGTCACGCGGATCGTCTCGCGGGTGGTGATGCGTCCGGTGCCGGCCAGGAGCGGCACCCGACCCTTGATGCACTTCACCGCCAGTTCGAGCAGCCGCAGATGCTCCTTCTCCTCCAGCGCGAAGAATTCGCCCTGGCTGCCGGCAACGGAAATGCCGTGCACGCCGCTGTCGATATACCAGTCGATCAGCGCTGCAAACCGCGCCTCGTCGAACGATTCATCCGCGGCCGAGAACGGCGTCGCCATTGCGGGAACAACGCCACGAAACTTGTTGCTCATTGTCTCTTGCATCCTGCGCTTGTTCGGAAATAGATCCAACCGGCGACGCGCGATCGCGCATCGCCGGCGTCAAGAATTACTTCTTGGTGCCCATCCAGCCGTTATGGGAAATGTCGAAGATGATGCCGTTCGGATCGCGGTACTTCTTCTCGTAGTAGAGCGAGTCCTTCTCGGTCGGCAGTTCCTTGAAGAAGGTGCCGCCGTTGTCCATCACCTTCTGGCCCTGCTCGTCGAGATCGTCGACCCAGAAGCCGATGTGATTGATGCAGTAGTTGTCCTTCTTCATGCCGGCCCACTCGTCGGCCTTGTAGTTGAGCAGCGCGAGCGAGATCGTGCCGTCCGAAAGATAGATGCCGGAAGCGAGCGGCGAGTCCGTCTCACCAACGATCTCCATGTCGAACACCTTGGAGTAGAATTCCGCGGCCTTCTTCGGATCCGGGACGGACATCGCGACGTGACGGAGCTTAGCCATGAGATTTCCTTTCGCGGCTTTTGTATCCTATTTCTATTTTTTGCATACAATTTCGAGGAGCAAGCCGCAACCCTCTTTTGAGTGAAACGGAGAAAATTCGGCGGATCGGCGCCTCTTTTCGGCGGAAGCCTTGCCTCCGCCTGATCGCCTGGGGGCGAAAGCCGGCTAACGCCCGGATTTACGCGGCGACGCCGCCGCCGACCGGCTGGAGAGCTGAATGACGTTGGCCGCGGTCTGCGCCGTATGCAGCCGCATCGCCGAAGCCGCCGCTTCCGGATCGCTCGCCAGGATCGCGGTCAGAATCCGCTCGTGCTCTTCCATCGAGCTTTCCAGCCGCGCGCGCTGGAAGAAGATCCGCGACCGGAACGGACCGAGCTGCCGGCGCACGTCGAGCACGACCGTCTTCAGCGTCTCATTGCGGGCGCCGCTATAGATGGTGAAATGGAAATCCTCGTTGAGCGCCGCATAATCCTCGGACGCAAGCTTCGAGGCCGCGATCCGTGCCCGCGCGTGAATGCGCTCGAGCGCCACCTTCTCCATCGCGCTCGCCCGCAGCGCGCAAAACCGCGCACACAAAGCCTCCAGCTCGGCGAGCGCATCGTACATGTCCTGCAGCCGCGCCGGATCGATCCGGGTGACCGAGAAGCCGCGGCGCGGCGCATATTCGACCAGATGGGTCGCCGCGAGATGGCGCAGCGCATCGCGAACCGGGCTGCGCGAGACCTTGAACCGCTGAGCCAGCGATTGCTCGTCGAGACGGTCCCCGGCGGCGAGCTTGCCGTCGATGATCTCCGTCGCCAATGCCTGCGCTACCGTCTCAGACAGGGTCGCATTCGCCATCGTCAGTCCCGAACCGTTTCGTCGAACGTCTCGTCAGGCGGTCTGCGCCCCGGCAGCGATCGGAAGACCCGAATCTCTGCCATCGGCCATCATACAACATGTGCCAAGGTGCGGCCGAAAGCGGCCGGGCGCTGTCTGCCGGTCAGTCCACGCCCATGATCCGGTTGAGCTGGAGGATATAGCGGCTGAACTCCGGGAGCGCCTTGGTGGTGCGCGGGTCCCGCGGCCGCGGCAGGTCGATGCGGATATCCTCGATGATCCGCCCCGGCCGGTCCGACATCACCAGCACCCGGTCGGCCAGGAACACCGCCTCGGCGATGCTGTGGGTCACCAGCAGCACGGTCTTGCGGATTTCCTGCCAGATGCGCAGCAATTCCACATTGAGCTGGTCGCGGGTGAGCGCATCGAGCGCGCCGAAGGGCTCGTCCAGCAGCAGCAGTTGCGGCCGCAGGATCAGCGCCTGGCCGAGCGCCGCGCGCTGGCGCATGCCGCCGGAGAGCTGATGCGGATAGCTCTTGCGGAAATTCTCCAGCCGCAGCACCGAGAGCACCGATTCAACGCGGCCGTCGATATCGGCGCGGTCGAGCCTCTGGATTTCGGCGGCAAGACGGATGTTCGCCTCCACCGTCAGCCACGGCAGCATATTGTGGGTCTGGAACACGACGCTGACGCCCGGCGACGGCTCGGTCTGTTGGCGCCCGAGCACCTCGATCGTCCCGCCCGCATCTTGCTTGATAAGGCCGGCCACGATCCGCAGCAGCGTGCTCTTTCCGCAACCGCTCGGACCGAGCAGCGCGACCAGTTCACCGCGCGCGATCTCGAAATTGACGTGCTCCAGCGCGCGGACAACCGGCGGATTGCCGAACGTCTTGGCGACATTGACGATGCGGACGCCGGCTTCGGCGGGGCTCTCCTGCGTCGGAGCGGATGGAGCGATATCGGCGGACATGTCCAAGCTCCTCACAGCGACCGCCACCACACGCGATCCGCCAAAATCTCGACGACCCAGTACAACAAGCCGGCCAGCACCGAGACGGCGATCAGCGCCGCGAACAGCATGTCGGTCTTGGCCTGGGCGGTGGCGTCGAGAATGAGATAGCCGAGCCCGCGCTCCGAGCCGACGAACTCGCCGACGATAGCGCCGATCACCGCGAGCGGCATCGCCGTCTTGCAGCCGTCCATGATCGACGGCAGCGCCGCCGGCAACTGCAGCCGCCAGAACGTGGTCCAGGTATTCGCCCGGATCGAACGGAAATGCTCGACGAGATTTTGCGGTGTCCCCGACAGGCCGCCGAGCGTCGATATGACGACCGGGAAGAATGCGAACAGGAAGGCGATGAACACCTTGGACGAGGTGCCGTAGCCCAGCCAGATGATCATCAGCGGCGCCAGCGCGATTTTCGGCAATCCCTGGAACAAGACGACAAGCGGATACACGGTGCGGCGTGCCAGCGGCCACGCATAGATGATCAAGGAGAGAGCAATGCCGCCGATCACCGCGGCGATATAGCCGAGGATGATCTCGTTGGCGGTCACCAGCGACTGGACCAGCAACGTGGTGCGATAGGTCCAGAGGCTTTCGATGACGGTGGAGAGGCGCGGCAGGAGATACGGCTTGACGTTGAAAGCAATCACGCCGATTTCCCAGATCGCGGCCAGCGCGACGAACAGGATCACCCGCTCGATCGTCGCCTGCAGCCAGCCGGTCTTGATGCTATCAGCCTGCACGCGCCTTCCCCACTATCGTCTGCGTTGGTCTGCTCGATACGTATCGTTACTTGGCGAGCAGTTCGTTGGTGTAGGTGTCCGTCACCGCGACCTTGCCCTTGAGATCGAAGGCCTTGTCAACGAACGACACGGTGTTGGCGATCCGCTTGTCCTGGAACGCCCCCATCTTGGTATCCTTCTCGACGATCAGGCTGTTGATGTCCTTGATCTGCTCCAGCACCACGACGCGATCGAGCGTCGGAAATTGCTTGATCATCGCATCGGCGGCCGCGTCCGGGTTGGATTTGGCGAATTCGAAACCGCGATAGGACGCCTGCAGGAACTTGCGCAGCATCTCCGGCTTCGACTTGATCAGTTCTTCGCGCGCCGCGAAGCCGCTGCCATAAGCGTCGAGCTTGTGATCGCTGTATTCGATGGCCTTCACCTCAAGACCGGCCGCCTTCGCCTGCTTGTGGATCACCGCCCGGTTGCTGGCGAGCCAGCATTCCGCGAGATCGATCTTGCCCTCGACGAACGAGGTGTCGACGACGGCCGGATCCATGCGCAGCATGCGGATCGCATCGCGCGGCAGGCCATTGAGTTCGAGCCAGGCCGGAACGACGTTATGCACCGGCGACGCCGAACCGCCGCCCATGGTCAGGCCGCGCAGCCCTTCGAGGCCATTCACCTTATGCCGCGATGGCGCGTAGCAGATGCCGCCCGGCCAACGCGCATTGATCACGCCGATCAGCTTGATCTTGCCGCCGTTGGCACGATTCAAGACGAGGCTGATCGGATCCACATAGCCGACCTCGAACTGGCCCTGATCGAGTTCGTTCGCGGTGCGATTTCCGCCGTAGCCACGCATGATGGAGACGTCGATGCCCGCCTCCTTGAACCAGCCCTTGTCGAGCGCCACGGCGACGCCGACGCTGCTGCCCTGCGGCAGCCAGGCCATGTTGTAGGTGATCTTGTCCTGTGCCTGTGCCGCGGTCGCGGCAGCCGCGAGCACCAGACCGCCGATCATTGCCTTGAACATTCGCATGTGCTTCTCCCCGTTCTGAACCTGGACCTGAATGGCGGGCTTGATTGCCCGCTTCGCTATCGAAATTGTCGCGGCTAGACCTTCTCGGCGACCACCTTGTTGGTGATCGAACCGATGCCGTCGATCGTCGCGGTGACGACGTCACCGGCCTTGAGATAGACGCCGCGACCCATGCCGACGCCGGTCGGCGTGCCGGTGGCGATGACGTCGCCGGGCTCCAGCGTCACGATGGTCGACAGATATGAAATCTGCTCGCGCAGCGTCCAAATCATGTTCTTCGTGGTGTCTTTCTGCATCTCGTCCTTGTTGACGGTCAGCGTCATCATCACGCCCTGCGGATCGGAGATCGACCACGCCGGAACGATGCAAGGCCCGAACGGCGCAAAGGTGTCGTGGCACTTGCCCTGGAACCAGTCGAAGGTGAACGGATAATCCTCGCGCATGTTCAGATCGCGCGCCGAGATGTCGTTGACGATCGAATAGCCGGCGACGTGATCGAGCGCCTTGTCGAGCGGAATGCGGCGGCCGCCTTTGCCGATCACCGCGGCGAGTTCGATTTCCCAATCGAGCTGGCTCGTCTCCGGCGGCATCAGGATGTCGTCGCCCTGCCCGATCACCGTGTTGCGCAGCTTGAGGAACATATACGGCTTGCTCTGCGCCTTGGCGGCAAGCACCGTGCCCATCTCGTTGGCATGCTCGATGTAGTTCGACGCGGCGCAGAAGATGCGCTCGGCGCGGAAAGGCGCGAGCACGCGCGTATCCTTCGGCAGCGCCGCGAGCTTGCCATCCTTCGCCAGTGCCGCGGCCTTGGCGAGCGCGTCCTTCACCACGCTTGCCGCGCGGTCCCACTGCGCAAGGATTGCCATCCAGCCGCCGGCGAGCCAGGCATCCTCGAACGGAACGCCAGCCGCTTTCGCCGCTGCGGCATCGTAGAGCGCGCCATCGATCACGAAGGCGAGCCGCGACTGCGCTTTCGCATCACGATAACTGGCAATGGCCGGGTATTGCATCGAACCGATCTCCTGCATGCTCTGCACTTTCGAAATTCTGTACTCCATCAATTCATTTTGTATACAAGATTGTCAATCATGTATTACGTGAATTGACGCATGATGTCGCCGCATCGGACAGCGTTTTCCGGGGCATTTCGCAGCGGCCGATCGCCGCGTCCGTCCCGGGCGATTTCCTTTACAGGAAGCCCGCCGGCGGCGGCGGTCCCCACAGCGGATCGTCGGTCAGCTTCCAGACCTTCGGCCGCTGCGGCGCGTCGCGATGCCAGGGGCGCGGATCGTAATAGCCGAGCGCCTCGTCCTTCATCTGATCGAGTTCGGTGTAGAACTCGACCATCTGCCCGTCGTGCTCACGATGGAATGTCGCGACGTTGTGGCCAGGACCCAGGCGGATCGGCCCCCACACGATCGGAATCTTGTTCTTCGCCAGCACGTCGCACGACGTAACGATATGCGCCGCATCTTTGAGCTCGAAGGCGATGTGATGCATGCGCGGCTTGTCGCCACGCAGGAAATTCACCGCATGATGATCGGCATTGCAGCGCATGAACAGGAAGAAGTCCTCGATCCAGTCCGACACGCGGAAGCCGAGGAAGCGCTGATAGAACTTGCCGACCTTGTCGGGATCCGGCGTGAAAAACGCGACGTGGCCGAGCTTGAGCGGGCCGACGCCGGCCGCCACCGGCTTCACCGTGAGATTGCTGCGGGTCGCATAAAGCTCGACGCCGGTGCCGTTCGGGTCGGTCAGCAGCAACGAGGCGGCGATGCCCGGCGCGGGGTCGGTGCGCCGTTCGCTCGGCACTCCCTCCGCAGCGAGGTCCTTCTGCACGGCCGCGAGATCGCTGTCAGGCGCTACCTCGAAGGTCAGCCGCGCGCAGCGCGCGGCATTGGCACGCTGCAACGCAATGGTCAGAAGCCCCGTGCCGGAGGCCAGATAGGCGGTCGCGTCGCCGCGCCCGATCAAGGTCAGGCCGTTCACCGCGGCGTAATAGTCGATCGCATTGTCGAGATCGGGGGTTTCGAACGTGGCGTGACCGATCCGTCTGACTTGTATCATGGCCTGCTCGGGGTCCTTGAGAGGTCGATCCGGCAACGCCGGCTTTGTACACAAAAGCTATTCTTTGTATAATTGTCAATCGCCCCGAGCCGGCCGATGTGGGATAATCCCGTGGCGTAGCCGATAGTGGCGTCGGCAGGACATGCGCGGGCCTCAGGCGAAAAGAGCAGTTGAAACCAACGATCCGACCGGGCAATCAGCGTTCCATGACCGCTCCCACCCTCTCGCAGACCATCATCCATTCGATCGCCGAGGACATCGTCAGCGGCAAACTGTCGCCGGGCCACAAGCTCGACGAGCTTGGTCTCGCCAAACGGTTCTCGGTGTCGCGCACGCCGATCCGCGAGGCGCTGCGCGAACTCGCCGCGACGCGGCTGATTGCTTACGTGCCGCGCAACGGCTTCACCGTCGCACCGCTCGACGCCGCGCAGCTTGACGATCTGTTCGAGGCCGCCGGTGAGATCGAAAGCCTGTGTGCGGGACTATGCGCCATGCGCGCGCGGATGATCGACCGCACCGAGATCGACCGCATCCATAAGCAGAGCCTGAAAGCGACGCGTGACGATCCCAAGACCTACGCTGCGCTGAACGAGCAGTTGCACAATGCGATCTATGTGGGCTGCCGCAATCGCACCATCGAGACCATGGCGCACGACATCCGGCGCCGGCTCGCACCGTTCCGGTCCCGGCAGTTCTATTCCAAAGACCGCGTGCGCTCCTCGATGCAGGAGCACGAGGAGATCGTCTCTGCGATCCTTGCTTTCGATCGCGACAAGGCGTCCGCCGCCATGCGCCGGCACATCTCCGGCGCGGCGCTCAACGTGATCCAGTATTTCAATCGCAAGTCGGGCTGAACGTCGTCCAGCCGGAGCATCGCTTGTCCGATAGCGCCAAACCCTGGTTTCGACGTCTCGGCCCCGGCCTGATTACCGGCGCGGCGGACGACGATCCGAGCGGCATTGCCACCTATTCTCAGGCGGGCGCGCAGTTCGGGTTCAACATGCTCTGGACCGTCGTTCTGACGTTTCCGCTGATGGCGGCGATTCAGATGATATGCGCGCGCATCAGCCGCGTGACGGGCGCCGGACTTGCCACCAGCATGTTGCGGCTGCTGCCGCGCTGGGTCGTCTACTGCATCGTTTTCCTGCTGTTCGTCGCCAATACCGTGAATATCGGGGCGGACATCGCCGCGATGGGGGCAGCGGCGCAACTGGTTCTGGGTTATGGCGAGACGGTCTTCACGATCCTCTTTGCCGCGTTGTCGCTATTGCTGCAGGTGTTCGTTCCCTATCATCGCTACGTCCACATCTTGAAATGGCTGACGCTTGCGCTGTTCGCCTATGTCGCCGTGGTGTTCTCCGTCAAAATCGACTGGGTTGAAGTCGCGCGCGGCACCGTCTGGCCTTCATTCGCCTGGACCCGCGACAGCTTCACGATGGTGGTCGCGATTTTCGGCACTACCATCAGTCCCTATCTGTTTTTCTGGCAGGGCGCCGAAGAAGTGGAAGACGCGGTTCTCGCCGGCGCCGGCAGTCTGCTCGATCATCCCGAAGATGCGCCCGCCGAACTCCACCGGATTGCCTTCGATACCTATATCGGCATGGCGTTCTCCAATCTGATCGCGTTTTTCATCATGGTGACAACGGCGGTGACGCTGCATCAGGCGGGGATCACCAGCATTGCAACGGCGGCGCAGGCCGCCGAAGCTCTGCGTCCAATCGCCGGCGACTTTGCGTTCGCATTGTTCAGCCTCGGAATCATCGGCACCGGCCTCCTGGCGCTTCCGGTGCTCGCCGGCTCCGCTGCCTATGCCATCGGCGAATTACGCGACTGGCCGATCGGGCTGGAACGCAAAGCGCGAGAGGCCCGCCGGTTTTATGGCGTCATTGCGCTCGGTTTCCTCGTCGGGCTCGCGATCCTCGCTCTTCCCATCACCCCGATCGAGGCGCTGTTCTGGAGCGCAGTCCTCAACGGGGTCATCGCTGTGCCGCTGATGATCGCCACGATGGTCGTCGTCTCAAGCCGGCGCTATCTCGGCCCGTTTGTGGCGCCAGGCTGGCTCCGGCTGACGGGATGGGCTGCGACCGGCGCGATGACGCTGGCAGCGCTCGCGATGATCGTGATGTGAACACGCAAAGCGACTTCGCATCAAACGGCTCGAAAAAAAGCCCGCCAGAGGAGAGCTTTCGTTTTAAATCGCCCGGATCGCCGCGGCCGGTCTCGCGGCGGAATTTCAGAACGAGCCGGGCGGCAGCTTGTGATGGTCTTGATGCGCCCCTGCGTGTAGCTGACGTCGATGCGGCCGCGCCACGGATTGAACGCGATGTTCGACCGGCGTTTATCAAATGTTACCAAATCGGTATTGTCGGAAGCGCGGGCGAGTCCCGAGCCAGCGTCGATTACATTCTGAAAAAAATCTGATATTCGCTCGCTCCGGGAACGCATGCCGGGAGGAACGGTGCTCCGTTTCAACGGATTTGAGCTGAATTCCGAACGGGCCGAGCTCCGGCGGGAGGACGGCCACGTTATCAAATTGCGTCCGAAGACATTCGCCGCCCTGCATATGATGGCGTCGAATTACGGGCGGATTATCAGCAAACAGGAGCTGATGGCGGCGATCTGGCCCAACATCCATGTGGGCGAGGACAGCCTTTTCCAGTGCATCCGGGAAATCCGCACGGCGCTCGGCGACGAGAAGCGTCAGCTCGTCAAATCGGTCTCCGGCCGCGGTTATATGTTCGATACCGAGGTCACGCCGGGCGTAGCCTCGGCTCCGCCGGCCACGGCGGTGTCTCCCTCCACCCCACTCCCTGCTGCGAGCATTGGCCCCGGCGGATGGCGATGGCGCCCGTCCCTGATCCTGGCCGCGGTCGGCGTCTGCGGGGCCCTTGGTATTGCCGTCGCCGCGCCGAAGATCGCGCGCCGCTTCTCCGTGCCGGACACCCGGACCATGACGGTGATGCCGATCGAGATCCGCACGCCGGATCCGGCAACGACGGCCATGGCCGCCAATATCACCGATCGACTGACGGACGGCCTCTCCAAGATCCGCAACATCCGGGTGCTGGCCCCGCCGCACGAGTCGCCCGCTGCCACTCCGGCAGCAGCCCCGTCCTCATCAGCACCGAACTTCGTCGTGCGCGGCGATCTGCAGCGCGGCGATACGGAATGGGAGATGCGCGCACGGCTGATCGAGAGCAGCACCGGTCAGGTGCAATGGTCCGGCAGCTATACCGTACCGTTCGCCTCCGCCGGCGAGCGGCTTCAACAAACGCGGCTCACCGCCGGGATCGGTAATCCGCTGGCGCTGCGGATCAACGCGCTGACTCACGCCAGCGTCTCGTCGCCGGAATCGAAGATCGTCGTCGAACAGGCGGCCGCCTTCATCAGCCAGACCAACCGCGAGCGGTTCGCCGCGGCGCAGGAGATGCTGGAGAAAGCGCATGCGGCGAAGCCCGACGATGTCGATGTCAGCGCCGCACTTGCCGCGCATCTGATCCGCGGCATTCAAGTGGTCTGGTATCCACCAGCCGAGACCGAGAGCATCGAGCGGCGCGCGAAAACCCTGCTCGACAAGGCCGTCGCGAAAGAACCGAACTACATTCCGGTGCTGCAAGGTTATTGCCGCTTCCTGCAAACCATCAACGAGTTTTCCGAAACGATGGTCGCTTGCGAGAATGCCTTGCGGTTCGATCCGTGGGATGGGCTGACCATGTTCCAGCTCGGCATGGCGCAGCTTCGCGTCGGCCGGTTTGAAGACGCGCTCGCGACGTTCAAACACGCCGATGCGGTCGACACGCCGCGCGTCTCGCGCTGGACCTGGCTGCTGGGTGCGGGCCTCGCGCTGGTCTGCCTCGAGCGCTACGAGGAGGCCCTGCCGTGGCTGGAGCGCTCGCTTGCCATCACGCCGGGCACCGGCCGCACGCAATTGCTGGTCGTCGCATCATATGAGGCGCTGGGCCGCCACAACGAGGCGCGCGCCATCGTCGCGAAGGCCCTGCAATTGCGCCCCGGCACCACCGCCGAGAATGTCGGCCTGCCGCCAAAGAACCAGAGCCCGCGCTACATGATGCGGACCAAGGAAGTCGTCGACCTGCTGGTCGCAGCGGGCCTGCCTGCGAAATAATGTCGGCACGACGCATCGTCCGCGATCACAACCCGCAAACAAAAACGGCCGCCAGCGGCGGCCGTTTCCGTCGACATTGCGACGCGTAGCGGAAAGTGCTTTAGCGCCAGCCCGATTGCTTGTCGCAGGCTTTGCGCTCGTTGGGGTGCGACTTTTCCCACTGGGTGATGGACCGGCTTTCGTTGCTGTCCATCTTCTCGTTCATGCAGATGCAGTAGGCGCGGACGACGGCCGGGGTCGCCCCCGGCTCACCCTTGTTATCGTTGATGCACTGATTGACCCATTTGAGGTCGTCGGCATTCATGGTCTGCGCCGAAGCGGCGAACGGAAGCTGGCACAGCGCGAACAGGACGACGGCTGCAAAACGCTTCATTGGATATTTCCCCCAGGGTTGAAACCGGTGTCGCCGGCTCGTTGCCGGCGCGACACAAAGCTCCCGGATGCGCGCCGATCTGAGGCGGCATCACAGGAGATTGGACGGGAGCCAGCATCACAGACTTTCCGCCCCGTTGTCTTGACGGACGAGGGGTCGACTTCTGAATCTTTTCTGAATTCGGCGATAAAGCCGGTCTGGCGAGACTCTTTGCCCCCTTCTCCGCGACGACAGCAGGTCGCTTCGGCGTCCCCCGGCCGCATCGTCAGGGGGCCTCGGCGCTGCCGATGTGCCAGCGGGAGGCTCAACGCACGGATTGAGCCCTGCCCGCGCCTAGGCTCTTGTCAAATCGCGCGAATTGGATCATTGGAAGGCCGCCCGGACGGTCTTAGCTGTCCGGTCCCATCGGCCTGATGGGAGATCGTCCAATGGTAGGACAGCGGACTCTGACTCCGTTAATCTAGGTTCGAATCCTAGTCTCCCAGCCAAAACTCAATCGAAACAGACCGAAATAGAAAGAACCGGGGCTTTGGCTGACCCCGGCTCTCAACGGTATTGAACTACCCGATTGCTCGATCTACCGCGCCGGCCGCAGTTCCAGCCCGGTCACGCCGGCGGCAATGTTGAGGCCGGTCTGCCCCTGAACCGAGACCGGCTGCAACGCCACCGTCCGGTTCGAGCCACCCAGCAGCACATTAGCGCCGAGACCCGCACCCACGGTTGCTTCCGCGCTGCCGCCCACATAATCGCCGGCGAGCGCCCCGAACAGGCGGTTGCTCGGCGCGAACACCGCCCACACCATCTCGCCCCCGGTGGTGGCGCCGATGTCGATACCGAACTTGGTGATCGCTCCTGTATAAACCTCGCGCGGGGCGGAGGCGTTGGCCGGCGTGAACACGCAGGCGACCGACTTCTTCGAGGCGATGATCAGACCGATGCCGCCGGAGATGTCGCAGGTCAGCGTGCCAACCCGCGTCCGGTCCGGCGCCTGCGCGGACGCCGGGGTCCATGCCGGCATCGCGGCCATCACGGCGGCTGCGACCACAGCCGAAATCCAAACCGGTTTCTTCATCGCACCCTCCAGATCAGTCATCATCAAAATCAATCACGAATATCAATCGCGATGTCCGCACTGCGCGTTGTCCGCACTGCGCATTGAATCGTCGCCGCACAATTATCGCAGCCGGCAATAACGTATCGCGCCGCCGTTCGTTCCGCGCGAGGGCTTGGGACGGTGATCACGCTGTCTCCTCCAGACCCCCCGGAACTTTCAGGCGCGCGACACGTTGCGTTCGCATCCACAGCAGCGGGGCTTATCATGACACTCGGCACCATTCTTCTCATCATTCTTATTCTGGCGCTGATCGGCGTCATTCCGACCTGGGGTTATAGCGGCGGCTGGGGTTACGGCCCGTCGGGCCTGGTCGGCACGATCCTGATCATCGTTCTGATCCTTGTACTTCTCGGCCGAATCTAGCGGCCGCTACACAAGAGGCCTCACCGTGCTATCGAACCGGTGAGGCCTTTTGCGTTTTCGGCGATCAAAGACCGAGCGATTTCTCATCGACCTGATCGTCTGCCGCGGGAAGCTCGAATCCGGGCGGCAGCGGCGCGAACAGGGCAGCCTCGATTTCCAAGCGATCCGGTGGCGGCGACGGCCGGCGCAAATAACGATGCAGCGCGATGCAATGGGCCGTCACTTCCACATCATGTCCCAGCCGTAGCGCGAGTTCGCGCACCGTCAACGCATAAGGCCGCGACGCCGCCACGGTGGCGACGATCGCTGAATACAGAGCATTTGAGCGTTCGGTCAGGTCGTTGTCGATGGACACAAAAGTGGACCCGTTACGCGCGGCGATGACGTTTAAGCCAGGCAGCGGCTCGCAAAGTTCAATGTCGCATGCGCCGAAAGATTGCTGAAGGCGGCGTCGCAGCCAACCATGATCTTGCCGCGCACCCGCGCTGCTTCCGGCTTCTGCTTCGCCGGCGCCGTCGGTTGCGCTGCGGGCTGACGGTCGATCTCGATGCGATCACCCTTGGCTGCACGGTTGACGGTAACGGTGTAATAGCTCTCGGGCTGCAGCATGTCGCGCGTCGCCAGCGTCGCGCCGGCGGGCGCTGTATATTCGATCGCCAGCAACGCGGCAAAGCCTGCTGCGATGAAGGTGCCGAAGCTGTACATGTTTGATCTCCCACGCGCTTCTCGATGTCGCCGGGAAAACGCAGCGCAAGGTCGTACGTTCCGGGATTTTTCGTCGCAGACGATCACTGTGTCGCGAGGTTTTCGCTCGCGGGAATGTGAATATCGCAACGGAACCCGTCGGGCGCGTAATTCAGGAAGACTCGGGCGCCGAGAGCTTTCGTCAAATTGCGCTCAACCACCAATGTGCCGAAACCCGCACGGTGCGGCGTTTTAACGGGAGGGCCACCGCTCTCTCGCCAGTGCAGATCGAGCGCGGTGCGCCCTTCGAATTGCCCGACATTCCAGTCGATGGATACCTTGCCGTCAGGCGAGGACAGCGCGCCGTATTTAGCGGCGTTGGTGCACATTTCATGCAAAGCAAGGCCGAGGCTTTGCGCGGCTTCCGGCTTTACGGTGACATCGCGCCCCTGCAGCGTCACCTGCGCCTTCGGGCCGCGCAGGTAATGCCCGAGTTGCGAGCGGATCAGCTCCTGCAGCGAGACGCCGCGCCAGCTTTGCTGCACCAGCAAGTCGTGTGATGCCGCAAGTGCCTGCAGCCGGGCGCTGAAATAATCGAGAAAATCCTCGACCGAACGGGTGTGCGTCGCGGTCTGCCGGGCCATCGCCTGGATCACCGCCAGAAGGTTTTTCGAGCGATGCGTCAGTTCACGCATGAGCAGGCGCAGATGCGCCTCGCCTTCCTTGCGCGCGGTCACATCGACAATCGCCGCGACCAGACCGGTGATCCTCCCTTCGGCGTTGCGGGCCGGCTCCATATGCAGCTCGTACCAGCGCGCGGCGCTGTCGTCGCCGATGGCCACTTCCTGTGTGACGGTTTCGCCATCGAGCACGGCGCGCTTGAGCGCCATGACCTGCGCGCGACTGCCGGCGGGCAGAACCTCATCGTCAGTTTTGCCGATGATGGCGTCGACCGGCTTACCAAACAGAGGGTTGCTGATGGCCGTGTAGCGCAGAGCCGCGTCTTGCGCGAATACGGTGACTTGGGATCCCTGCAAGGCGGTCTGATAACGTCCGAGCATCGCCCGCGCGGACGCGAGTTCGCGTCCCTGCTTGGCCAGGCGCGCCTCCAGCCCCCGGCCGGTCTGCGGCCGCGACGAGCGGGGCGAGTTGCTGGCACTTTTGTCGGACAAGCCCTTCTCCACCGCCCCGTAATTCGGCAAAAGATGTTTCATTTGAACCTGTTGGGGAACGCGATATCGCCGCATCGGTTGCGTGGCGCACGCCACCGTGGCTTCACGAGGTTGTGGGGAACTTCCGCGCATGAGCGCCGTTAACGGAGTGACCGGCCGCTTCCCCCTCCCCCTCGTGCTCGGCCGGCCAATTCGGGCGCAGTCGGCATTCATTTCGCCGGCTGCGCCTTTTTGTTCGGGCATCCGTTAAGCGTGTCCGCGATCACCTGCCGCTGCGAACGGGGGACGGTGTCTGATGGAACAATCCGGCGTGTGGCGCGTTTTTCCGGGCAGAATCAAAGCACGAGGTATGCGCTCATGAGTACGCGTTCGAAAATTTCTTCCGCCACTGCCGATGAAATCGCAGCTATCGAAGATCTGATGCAGGATCTCGAAAAGCGCCTGCGCCGGCTCGGCGCAACCGGCAAAAAAGAAGTCGAGGGCGGCGCCAGCGATATCCAGGATTTCGTCAGCGAAGCGCTCGCCGGCATCACCTCGCGAGTGCGCGAAGGGGCGAGTTCGGTCTCCGACAAGGTCGTCGATGAGGCGAGCCGGATCGGCTCCGACACGGTGAAACGCCTGGCCGCCGAGGTGGACCAGCGCCCGCTGGTTATGCTCGCGGTCGCGGCCGGTATCGGATTTCTGTTCGGCTTGTCGCGCCGCTAAACTCCTCCCAACATCATCGGGGGGTCCCATGCGGGGTGGTCTGAGACTTGGCGATCTGACAGGGGCAATTGTCGGCGAATTGTTCGGGCGGATGCTATGGCGGGCCGGCGGCGTCGCATTGGCGGCGCTGCTCGGTCTCGTCGCGCTGTATCACCTGACCGTCGCGGCGATGCTCAAGCTGGAAATGCTGTACACCCCGATCGAGGCGAGGCTCTGGGTCGGCGTCGGCTATGCCGTCGTCGCACTGGCGATCGTCGTCACGATCTGGGCGACGCGCCGCAAGCGCACGGCGCAGCGCGAGCAGATCGCGGGTTTCCTCAATGCGCCAGGCAACGCGCAGATGGCGATGCTGCTGGAGGCGGCGATGGTGGGCTTCATGGCCGGCAAGAAATCGCCGATCCCTTGATCTTCTCTTTCGTTTAAACAATAAAAAACGCCGCGCAGTGCGCGGCGTTTTTATTGGATGTGACGCAAGCAGATCAGGACGCGCGACGCTCGCGGCGCTTGGCGTTGCGCTCGAAGAACAGCGCCTGGCTGAGAACCGCCGACACGGTCGAGGGCTGGAACGGCTTGGCGATCAGGAACGCCGGCTCCGGCCGCTCTCCGGTGAGGAAGCGTTCCGGATAGGCAGTGATGAAGATCACCGGCACCTCGAAGCTGCGCAGCAGTTCGTTCACCGCATCAAGACCCGAGCTGCCGTCTGCGAGCTGGATGTCCGCGAGGATCAGGCCCGGCTGCTTGGTCTTGGCCAGCGCCACCGCCTCGCTATGGGTGCGGGCGACGCCGATGACATTGTGGCCGAGGTTCTCGACCAGCCCCTCGAGATCGAGCGCGATGAAGGTCTCGTCCTCGATGATCAGCACGTCGGTGGCGATCTCTGCCGCCAACTCCTGACCGGATTCCTCGACCAGCCGGCGCAGGGCCGGCACGTCGACGTCCAGCACCTTGGCCGCGTCGTCCTCCGACATGCCCTCAAGCGCCACCAGCAGGAACGCCTGCCGGGGTTTCGGGGTGATCTGGGACAATCGCGCCTCGGCGGGCATGTTCGGCGCCGGGGCCTGAACCCCCTCGTTGGCCGAGACCGAATTCCAGATCTTGGTGAATACCTTGTAGAGGGCGACCCGGGTGGAAGCGTCCCGCTGAAGCACCTTGGGATCGCTGATGAGCGCCTCCAGGGTCGCGGCCACATAGGCGTCGCCGGATTGCTGGCTGCCGGCCAGCGCCCGCGCATAGCGGCGCAGATACGGCAGATGCTGGGCTATCGCTTGAGACGTCGACAAGTATCCCTCCCGCTTGAAAAGCCCCCGGAACCGTCGGCCGGCTCAAAGGGTGCACCCAAGTCCGCTGGGCGCAAATGGCGGTCCCGGAGCCGGGACCCGCCCCGACAACCCGCAGTCCACAAAAAAGTTCCATACACCCGGAACCTTCGGCCATTTCAAGTGTTCTGCCCCGGAGCTCAGACATTTGTTGTTTTCGGGGCTCAGCTTGGGGGGATTGAGATCGACGATGAACGACACCAAACGATCAACAACCGGACAACCCATGCAAGGCGCCATTGACCAGAAGAAGCCCAGCGCGAAGCTCAGCCGGGAAATCCAGGCCAAGCTCGGGCAGCAGCTTCGCGCTGTGTACGACGATGTCGTGAACCAGGGGGTCCCCGACCGGTTCGCCGCCCTGCTCGAACAACTCGAGAAGTCGGACAAAGGAAACTCGTGATGGATCCAGCCGTTCGCCAAGCCGTGCTGAACGCGATCCCGAGCCTTCGCGCGTTCGCCATTTCGCTCTGCGGTAACGTGGACCGCGCCGACGATCTCGTGCAGGAAACCATGCTGCGCGCCCTTGCCAATATCCATTCGTTCCAGCCCGGCACCAATATGTCCGCCTGGCTGTTCACGATCCTGCGCAACCACTTCCGCTCGGAATACCGCAAACGTCGCCGCGAGGTGGAAGACACCGACGGCAGCTACGCGGAAAGCCTGAAATCGCATCCCGAGCAGCAGGGCCATGTCGAATTCGGAGAATTCCGCGTAGCGCTGGCCAAGCTTCCGCCGGACCAGCGCGAAGCGCTGATCCTGGTCGGCGCCTCGGGCTTCTCCTACGAGGAAGCCGCCAATATCTGCGGCTGCGCGGTCGGTACCATCAAGTCGCGCGTCAATCGTGCCCGCACCCGTCTCGCCGAGCTGATGTCGATCGACAATGTCGACGAATTCGGTCCGGACCACACGACCCGCGCGGTGCTCGCCGGCGGAGACCGCTGACGTGCTCGCGCGAACGGACGACGGGGCGCCTGATCCAAAGCGGAATCATGCGCCCCACCAAGCGTCTTCCAAGCCGCATCGTGTTTCCGGCTTCACGCGCTTTGCCCGGCAGATTTCGCATTTTGCCGGTCACCCGGCGACCTTCTGCGCCGCCGTGGCGATCGTCGTCATCTGGGCGTTTACGGGCCCGCTGTTCGGCTATTCGGACGCGTGGCAGCTCGTTATCAATACCGGCACGACGATCATCACCTTCCTGATGGTGTTCCTGATCCAGAGCTCGCAAAATCGCGATTCCATGGAAATCCAGTTGAAGCTCACCGAACTCGTCCTCGCGGTGCGCGGCGCCAATGACCGCATCGCCGCGATCGAAGACTTGTCCGACACCGAGCTGGAAGAGTTGCATCGCGATAGCCATGCGCGCGCTCAAGCCGCATGCGACGCTATCGAAAAACGGAAAGAATCGCGGCAAGAACAGGCCTGATAACGCGGCCGGACGTCTCAAGTCGCGTAAACGGTTCGAGAACCACGGCCGCCGGAAATTTGCCGCAAAGCGGGAACCTTACGTTAGTGTCCGTGTTATCGAGCCGTGTTAGATCAAAACTGAAGCACAGCGGGAGCAACCTATGAAAAAGATTCTTCTTGTCGCAGCCGCAGCCCTGACGCTCGCGGGATGTCAGACCGAGCGGCAGGACCGCGCCCTTGGCGGCGCACTGATCGGCGGCGGCGCAGGTGCGCTGGTCGGCGGTCTCGCCACCGGTACGGCGGGCGGCGCGCTCGCCGGCGCGGCGATCGGCGGCGTCGGCGGCGCCATCATCGGCGATGCCACCACCCCGAACCGCTGCCGCTATGTGGACCGTTACGGCCGTACCCGCTGGTATCGCTGCTAACGCATCCCGTCTGGCGAAACGCTGCAAAGGTCCGCGCCACCGCGCGGGCCTTTGTCATTTCTGAAGATTTTGTCATTTCCGAAGCTGTTGTTTTCAGAAAGCGCGCGGTTGCGCGGACGTGAGCCGTGCGGCACGATGGAATCCCGCCTTCCTCGTCGAGATTTCCCCTCATGGCCAAACGCAAAGCCGCCCCGCGCGGCGCCCGAAAATCTGCCTCCCGCAAAGGCGCAAAACGCCCGCCGGCGCGCCTGACGGCCATCGCCGAGGACCAGCGCACGCCAGAGCAGCAGGCCCTCGTCGATGCGATCAGCTCGGGCCCGCGCGGCCACTTCAACAACAGCGGGCCGTTCGCGATCTGGCTGCATGCACCGGCGTTCGGCATGCCGGCGCAAAAGCTCGGCGGCTTCGCACGGCTTGAGACCGGCGTGCCGTCCCGCCTCTCCGAATTCGCGATCCTGGTCACGGCGCGGTTGTGGCGCTCGCATTACGAATGGTTCGTGCATGCGCCGATCGCCGAGAAGGCCGGCGTCAAGGCGCGCACCATCGCCGATTTGCGCGCCGGCCGCGCGCCGCGCACCGCCGCGAAGGACGAGCGCGCGATCTACGATTTCATCGTCGAATTGTACAAGACGCGGCGCGTCGGCGACCGCAACTACAAGCGCGTCCACGCGCTGCTCGGCGAGCAGGCGACCGTCGAGCTGGTCGGCATCCTCGGCTATTACGTTATGGTGGCGATGTCGATCAACGTCTTCCGGATGCTGCCGCCGGACGACGCCGAACTGCCGTTCGGCGCCGAGAAATAGCGGACGCTCAGGTCGACGCCGGATACTGGCGGATCAGCCGGTTCTGCCGGAACAGGCTGGTCGCGAAGTCGGCGAACTTGGTCGGATGGAAGCCGCGCGCGCGGTTGCGCTTGCCGATCAGGAACAACAGCCGCTGCTGATCGACCAGACGGCGATACACCTCGCCGACCGGCAGCCGCGGGTCCCACACGTCGATCGCTTCGCCGCCGATGCCGTTGACCTCGACGATCGAGAAACCCTCGCCGCGCGCCAGCGCGTCGACGGTCTCGAAGCGCAGGTCGAAGCGGCCGTAATGGAATTCGGTCATGCTGCCGGCGATGCCGTCGATGCGGCGCTCCATCTCGGCGGTGATGAAGCGGCGGCCGTCGCGATAGAGCGCACCGGCGCGCTGGTTGCCGATCAGCGCGATCTGCACCACCTCGCCCTCGGCCGGCACGCGCGACAACTCTTGCTCGCCAAGGCCGCGATGCGTCGCGTCGCCGCCGAGATGCAGCTTCGCCTTCCAGCGCGCGCGGGCATCCTTGCCGATCAGTTCGCGGATGGTCTCGCGGCCGTTGCCGACCACATGCGGGAAATAGCGGAACGTCAGCGACAGGACGCGGCCGTGCCGCTCGCCCGGCAGACGCGCATACAGGATCGCCGCCTCGCCGGCATAAGGCACATAGCGCTGCAGGATGATGTTGGCGTTTTCCGGGAAACCGGTGATGTAGTCCTGCAGCTCCGCGAAACAGGTGATGCGCCGCACGCCGTGACCGTGCCAGCCGATATCCGGCTTGGCGATGAACGGATAGGCGATGCCGCGGGCGTCGAGCGCCGCCTGCGCCGTCTTGATATCGGCATCGACGCTGAACGCGCCCTTCCCGCGCCGGACCACCGCGAAATCGGCGACCCAGGTGCGCTCCTGCGGCGTGATATCGAGCAGGTAATCGCTTTTGGATTCGCCCCACATGCCGCCGGTGAAAATCTTTGGATTGGCGGCGGTCGGCAGCGTGAAGCTGCGATGCCGCAGGCTGAACCCGATCCAGCTCAGGATCAGCGGCAGATAGAACAGCATCGGTGGAATGCGTTCCGCCACAGCCAGCTTGCGGTCGCCGACGGTCAGTTCCGGCATGCCGTGATGGCCGTAGACGATGTTGGACGCGGCCTGCGCGGCTTCGGCATCCTGCGGCCTGACCAGCGCGAAGATGCGACGGCGCACCAGCGCGGTCGCTGCCAGCGCGACGAACAGCATCGGCCACGCCCACAGGCCCATGTGATCCTCGAGCGCGTCGCCGAACGACATCACGAGGTAGAGCATGAGCGGCAGATAGATCGCGGAAACGATCAGGGTTGCGAGCGTGAAGCGCAGCAGCGACACACGCGCCCAGCCGGAGGCGACGAAAGCGACGAACACGATGCCGGGCACGACGCGGCACAGCGCGACGACGCTGAATACATTGCGCTTGAGCGTGTCGCCGAGATAGCGCACGCGCTCATCGACCGCATAGCGCTTCAGCCACGGGATAGAGCGCGCGCCGGCGCCGATGCCGTAGAGCGCGAAATCGCTGGCGACCATGCCGATGTAGAGACATGCGCCGACCAGCGGCGCGGACATCTGCCCGTTGTTGATCAGATAGCCGCCGAGAATGATCGCGAGATCCTCGTGGGCGAACGGCAGAAACAGCAGCGACCCAATTTGCGCGAACCAGGATAAGTCGCTCCCGGCGACTTCACCCAGCCACCCGACGATATCGAACAAGCGCAGCCCCCAAAATCCCCACCGACGGCCTTACGGCCACGCCTTTGTCTGGGCAATCGGCTTGCCGCCGATCATGTGTTGTTTGTCCCAGAGGAAGGCGCATTCACGGAATGAAGTAACCCCACCGTTAATTTAGCCGCTGCGGAAGCAAAACAACAATAATAAAGGATACGAAAGTCTCGATCTTTCGTTGCTTTATGGCCGATATGATAAACTCAACACGATGGCGATGAACAACCCTTCATCGGACGACGCGGACAAGCGGGTGGTCCAGTTTCGCCGGTCGCCTGACGGGACTCACCATGGCGTCGCGCCACCGCCGGTGCCGGCCGATCTCACGCGCTATCAGGACGCCACTCCGGAAACCGATGCGGACTATCGGCATCGCATGGCCGTCAATCTGGCGGCCGTGGCGTTCCTCGTGCTGCTGATCGGTGGCGCGTTCTGGCTGGCCGACAGCATCGCCACCATGCGCAAGAATCAGGATTGCGTCCTGACCGGCCGGAGGACCTGCAATCCGATCGACCCGGGCGCCTTGAGCCGCCCGTAGCCTCCGCGAAAGCCGCCCGCTCAGGAATGCCCCGCGAGCGCGAGGGTCACCGGCGCCAGACCGGAGAAGCCGAGCGCCTTCGCGGCGGCCGGCGAGAGATCGATGATCCGGCTGCGGACGAAGGGGCCACGGTCGTTGATTCGCACCACCACGCTGCGGCCGTTCCGCCGGTTGGTGACCTTGACCTGGGTCCCGAACGGCAAGGAGCGGTGCGCAGCGGTCAACGCGCTGGCGCGATGAATCTCCCCGCTCGCGGTCTTGCGGCCCGAATGCGCCAGCGAATAGACCGAGGCGGTCCCCGACGACGACAGGTTCCGGCCGTTTTCAGCGAGCGCGGCCGAGGGCGCCAGCGCGACAGACAGGGCAAGAGCCAAGCCGGGAATCCCGGCCGCCAAAGTCATCCGTCCGCCAACACGCATAGCACGTCTCCAAAGCGAAGGCCGAGACCATGGCGGCCTGTTCAATTAAATCGGAAATGGCGAATTTGTTTCGCTTTGCAGGTACTTTCCGGCCAAATTCAGGCATATCCGGGCCGGCATTGAACTCCCCGCCCCGCTTCGCTATACGGGCAGCGATTTCGACGGGTTGCGGCAAAACCTCCGACTCGCACCGACCTGGCGCCCGAACCGACACCCGTCCCCACCGAGAAACGCCCGAGACCTGCAGATGTCCTCGACTTTCGATACCGTCGCCAACATCATCGCCGAGACATGCGACATCCCGCGTGACACGATCACCCCGGACAGCCACGCCATCAACGATCTCGGTATCGACAGCCTCGACTTCCTCGACATCGCCTTCGCCATCGACAAGGCGTTCGGGATCAAGCTGCCGCTCGAGCAGTGGACCCAGGAGGTCAACGAGGGCAAGGCGACCACCGAGCAGTATTTCGTCCTGAAGAATCTGGCCGCGCGCATCGACGAACTGGTCGCCGCGAAGGGCGCCTGACCCGGCTGCGCATGCGCCTTGAGTATTTCCAGCTCATCGACCGGATCGCCGATCTCAATCTGAGCGACCGGACCATCAAGGTGGTCGCGACCGTCCCGACCGAAAGCACGGTCTTCGAGGGCCACTTCCCCGGCCACCCGCTGATGCCGGGCGTGCTGCTCGGCGAAGCGATGGCGCAGACCTCGGGCTGGTTGATCATCGGCCTCAACAATTTCGCGCGCATGCCGTTTCTCGCGGCGATGAAGGATCTCAAGCTGCGCACCTTCGTGCAGCCGGGGCAGACGCTCGACCTCTCCGCGTCGCTGGTGCATGAAGGCTCCGGCTTCGCCATGACCAAGGCGCAGGGAAAGATCGACGGCAAGCTCGTCTGCGACGCGACCATCACCTTCCGCGTCGTCGACTTCCCCAATCCGGATATGCGCGGCCACATGGAAGCACTCGCCAAGGTGCTCGAATTTCCCGCGGGAGCTACTGCTCATGTCTGACACCGGCCGCGAGATCTGGATCACCGGCATCGGCATCGTCTCCTCGCTCGGCGAAGGCGCTGACCAGCACTGGGACAAGCTCGCCACCGGCACCATCACCGCCAATGCGGAGACCTTCGCACCGTTCGTCGTGCATCCGCTCGCGCCAGTGGCGTTCGAGACGCAGATTCCGAAAAAGGAACAGCGGCAGATGGAGCCGTGGCAGCGGATCGGCACCTATGCCGCCGGCGTGGCGCTCGATAGCGCCGGCGTCAAAGGCAACACCGACATCCTCTCGCGTATGGACATGATCGTCGCCGCCGGCGGCGGCGAGCGCGACGTCGCGGTCGACAGCGCGATCCTCACCGGCATCGGCAAGAGCGAGAAGCCGGAAGCGTTCCTCAACGAACGGCTGATGAACGACCTGCGTCCGACGCTGTTTCTCGCACAGCTCTCCAACCTGCTCGCCGGCAATATCTCGATCGTGCACGGCGTGGTCGGCTCGTCGCGCACCTTCATGGGCGAAGAGGCCGCCGGCGTCGACGCCGTCCGCATCGCCGCCTCGCGCATCGCCGCCGGACAGAGCGACATCGTCCTCGTGGGCGGCGCCCATAACGGCGAGCGGCAGGACCTGCTGATGCTCTACGAGTTCGGCGGTCACACGCTCAAGGACGGCCACAAGCCGATCTGGGAGCGCGGCCAGGGCGGTCATACGGGCGGACTTGCGCTCGGCTCGCTCGGCGCGTTCCTGGTGCTGGAATCGCGCAAGCACGCGCAAGCGCGCGGAGCCAGGCCGCTCGCCAAGATCACCGCCGTCGAAGCCGGCCGCTCCAATCGAAAAGAAGGCGCGCTGCGCCGCTCCCTCACCTCTCTCTGGGAGACGATCAAGGGCAAGCTCAAGCCCGGCTATGCCGTGCTGTCGGGCGCCTCGGGCGCCGCGCCCGCCACCGCCGACGAGCACGCCTTCCTCAAAGAGTTGGGTAACGGCATTGCCGTGCGCGCCACCGGCACCTATCTCGGTCATGGGCTGGAGCCGCAATTCCCGATGAACATCGCGCTCGCCGCGATCGCACTCGGCCGTGGCACCCTGTTCCCGCCGCGCGATGCGACCGGTCTCGAACAGCCGGCCACGACCGCGCCGTCGCAGATCGTCGTGACCGGCGTCGGACACTGGCGCGGCGAAGGACTGGCCCTGATCGAGCGCGCTGACTGAAGGACGTGACACGATGACCGCGATGCAGGACAAGGCCGGACGCCCGATCGTCGTCGTCACCGGCATGGGCGTCGTCACCTCGCTCGGCACCGGCAAAGCCGACAACTGGGCGAAGCTCACCGCCGGACAATCCGGCATCCGCGCCATTTCCCGTTTCGCCACCGACGGGCTGAAAACCCGCGTCGCCGGCACCATCGACTATCTGTCGAAGGAGCCGCTCAACGCCGCCGCCATGTCGGAGATGCTGGCCGATCTCGCCGTCGAAGAGGCGGTCGCGGAATCCGGCATCGGCGCCAAGGGCGATTTCCCCGGCCCTCTGTTCCTCGCCGTACCGCCGGTCGAACTCGAATGGCCGCAGCGCCGCGAAGTCGCCGTCGCGTCCGGTGCGAACGACGCGGTCGACTATCGCGACCTGCTGCGGGTGAGCGCGCAATTCCCCGCCTATCATTCCCGCTTCATGTTCGGCTCGGTCGCCGATCACATCGCCGACCGGTTCGGCACCAAGGGTTCACCGATCTCGCTGTCGACCGCCTGCGCCTCCGGCGCGACCGCGATCCAACTCGGCGTCGAGGCGATCCGCCGCGGCGAAACCGACGCTGCGCTGTGCGTCGCCTCCGACGGCTCGGTCAATCAGGAGTCGCTGGTCCGCTTCTCGCTCCTGTCCGCGCTGTCGACGCAGAACGACGTGCCGGAAGCGGCGTCGAAACCGTTCTCGAAAAACCGCGACGGCTTCGTCATGGCCGAAGGCGCCGGCGCGCTGGTCCTGGAAAGCCTCGCCTCGGCGACCGCGCGCGGCGCCAAGATTCTCGGTGTGGTCGAAGGTTGCGGCGAACTTGCCGACAGCTTCCACCGCACCCGCTCCTCGCCCGACGGCAAGCCGATCATCGGCTGCATGGTCAATGCGCTCAACGATGCCGGCCTCACGCCGCAGGACATCGACCACATCAACGCGCACGGCACTTCGACGCCGGAAAACGACAAGATGGAATTCACCGGCACCGACAAGGTATTCGGCGAGCACGCCAAGGCGATCCCGATCACCTCGAACAAGTCGATGATCGGCCACACGCTGTCCGCCGCCGGCGCGGTCGAGGCGGTCATCACGCTGCTGACGCTGCAGCATCAGCGCATCCCGCCGACCATCAACTATCTGGTGCCGGACCCGGCGATCCCGCTCGACGTGGTCGGCAACACCGCGCGCGATGCGAAGATCACCCATGCGCTGTCCAATTCGTTCGGCTTCGGCGGCCAGAACGCCTCGCTGATCTTCGGCCGCGAGCCGGCCTGATCGTCCGCGCCGCCCGGAACAGCCGCAAAACCTTGCCTGTTGACGGCGGCTCGCGCACGGGCCATCCCCGTGCCTGCAACTCCTCTGGATGACTCCATGCGCGCGCTGACCCTGATCGCCGACCGCCAGCTCGAACTCACCGATGTCCCCGCCCCGCCCGCGCCCGGTCCGGGCGAGGTGCAGGTGAAGATCGGCGCCGTCGGCCTCAACCATCTCGACGTCTGGGGCTTTCGCGGCATGGCGTTTGCCAAGCGCAAGCTGCCGCTCGTCGTCGGCGCGGAAGCCGCCGGCACCATCGAGAGCGTCGGCGCCGGCGTCACCGCGTTCAAGCGCGGCGACAAGGTTGCCATTTACGGCGCGCTCACCTGCGGCACCTGCAAGGCCTGCCGCGAAGGCCGCGACAATCTGTGCGAAAATGTCGGCGGCATCATGGGCTTCCATGTGGACGGCTTCGCGCGCGATCTCGTCACCATGCCGGCGCGGCTCGTCGTGCCGGTGCCGGAGAACGTCTCGCTGCGCGACGCCGCCTGCGCGCCGATCGCGTTCGGCACCGTGCAGCACATGCTGTTCGACAACGCCAAGCTCCAGCCCGGCGAGACTATCCTCGTCCACGCCGGCGGCTCCGGCATCGGCACCGTCGCCATCAAGATGGCGAAAGCGCTCGGCTGCACCGTCATCACCACGGTCGGCAGCGACGACAAGGCGGAAAAGGCAAAGGCGCTCGGCGCCGATCACGTCATCAACTATCGCACCGAACGGTTCGAGACGATCACGCGCAAGCTGACGCAGAAGAAAGGCGTCGACGTGGTGTTCGAACATGTCGGCGGCGAAGGCTTCAACGGCTCGCTGCTGGTGCTCAAGCGCGGCGGCCGCCTCGTCACCTGCGGTTCGACCGCGGGACCGACCGTGCAGATCAACCTGATGCAGTTGTTCCAGCAGCAATATAAAATCTTCGGCTCGTTCGGCTGCGCCATCCGCAATATCCGCGAAAGCCTCGACAAGATGGCGGGCGGCATGCTGCCGGTGATCGACACCGAAGTGCCGCTCGCCGAATTCGCGCGCGGCCTCGCGCGGCTCGAAGGCCGGCAGGTGTTCGGCAAGGTGATCGTGACGTTCTGATGGCCCGCCGCCGCCGCAAAGCCTTCCTCGATGCGCTCGCCGGACACGGCACGGTGGCGTTGCTCGGCGGCCTGCGGCTGATCGATCGCCGGCGGATCGCGCCCGGCACGGCGTGGCTGCTGCGCCGCATCGGCCCGCTGCTGAAGGAACAGAAGATCGCGCGAGCGCAACTTGTTGCGGCATTTCCTGAAAAGTCGGCAGACGAGATCGAGCGCATCATCGACGGCATGTGGGACAATCTCGGGCGCGTGGCGGCCGAATTCGCGCATATGGACCGCTTCCGCGTCGAGGATCCGGACAGTCCCGGTCCGGTCGACATCACTTATTCACCTGAAACTTTCGCGCGCTTCCATCGGTTACGCACCGACGGCAAGCCCGCGCTCATTTTCACCGCGCATCTCGCCAACTGGGAATTGCCGGCGGTGGTCGCCGCCGCGCACGGCCTCGACGCGATCTCGGTCTATCGCCGGCCGAATATCGGCGCTGCCGCCGATGCGGTGGTAGCGATCCGCTCCGGCGCCATGGGCGAACTGATGGCGACGTCGATGGACGCGCCGGTGAAGCTCGCCGACGCTCTGGCGCATGGCCGCCATATCGGTATGCTGGTCGATCAATACGCGGTGCGCGGCGTGCCGGTGACGTTCTTCGGCCGCCCGACACGCGCCAATGCGCTGTTGGCGCGGCTCGCGCGCCATGTGGATTGCCCGATACACGGCGTGCGGATGATCCGGCTGCCGGACAAGCGCAACTTCCGCGCCGAACTGACCGAAGCGGTTCCGCCTGTCCGCGACGCCGACGGGGCGCTCGACGTGCAGGGCACGATGCAGGCGGTGACGTCGGTGATCGAAGGCTGGGTGCGCGAATATCCCGAGCAATGGCTGTGGGCGCATCGCCGCTGGCGTCCCGAGGATGAGAAGCGCGCTCACGTCGCCTCATCCTGAGGAGGCCGCCGATGCTCGAAGAGCGAAGGCGGCCGTCTCGAAGGATGCGGCGGCCATGCACGCTCGCGTCATGGTCGAGACGCGATGCTGACGCGTCGCTCCTCAGCCATGAGGCTCGCTGCTCACCGCCCGGTCTTGATCCGCGTCCACAACCGGTTGAGCAGTCGCTGGGTGCGCGCATCGTGTGCACGCACCGTGTAAAGCTTCGCCATCATCGCCGCGTCCGGATAGACGCCGGGGTCCTCCCGCACCGCCTTGTCGATCAGCGGCTGGCTCGCGAGATTGCCGTTGGCGTAGCTGATGAAGTTCGAGTTACGCGCGGCGACCTCGGGCCGCAGCAGATAATTGATGAAGGCATAGGCCTCCTCGACATTCTTCGCATCCTTCGGGATCGCGAGATTGTCGAACCACATCTGCGTCCCCTCCTTCGGGATCGCATAGGCGATGTCGACGCCGTTCTTGGCTTCGGCCGAGCGTTTCTGCGCCTGCTTGATGTCGCCGGACCAGCCGACGACGAGACAGATTTCGCCGGACGCGAGCGCGTTGAGATATTCCGACGAATGAAACTTCCGCACGAATGGCCGCACCTTGAGGATCAGGTCGCCGGCCTTCTCCAGCGTCGTCGGATCGGTCGCGTTCACGTCGAGCCCGAGATAATGCAGCGCCGCCGGAATGATATCGTCCGGCGAATCCAGCATATGCACGCCGCAATCCTTGAACTTGGCCAGGTTCTCCGGCTTGAACACCAGATCCCAGCTATCGATGCGCGCATCGGCGCCGAGGATCTCCCGCGCCTTCTTGACGTTGTAGCCGATGCCGGTCGTGCCCCACATATAGTTCACGGCGAAACGGTTGCCGGGATCGTAAGTGGCAAGCCGCTGCGTGATCTCCGGCCATGCGTTGCTCAGGTTCGGCAGTTTCGCCTTGTCGAGCGGCAGAAACACGCTGGCCTTGATCTGGCGCTCGAGGAAATACGCCGTCGGCACGACGATATCGTAGCCGGACTTGCCGGCAAGCAGCTTCGTTTCCAGCACCTCGTTGGCGTCGAACGTGTCGTACTGAACCTTGATGCCGGTTTCCCTGGTGAAGTCGGCCAGCACCTGCGGATCGATATAATCCGACCAGTTGTAGACATTGAGCAAGCGCTGCTGCGCATGGGCCTGCAGCGGCAACAGCGCACCAAGCACGAACAGCATTACGCGCCAAAACCGCATCGCCCTATCCCCTTTACACCGCGCGCGGCAGAACACCGGCCAGCCGTTCCAGCGCCGCATCGAGCGTTTGATCGCGCTTGGCGAAACAGAAGCGCACCACCGAACGGATCGGATCGTCGGCATAGAACGCCGACACCGGGATCGCCGCAACCTTATGCTCGGTGACCAGCCGCTTGCAGAATGTCTCGTCATCCTGGTTGAGGCCGAGCGGCGCCAGATCGACGTTGAGGAAATAGGTGCCCTGCGCGTCGAGCGTCGGAAAGCCGAGCGACCGCAACCCGTCGGCGAAGCGGTCGCGGCTGCGCTGGAAATCGGCGCGCATGGTGGTGAAATAATCGTCGGACTTGGCGAGGCCATAGGCGACGGCGGCCTGCAGGTTCGGCGGCGTGGTGAAGGTGATGTATTGATGCGCCTTCGCCAAAACGCGCAAAACCTGCGGCGCGGCGCAGACGAAGCCGACCTTCCATCCCGTCAGCGAAAAAATCTTCCCGGCCGAGCCGATCTTCACGCAGCGCTCGCGCATGCCGTCGACGGCGATCAGCGGCACATGGGTCAGGCCGTCGAAGATCACATGCTCCCACACCTCGTCGCAGACGGCGATGGCGTCGTAGCGCTGGCAGAACGCGGCAAGCCGCTCCAAATCCTCGCGCGCATAAATCGTGCCGGTCGGGTTCAGCGGGTTATTGAACAGCACCACCTTGGTCTTGGGCGAGAACGCGCGCTCCAGCATCTCGTCGGTGAAGCGCCAGTGCGGCGGTTCGAGCCGCACGAATTTCGGCACGCCCCCGGCACGCTGCACCAGCGGCAGATAGGCGTCATAGAGCGGCTGGAACAGCACCACTTCATCGCCGGGCTCGATCAGCGCCATCAGCGCGCCGGCCAGCGCTTCGGTCGCGCCGGAGGTGATCATGATCTCGCGGTCGGGATCGAGCGTGAGGTTCTGCCAGTGCCGGTAGTGGGCGGCGACGGCCTGGCGCAGTTCCGGCAGGCCAAGCATCGGCGGATACTGGTTCCAGCCGGACACCACCGCGTCGGCGGCCTTGCGCCGGACGTCTTCCGGCCCCGGATCGTCGGGAAAGCCCTGCCCCAGATTGACGGCGGCGTGGTCGCGCGCGAGGCCGGACATGACCTCGAACACGGACACGGGCAGGCCGGCGAAGATCGGGTTCATGATCGCGCGTCAGCCGGTTTTGGTCGGCAGCCCGGCGGCCTTCCACCCGATCATGCCGCCGGCCAGATGGTGATCGTAGGGAAAGCCCCGCTCCTGCGCAGCGAGCGACGCGGTCACCGAGCGCTTGCCGGAGCGGCAGGCGAACACCACCGTGCGGCCGTTCGGGTCCGGGATCGCGGCGGGGTCGAATTGCGACAGCGGCACGATCACGCCTTCCGGATAGCTCTCGACGGCGGTCTCGTTCGGTTCGCGCACATCGACCAGAAGCATGCGCCCTTCGGTCAGCCCGCGGGCAACCTCCGCGGGCGTCAGATCGTGAACCTTGGGCTCGCCGGCCATCGCAACACACTCCGTGAAAGCGGTTCTCACCTTTCTTCTAGGGCAAGGCCGGCAGGCCCGCTAGAGACGGATGGGTTGAAATCGGGTCGGCTGTGGCCCGCTTTTTTGCTTTGGCGTGATCCTTTCGAAAACCGGTTTCCCCTTTTCCGGATCACGCCCTAGATGGTCACCTGCGTTCCCACCTCGACGACCCGGCCGGTCGGAATCTGGAAGAATTCCGACGCATCGCTCGCCGAGCGCGCCATCAGGATGAACATGCGGTCCTGCCAGCCCGGCATGGCCGACTGCGCGGCCGGTTTGAGCGCGCGGCGCGACAGGAAGAACGACGTCGCCATGATGTCGAACTGCCAGCCGTGCTTGCGCGCGATGCCGAGCGCTTTCGGCACGTTCGGTTGCTCCATGAAGCCGAAGCGCAGGATCACTCGCGAGAACAATGGGCCGACCGGCTCGATCCGCACGCGGTCGCCGGGATCGACATGCGGCGTCGGCGCCGTCTCGACCGACAGGATCACATTGGTCTCGTGCAACACCTTGTTGTGCTTGAGGTTGTGCATCAGCGCGGTCGGCGCGAAAGCCGGATCGCCGGTGAGGAACACGGCGGTGCCGGGCACCAGCTCCGGCGGTTTCTTCTCCAGCATGCCCACCAAGGTTTCGAGCGGGATTTCATGCTTGCGGGTTTTTTCAGCAAGCGCGCGGCTGCCGCGCCGCCACGTCAGCATCGCAACCATCAGCACGAGGCCGAGCAGCAGCGGTACCCAGCCTCCCTCGACAACCTTGAGCAGGTTCGCCGAAAGGAACGTCATGTCGATCAGCAGGAACGGTACGATCAGCGCCGCGGTCGCGGCCTTCGACCAGCCCCACACCTTGTGCACGACGACCAGCGCCATCAGGCCGGTCACCACCATCGTGCCGGTGACGGCGATGCCATAAGCCGAGGCCAGCGCGCTCGACGAGCGGAACATGCCGACCAGCAGCAGCACGCTGATCACCAGTAGCAGATTGACCTTCGGCATGTAGATCTGGCCGACCTGCGTTTCCGAGGTATGACGGATGGCGAGGCGCGGCAGCAGACCAAGCTGGATCGCCTGCTGGCTCAGCGAATAAGCGCCCGTGATCACGGCCTGGCTCGCGATCACGGTCGCGGCCGTCGCCAGCACCACCATCGGCAGCAAGGCCCAGTCCGGATAGAGCAGGAAGAACGGATTTTCGATCGCACGCGGCTCGGCGAGGACCAGCGCGCCCTGCGCGACGTAGTTCAGCACCAGCGCCGGAAACACCAGCGCGATCCAGGCGACCTGAATGGGCTTGCGGCCGAAATGGCCGAGATCGGCGTAAAGCGCTTCCGCTCCGGTCACGGCCAGAAACACGGCACCGAGCGTGATCAGACCGATAGTGCCGTGCTGGCCGAGGAACGATACCGCGTACCACGGATTGATCGCCAGCAGCACCGACGGATTGCGGACAGCCTGGACGACACCCGGAACGGCAATGGCGACAAACCACAGCACCATCAGCGGGCCGAAAAACGCAGCCACCCGCGCCGTGCCGCGCCATTGAACCGCGAACAACCCGACCAGCACGATCAAGGTCAGCGGAACGACATAAGCATCGAACGCCGGCGTGACGATCTTCAAGCCTTCGATCGCCGACAAGACCGACAGGGCGGGCGTGATCACCGCATCGCCATAGAACAGCGCCGCGCCGAGAATGCCGAGCGCGAGGATCGCCGGCGTGCCGCGGCCGAGCGCGCGTTGCGCCAGCGCCATCAGTGCGAGCGTGCCGCCCTCGCCGCGATTGTCGGCGTGCAGCAGCACCACGACATATTTGAGCGTGACGACAACGATCAGCGCCCACAGGATCAGCGACAGCACGCCGAGCACGGCAAGGCGATCGACCGCCCCGCCGGCGCTCGCCGCGGTAATGGCTTCGCGAAACGCGTAAAGTGGACTGGTACCGATATCACCGTAGACAACGCCGACGCTGCCGAGCGCGAGCGTCAACAGACGGGATGGCATCGGCGCGCTGGCGCGGACGGTGCCACCCGGAAAAGCAGCGAGCATTTGGCTCATGGGCCACCCGATCGGGTTACGCGCCTGGTCGGCGCGGCGCGCATATAACGCCGTTGCCCGTCGCGTGGCCTCGCTATTTGTGCATTGCAGCACAGTGAGCCATGCAGATCGATTCCAAAAACTCTTTTAGAATCAGAAGGTTGTAAAAACCGCGCTCAGATCGTGACCTGGGTGCCGACCTCGACGACCCGGCCGGTCGGGATCTGGAAGAAGTCGGTGGCGTCGCTCGAGGTCCGGGCAAGACCGATGAACAGCCGGTCTTGCCAGGCCGGCATGCCGGACTGCGGCGACGGCTTGAGCGCCCGCCGCGACAGGAAGAACGAGGTCGACATGATGTCGAACTGCCAGCCGTGCTTGCGCGCGATCGCCAGCGCCTTGGGCACGTTCGGCTCTTCCATATAGCCGAACCGCAGCACCACGCGCTGGAAGCGCTCGGACACCGGCGCGATCTGCACGCGCTCGTCCTCGGACACGCGCGGCGTGTCGGAGACGTGGATCGTCAGCACCACGTTTTTCTCGTGCAGCACCTTGTTGTGCTTGAGGTTGTGCAACAGCGCCGTCGGCGCGAAATCCGGCGTGCTGGTGAAGAACACCGCGGTGCCGGGCACGGTGTGCGGCGGCTTCTTCTCGAGGCTGCGCAGCAACGTGTCGAGCGGGACTTCGGTCCGGCGGGTCTTGCTGGACAGAAGATTCGTGCCGCGCCGCCATGTCAGGATCAGCAGCACCATCACCGCGCCGAACAGGATCGGCACCCACGCGCCTTCGAACAGCTTGAGCAGGTTGGCGGAGAAGAACACCAGATCGACGAAGATGAACGGCACCATCAGCAGCACCGCCTGCCACAGCTTCAGCTTCCAGAGTTTCCACGCAACGATGAAGGCGAGCAATCCATCGACCACCATCGTCGTCGCCACCGCGATGCCGTAAGCATGCGACAGCGCGCTCGACGTGCGGAACAAGCCGATCAGCAGCACGATGCCGATGAAGAGCGCGATCGTCACCCGCGGAATGTAAATCTGGCCGACATGCGATGCCGACGTATGCAGGATCGCCAGTCGCGGCAGCAGGCCGAGCTGAATAGCCTGATGCACCAGCGAATAAGCGCCAGTAATCACCGCCTGGCTGGCGATCACCGTCGCCGCCGTGGCGAGGATCACCATCGGCATGACCATGACATCGGGCAGCAGGCGGAAGAACGGATTTTCCAGCGCCGAAGCGTCGGACAGAACCCGCGCGCCCTGCCCGAAATAGTTCAGCACCAGCGCCGGCAAGACGAGCGAGAGCCACGCAATCTGGATCGGCTTGCGGCCGAAATGGCCGAGATCCGCATACAAGGCCTCGCCGCCGGTGACGCACAGGAAGACGGCGCCGAGTGCGATCAGACCGATATGGCCGTGCTGCGCGACGAACGCGACCGCGTATTGCGGATTGATCGCATAGAGCACGCGCGGATCGTCGCCGATATGCAGCAGCCCTGCGATGGCAATGGTGACGAACCAGACCACCATCACCGGACCAAACAGCGCCGCGACGCGCGCTGTGCCACGGCTTTGCGCGGCGAACAGGCCGACGAGGATCAGCAACGAGATCGGCACGACATAATCGCTGAAGCCCGGATTGACGAGCTTGAGACCTTCCACCGCCGACAGCACGGAAATCGCCGGCGTGATGACGCTGTCGCCGAGGAACATGGCGGCGCCGACCACGCCGAGCAGGAACACCAGCGCCGTGCGCCGGCCGAGAGCACGGGTCGCCAGCGCCGTCAGCGAGAGCGTGCCGCCCTCGCCGTTGTTATCGGCACGCAGCAACACCAGCACATATTTGAGTGTGACCGTGACGATCAGCGACCACAGGATCAGCGACAGCACGCCGAGCACGACCTCGCGCGTCACGCCATGTTCGGCGCTGGCCGCATGAACCGCCTCACGGAACGCATATAGCGGGCTGGTGCCGATGTCGCCGTAGACCACCCCGACGCTGCCGAGCGCCAGCGCAAAGACGCTGGGTGGGGTGGGCGGAGCAGCGGATTCTTGTTGTGGCCCGGCGTCGTTTGTCGTCTGCGTCATTCGTTCCGCTTGCGTCCCGGTTGGACCTCGATCAGCGCTCCGGACAGGCCGGTCGCACAAGGACGCGCTTATATCACGCCGCCGGGCAGCGCCTATCGCGCCACCGCACAACCCGTATGAATTTTCAGCGGAAAATGGCCGATCAGGGCCGGAAATCGAGCGGAAGCGGCGGCGCTTCCCGCATCAGGGTAATGGTCACGCGCCGGTTTGAGGACAGGTAAGGATTGTCCGGGAACAGCGGTTCCGTGTCGGACTTGCCCGCCACCATGAAGATATTGCCGGACCGCAGACCTTCCTGCTCCAGAATCTGGCGGATCGCATTGGCCCGGTCGGCGGAAAGTTCCCACGCACCGTAACCGGGCTTCGGCGGAATCCGGGTCGACGCAGTGTGACCGGTGATCGACAGGCGATACGGCATCGCCTTGAGCGCCGGCGTCATCTTGGCAATCAACTTGCGGGTGCGCTCGTTCGGCTCCTTCGAGCCCTCGGCGAACATCGAACGCCCGTCCTGATCGACGATCTCGATGTTGAGACCGTTCCTGGTCTCCTCGATCATCACATGCTTCGAGGCTTCGCTGATCTCGGGCAGGTCCTGCAGCGCCTGACGCAGCGAGGCGGCGGCGAGCGCAAACTGCCGATCCTGATCGAGCCTGGCGCCATAGGTGCGATTGTGGTCCTTCTCGTCCGGGCTCGGCGTCGCCGACGCTTCGTCCGGCGTGATGTTCGCGGCATTCTTGAGCCGGGGCCGTGTCGGCAATCCGGGAATCTCGACGATGCCGGAATAGCGTATTTTGTCCTGTACGCCGAAAGCGTCACGCATCGAGCCGGCGACGACCTGGAGCTTCGCCTGATCCTGGGTCGAGAAAGCGACGAGCATCACGAAGAAGCTCATCAGCAGAGCCATAAGATCCGCGAACGTGACGAACCAACCGTGCCCGCCTGCATGTCCGCCGCGTTTCTTCGCCATGGAGCGTACTCAGCGCCGACGCGGGTTTAAGCCGCCACGGCCGCCGCCTCCTCATCGGCGCTGTGCCGATGCTTCTCGGGCAGATAGGCGAGCAGCATCTCACGCACCAGCGTCGGGCTCTTGGCTTCACGCATCATCAGCACGCCGTCAATGATCAGCGTGCGGTTGACCTCCTCGTCGACCAGCTTGACGTGCAGCTTATCGGCGATTGGCAGACAGAACAGATTGGCGACAAGCGCGCCGTAGAGCGTCGCGAGCAGCGCGACCGCCATGAACGGGCCGAGCTTCGACGGGTCGGTCATGTTGGCGAACATCTGCACCATGCCGAGGAGCGTTCCGATCATGCCGAAGGCCGGCGCGCAGTCGCCGATCGCACGATAGATCTTCTGTCCCTCGTCGAGATGGGTGAGGAAGTTGTCGCGGTCGCGCTCGAGATTGTCGCGGATGAAGTCGCCGTCGTAACCGTCGGCGACGAAACGGATGCCCTTGGCGAGGAACGGATCGTCGACCGTCGCTTTCTCCAGTCCGATCGGCCCCTGCTTGCGGACGATCTCGGCGAGGCCTGCGATCTCGTCGACCAGTTCGCGCTGGGTCGTGCGCCGCATCGTGAAGGCGAACCTCATGCCGAGCGGCAGACCATGCAGGATCGCCACCAACGGAAACCGGATCAGGGTCGCGGAGAATGAGCCGCCGAAAATGATGATGATGGCATGCATGTCGTAGAACATGCGCAAATCGCCGCCCATCAGAATGAGCGTCATGATCGTGATCACCCCGGCGATCAGCCCAAGGCCGGTGGTGATGTCCATCGAATCTGCTCCGTCGAAAAAGCGCTTAAAAATTGCCGCCGGGCGACACCCGAACCCTAAATCGACCCGATTAAAGCGGCGTTAACCGCGATTTCCGGGCGGATTTAATGGTTCGCCGCGGACCGGACGGCGGCGCGACGCCGCGGTCTATTCGATTTACATCTATAGTCGATATCCATCGACCATTAATAAAATCAATGACTTGGGGCCGATGTGGTGGCAAAAATAACGGATCGGATAGACCGGGCCGCTTGGGGGCAGACATCAACTCGTCCGTGATCGGCCGGCAAAACTCATTACAAGGATCGCCGGGGCGGCGCGTCGAAGCGTGGCCAAGGGCAAAGGAGATCGAGAATGCGTGATATCGGCCATTTCATCGGCGGCAAGACGGTCAAGGGAACGTCCGGCCGGTCGAGCGACGTGTTCAACCCGAATACCGGCGAGGTGCAGGCCAAGGTTGCGCTCGCGTCCGCTGCCGAGGTCGAGCAGGCCGTCGCCAATGCAGAGGCAGCCCAGCGGGTCTGGGCCGCGGTCAATCCGCAGCGCCGCGCCCGGGTGATGTTCAAATTCCTCGAACTCGTCCAGAAGGAATATGACGACCTCGCCCGCCTGCTCTCCTCCGAGCACGGCAAGACCTTCGCCGATGCCAAGGGCGACATCCAGCGCGGCCTTGAAGTGGTGGAATTCGCCTGCGGCATTCCGCACTTGATGAAGGGCGAGTACACCGACAGTGCCGGCACCGGCACCGATCTCTATTCGGTTCGCCAGCCGCTCGGCGTCGTCGCCGGCATCACGCCGTTCAACTTCCCGGCGATGATCCCGCTGTGGAAATGCGCGCCGGCGATCGCCTGCGGCAACTCGTTCATTCTCAAGCCGTCGGAGCGCGACCCGGGCGTGCCGATGCGCATCGCCGAACTGTTTCTGGAAGCCGGCCTGCCGCCGGGCGTGCTCAATGTCGTCAACGGCGACAAGGTCGCGGTCGACGCGCTGCTCGATGACCGCCGGGTGAAGGCGATCGGCTTCGTCGGTTCGTCCGACATCGCCGAATACATCTACACCAAGGGCTGCGCCAACGGAAAGCGCGTGCAGTGCTTCGGCGGCGCCAAGAACCACATGATCGTCATGCCGGACGCGGACATGGATCAGGCGGTCGATGCGCTGATCGGCGCGGGCTACGGCTCGGCCGGTGAGCGCTGCATGGCGATCTCGGTGGCGGTGCCGGTCGGCGAGAAGACCGCCGACCTCCTCGTCCAGAAGTTGATCCCGCGGGTGGAAAGCCTCAAGGTCGGGCCGTCCAACGATCCGCAGGCCGACTACGGCCCAATGGTGACGAAAGCGCTGCTCAACAAGGTGAAGGGCTATGTCGACACCGGCGTCAAGGAAGGCGCCAAGCTCCTCGTCGACGGCCGCAACTTCAAGCTTCAGGGCTACGAGAACGGCAACTTCATCGGCGGCTGCCTGTTCGATCACGTCACGCCGGACATGACAATCTACAAGGAAGAGATTTTCGGGCCGGTGCTGTCGGTTGTCCGCGCCAAGGACTACGAGGAAGCGCTGCGTCTGCCGTCCGAGCATGAGTACGGCAACGGGGTGTCGATCTTTACCCGTGACGGCGACACCGCGCGCGACTTTTCCAACCGCGTCAATGTCGGCATGGTCGGCGTCAACTTCGCGATCCCGGTGCCGCTCGCCTATCACACTTTCGGCGGCTGGAAGCGCTCCGGCTACGGCGACCTCAACCAGCACGGACCGGACTCGATCCGCTTCTATACCAAGACCAAGACGATCACCCAGCGCTGGCCGTCCGGCACCAAGGAAGGCGCCGAGTTCGTCATCCCGACCATGGCGTGATCATTCGCACGCCATCGCAACGCATGAAAAAAGCCGGCGGCATCCTTGCCGCCGGCTTTCTGTTGTCGCTGACCGGCTGCGCCAGCCAGCAACTTGCGACATCGAGTGCTGTTGGGACATCGCCGGACGATCTCGCTGGCCGCTGGATGCTGTCGATGCCGCAAGCGCCGGCATGCGGGCTCAATCTCTCCGGCGGATTTCAGGGCCGCATCGTTCCGGAAGGCGGCTGCCCCGGCCGCTTCTTCACCAGCCGCCGCTACAGTCTCGACAACGGCGCGATGATCATCCTCGATGGCGAGAGTGTGCCGCTCGCGCGGTTGACGGCGGGCGAAAATGGCTTCACCGGCCGCGCCGAAACCGGCGAGGCCGTTACCCTGACACGGGCGCTGTACGAATAAGCCGTGCTAGTTCAGCCGGGTCGGACGTTCGGTGTCGGGTGGCGTGCTGCCGACATTCGGCGGTGACACGGACGACGATTCCACCGCCGGATGATCGGGCGACAGCGGCCGCGGCGCGGCCGCGGCACGCGCATGCTTCTGCCACGACAGCCAGCCGAGCGGCAGCGCTCCGAGATAAAGCACTGTGCCGATCGTCAGCACCTCGAACGGATAAGCCAGCAGCAGCGCAAAGAACAGCACCGCCAGCACGAACACCGGCAGCACCATCTCGGTCGGCACGCGCTTGCCGACCTGCTTGCCGGAGAACACCGGCAGCCGCGACACCATCAGGAAACCGACGAACAGCGTGACGACCAGCGAGAACATGGTGAGCGCCGGGCCGCGCGGCACGCCGAGGAAATTCAGATAGATCGGCAGCAGCACGACGATCGCACCAGCAGGCGCCGGTACGCCGGTGAAGAAATTGCCCGCCCAGGCCGGCTTGTGCGGATCGTCGATCATCACGTTGAAGCGCGCGAGCCGCAGTCCGCCGCAGATAGCGAACACCAGCGCCGCGATCCAGCCGAACGATTTGAAATCGTGCAGCCCCCAGAAATAGAGGATCAAGGCCGGGGCGACGCCGAAATTGACGAAGTCGGCGAGGCTGTCGAGCTCTGCGCCGAACTTGGACGTCCCCTTGAGCATCCGCGCCACGCGGCCGTCGATGCCGTCGAGCAGCGCTGCGAAAACGATGCCGGCGAGCGCCAGATCGAGCTTGTTCTCGAATGCGAGCCTGATCGCGGTGAGTCCGGCGCAGAGCGCCAGGAGCGTGATCAGATTGGGCACCAGCATGCGCACCGGGATCGCCTTGAAGCGGCGGCGGCGCGGGCTCTGGCCCGTATCTTGCGGATCAATCGGATTGAACATGATGGATCTCTTATAACGCAAAAACGCCCTTATTTCGGCTCCGCTTCTGTGGCGCAAAATTGTGCAAAACGCGACATCCTGCCGCACATCGCCGCCAGAGCACGCTAAGATTGCACCGCGTCGTTTCTAAAACCCTTGCCTCGTCAAGATGATAGCAGGGTGCGCCGTCACAGCCCGCGGGCTGGTCTGCTCCTTGCTCCTAGCGTCAGCGCCTCTTGGATCCAGCAACGGAGCGACCTCCCATGACAATCCAAAGCCTCGCGACCCCGACAAGCACATCGACCCGATGGACCCAGCTCATTCTGGGCCTCATCGCCATGGCTTCGATCTCGAGCCCCCAATATGTCTGGACGCTGTTCACCAAGCCGTTTCAGGACAGTCTTGCCGTGCCGCTCTCCGCGGTCCAGGTGACGCTGACCATCCTCATCGTCCTGCAAACCTGGCTGTCGCCGGCGCAGGGTTATCTCGTCGATAAATTCGGTCCAAAACTGCTGATCGCGGTCGGCTGCGTGCTCTCCGGCCTCGGCTGGGTGGCGTCGGCCTATGCGACCAGCCTGACGATGCTCTATCTCACTTACGGCGTCTTGTGCGGCATCGGCACGGGCATCGTTTACATCGGCATCATCGGTTTGATGGTGAAGTGGTTTCCCGACCGGCGCGGCTTCGCGACCGGCATGGTCGCCGCCGGCTACGGCTTCGGCGCCATCGCCACCACCTTCCCGATCGACTCCATGATGAAAAGCGTCGGCCACCAGCACACGCTGGTCGTGTTCGGAATCGGCATGGCCATCGTCGGCGCCGCGGCCGCGATGCTGATGCGCTCCCCCACCACCAGCGACGTGCTGCCGCCCGCAGCCGTGATGATCGCAAAGAAAGACATCGCCCCGCAGGACATGCTCAAGACCAGGGTGTTCTGGCTGATGTTCATCATGATGTGCATGATGTCGACCGGCGGCCTGATGGTGATCTCGAACTTCGCGGCGTTCTCGCGTTCGTTCGGCGTCGCCGACGTCGTCGTCTGGGGGTTTGCGGCCTTGCCGCTCGCGCTCACCATCGACCGCATCACCAATGGCCTGACCCGGCCGTTCTTCGGCTGGGTTTCGGACCGGATCGGCCGCGAGAACACGATGGGCATCGCCTTCCTGTTCGAAGGCGCGGCCATCCTCGGGCTCGTCCTCGCGCGCGAGCACGCGCTGTTGTTCGTGCTTCTCTCCGCGGTGGTGTTCTTCGGCTGGGGCGAGATCTTCTCGCTGTTCCCCTCGACACTCACCGACACGTTCGGCACCAAGAACGCGACGACGAACTACGGCTTCCTTTACATGGCGCAAGGCGTCGGGTCGGTGCTCGGCGGCCCGCTGGCGGCCCTGTTGTTCGAAAGAACCGGAAGCTGGCTGCCGGTGTTCGCGATCATCATCGCCATGGATGTGCTGACCGGCCTGCTCGCGCTGTTCGCGCTCAAGCCGATCCGCGCCGCCTATCTGCGACAGTCCTGACCGAACGGCTGCCGGGTCGACGCGATCAGTCGACCCGGTAGACCCGATCGCCGTCCTGCCCGCGCAGGTCGGCGAGCACCGTTTCGCCGGCGATCGCCGTCTGGCCGATCGACACCAGCGGGATCGTGCCTTCCGGCAGATAGACGTCGAGCCGCGACCCGAAGCGGATCATGCCGAACCGTTCACCGGCCGTCAGCGCATGCCCTTCCCGCACGAAGCAGAGGATACGCCGCGCCACGAGCCCGGCGATCTGCACGACCGCGATGCGCGCGGACGGCGTGGTGATCACCAGCGCGTTGCGCTCGTTGTCCTCGCTCGCCTTGTCGAGATCGGCGTTGAAGAACTTGCCCTGGTGATAGACGATCCGCTCGACGCGTCCGGACAGCGGGCTGCGGTTCACGTGGCAGTCGAACACGCTCATGAAGATGGAAACGCGCGGCAACGGCGTGTTGCCGAGGCCGAGTTCAGCCGGCGGGATCGCCGGCTGCACCAGGCTGACGCGACCGTCGGCGGGCGACACGACCAGACCTTCGCGCACCGGCGTCACCCGCGGCGGATCGCGGAAGAAATAGACGCACCACAGCGTCAGCACCGTGCCGATCCAGCCGAGCGGCGTCCAGACCCAGAACAGGATCAGGCTGACCAGCGCGAAGGCGCCGATGAACGGATAGCCCTCCGCATTGATCGGCACGAGTTGCGAACGGATCGAATTGACGATCGACATCGGTTACTCCGTCTTATTCCGCCGCACCGAGCGGCTCGCGTAGCGGCTCCACGGGAGGCGGTTCAGCATTTTCGGCGACCGGCGGCGGGTTACGGTTCGGCGCGGCATTGCCGTCAACCAGCGCCAGTTTTTCGCGCGCCTCGTCGGCTTCGCGCTGACGATTCCACATGCTGGCATAAAGACCACCGCGCGCCAGCAATTGCACATGCGTCCCGCGTTCGACGATCCGGCCGGCTTCCAGCACGATGATCTCGTCGGCGCCGATGATGGTCGACAGCCGGTGGGCGATCACCAATGTCGTGCGATTCTGCGAGACCCGTTCGAGCGCGTCCTGGATTTCCTTTTCGGTGTGGCTGTCGAGCGCCGAGGTCGCCTCGTCGAGCAACAGGATCGGCGGGGCCTTCAGAATCGTGCGGGCGATGGCGACTCGCTGTTTCTCGCCGCCCGACAGTTTCAGCCCGCGCTCGCCGACCTCGGTTTCGTAGCCCTGCGGCGACAGCTTGATGAACCCGTCGATCTGCGCCAGTGCCGCCGCCTCTTCCACCTCGGCATCGGTCGCATCCCAGCGCCCGTAACGGATGTTGTAGCGGATCGTGTCGTTGAACAGCACGGTATCCTGCGGAACCATGCCGATCTGCGCGCGCAGCGACACCTGCGTTACTTTGCTGATGTCCTCGCCGTCGATGGTGATGCGACCCGACGTGACATCGTAGAAACGATAGATCAGCCGCGACAGGGTGGACTTGCCCGCGCCCGATGGGCCGACGACGGCCACCGTGCGGCCGGCCGGCACCTCGAAGCTGATGCCCTTGAGAATCGGCCGGTCCGGATCGTAGGAAAACACAACGTTCTCGAACCGGATCGCGCCGGCCGCCACATGCAACGGCTTCGCGCCCGGGATATCGGCTATCTCGGGCGGCCGGCCAAGGATGGAGAACATCATTTCAATGTCGGTGACCGCCTGTTTGATCTCGCGATAGATCATGCCCATGATGTTCAGCGGCTGATAAAGCTGGATCATCATCGCATTGATCATCACGAAATCGCCGACCGTCTTGGTCCCGGCGGCGATGCCGTAAGCGCACAGCACCATGGTCGCCGTCAGGCCGCCGGTGAAGATGATCGCCTGCCCGGCATTGAGGATCGCGAGCGAAGTATACGCGCTGACGCTCGCGGTTTCGTAACGCGCCATCGAACGGTCGTAGCGCGCAAGCTCGCGCTGCTCGGCGCTGAAATACTTCACTGTCTCGTAATTGAGCAGCGAATCGACCGCCTTCACGTTGGCGTCGGTATCGCTCTCGTTCATCGCCTTGCGGATGCTGATGCGCCACTCGGTCGCGAAGAACGTGAAGATCATATAGAGCGCGACGGTGACGATGATGATCGCCACATAGCGCCAATCGAACTGCCACAGCAGCACGCCGACGATCAAACCCAGTTCGAGCCCGGTCGGCACGATCTGCATGATGATCAGCCGGACGATGGTCTCGATGCCGTTGCGGCCGCGCTCCAGCACGCGCGTGAGACCGCCGGTCTTGCGCTCCAGATGGAACCGCAGCGACAGCCGATGCATGTGCTCGAACGTCATCACCGCGAGGCGACGCACCGCGTGCATCGCCACCTTCGCGAACAGACCGTCGCGCAATTGCGTGATGCCCGCCATCAGGATGCGGGTGCCGCCATAGGCGAGCGTCATCGCGATCGGCGCCGCCAGCACCCAGGCGAGCCATTCCGACCCGTCAACGCCGGACGTGCCTTGCCCCGCCAGCGCGTCGGTCGCCCACTTGAAGGTGAACGGTACCGCCATGGTGGCGATCTTGGCGATCACCAGCAGCACCACCGACCAGGCGACGCGGATCTGCAGGTCGCGGCGCTCGGACGGCCAGATATAGGGCCAGAGCGACAGCGTGATCCGCCACAGCGAATCGCGTCCGGACACGGCGTTCCTGGACGGCGGAATTTCGGGGCGGGGCGGACTCATGGAAGGAACAACGGGACTCGCATGATGGCGGCGCAGGACGGACGACCATTCCGGCGCCGACGCGGAACGGTGATGGAACGGCCATCGCGCCTCCTATAGGCGGATTCTCGGCCGTAAGCACGCCTCTCCAGCCCTGCCTTGACGTCGTTATCGGCGGCAGGCACACCCCGGCTGGAGCCATATGCCATGAGCACGATCAAGTCGATTTGCGTCTACTGCGGTTCGGGGTCCGGAAACGACCCGGCTTATGTGGACGCGGCCAGGGCCCTCGGCAAGGCCATGGCGGAACAGGGCATCACCCTCGTCTATGGCGGCGGCGCCGTCGGCCTGATGGGGGCGGTCGCCTATGCGGTGCTCGACCACGGCGGCAAGGTGCACGGCATCATCCCGAAATTCCTGATGTCGCGGGAACGCGCGCTGCGCGGCACCCATGAACTCGTCGTCACCGAGAACATGCACGAGCGCAAGCAGAAGATGTTCGAGGCGGCGGACGCCTTCGTCGCCCTGCCCGGCGGCATCGGCACGCTGGAGGAAGTCGTCGAGCAGATGACGTGGGCGCAGCTCGGCCAGCACCGCAAGCCGATCCTGCTCGCCAACATCCAGGGATTCTGGGATCCGCTGTCGAGCCTGTTGCTACACATGCGCCGCACGGAGTTCATCCGCTACGGGCTGGACGTGGAAATCCTCAGCGCGGACCACGTCGCCGACATCATTCCGAAGCTGCAGGCTGCCGCCGCCAAGGTCGCCGACTCGGACAAACGGATGGACGTCACGCCCGCCGACAAGATGTGATCTATTCACTCTTTTCAAAGGTCACGGCTTCGATCCGGTTGCCATCGGGATCGCGGATAAAGGCAGCGTAGTAGCCCTCTCCGTGCTGCGGGCGCAGCGCCGGCGCGCCATCGCTGGTGCCGCCATGAGCGAGGGCGGCGGCATGAAACGCATCGACCCGCGCGCGATCGCGAGCCCGCAACGCGATATGGGCTCCGTGGCCGGCCGGCAACGGCGTCATCTCCGGCCGATGATTGATCCAGAACTCGGAATAGGATTTGCCGAACGCCACCGTCGCCGGACGCTCCTCCAGCTTGCGCAAACCGAGCGTCGCCAGCACCGCATCGTAGAAGCGCGTCGCCGAGGCGAGGTCACGCACGCCGACGGAGACATGGTCGATCATCGTTTCGGCTCGGCTGACGCACCGGAGCGATAGAGCTTATAGGCGATGGAATCCATCAGGGCCTGGAACGATGCGCCGATCACGTTGGCGGAAACGCCGACCGTGCTCCAGCGCGCACCGGTCTCGTCGCGGCTTTCGATGGTGACGCGCGTGACCGCCTCGGTGCCGCCGTTGAGAATACGCACGCGGTAGTCGGTAAGCTCGAGCCCCTTGATGTAGGTCTGGTAGCGGCCAAGATCCTTGCGCAGCGCCTGATCGAGCGCATTGACCGGACCGTTGCCTTCCGCCGCCGAGATCAGCGTCTCGCCGTCGATCATAACCTTCACCACCGCGAGGCTGACGATCACCCGTTCGCCGGCCGCATTGTCGCGCTGCTCGACATTCACGTCGAACTGCACCACGTCGAAATAATCCGGCACGGTGCCGAGCGCGCGATGCGCCAGAAGCGCGAACGACGCATCGGCGGCTTCGTAGGAATAGCCGACGGCCTCGCGCTCCTTGACCATGTCGAGCAGCCGCCCGACGCGCGGGTCGTCCTTGTCGAGCGCGATGCCGATCTTTTCCAGCTCGGCCAGCACATTCGATTTTCCGGCCTGCTCGGAAACCAGCACCTTGCGCGCATTGCCGACCGCATCGGGCGGCACATGCTCGTAGGTGGTCGGATCCTTCAGGATCGCCGATGCATGAATGCCTGCCTTGGTGGCGAAAGCACTGTCGCCGACATACGGCGCATGACGGTTCGGCGCACGGTTGAGCATCTCGTCGAGCTTACGCGACACCATCGGAAGTTGTTTCAACTGGGCATCGGAGATGCCGATCTCGAAGCGGGCGGCGTAGTCGCTCTTGAGCTTCAGGGTCGGGATCAGCGAGGTGAGATTGGCGTTACCGCAGCGCTCGCCGAGCCCGTTGAGCGTTCCCTGGATTTGCCGCACGCCGGCCCGCACCGCCGCGAGCGAATTGGCGACGGCCTGCTCGGTGTCATTGTGGGCATGAATGCCGAGATGATCGCCCGGCACATGCTTGACCACCTCGCCGACGATGCGTTCGACCTCGTGCGGGAGCGTGCCGCCATTGGTGTCGCACAGCACCACCCAGCGCGCGCCGGCGTCATAGGCTGCCTTCGCGCAGGCCAGCGCGTAATCGGGATTGGCCTTGTAGCCGTCGAAGAAATGCTCGCAGTCGAGCATCACCTCCCGCCCCTTCGCCTTGGCGGCGCCGAGGCTGTCGCGGATCGAAGCGAGGTTTTCCTCGTTGGTGGTCTCGAGCGCGACTCGGACATGATAGTCCCACGACTTGGCAACGAAGCAGATCGCATCGGCGCGCGCGTCGAGCAGCATCGCGAGGCCGGGATCGTTCGATGCCGACCGGCCGGGACGTCGCGTCATACCAAACGCGGTGAAGGTCGCGCGCATCGGCCGCGGTTCGGCGAAGAACTGCGTGTCGGTCTGATTGGCGCCGGGATAGCCGCCCTCGATGTAATCGATGCCGAGTTCGTCGAGCATCGCCGCGATCGCCAGCTTGTCGTGCAACGTGAAGTCGACGCCGTTGGTCTGCGCGCCGTCGCGCAGCGTCGTATCGAACAGATACAGACGCTCTTTGGTCGTCGCGGACGACGCTGTCGCCATGGCCGTCACAGGATGCCGAACACGTAAAGCGCGAGGCCCACGGCGGCGGCCAGCACGACGAATTTCAGGACGATGTAATACGCCCAGTGGCGCGGAAATGGCGTGTCGGGTCGCTTCATGAATGCTCTCCCGGCGGCGTCAGCGGTTTATGCATGGTGGTGTTCGCCAGCCATTGGCCGGCGAGCGACACGGTGTTGCGCTGCTGAGGCACAAAACCATGTTTGGCGAAGAAGCCGAGCGCGGTGTCCGACGCATCGGTGGTCAGGCGCGTTGCGCCGCGCGCCTTTGCCAGCTTCTCGACGGCATCGAGCAGCATCGTCGCGACGCCCGTGCCGGCGGCAGCCGGATGCACGAACAGCATATCGATGTGTTCGGTTCCGGCGAGCGAAATGAAACCGACCGCCGAGCCGTTCAGCGTGCCGACCAGCGTGAGCTGTTTGCCGAGCCGCGCGGCGAAGCCTTCCATGTCGTCGGCCGACGAAATCCAGGCATCCTGCTGCGCCGAGCTGTAATCGTCGCCGGTCAATTCCTCGATGCTTGCGCGGAAGATGTCGGCGAGGAACGGCGCGTCCTGCGGCAGGGACGGCCGCAGCGCCAGTTTCGGATGGGCGCTCGCGCTCATGGAGCGACCTCCCAGGTCGTCACCGGCTCTCCAGTCTTCGGATCCTTGCCGTCTTTTACAACGACATTCATCTTCTGCAGCTCGAATCTAATTCGATCAGATTCGGCAAAATTTTTCGCTTTTCTGGCTTCTAATCTTTGCTGGACCAATCTTTCAATTTTTATCTCAAACGGCTCCTCATCGGCCATATCGACAAAATAAAATGAAAGTCCATTTTTTTCTGAGAATGACGTACGTACCCCCAAATTGGATAATTCCGAAGAGCACGTCGAGGCAGATGCAACGATATTATTGGCGGAAAAATTTTTGTAAGAAATCAGCGCTGGCAGCGCTGAGAAATAAACATTCATCTTTTCATCAGGCACTGACGAAACAAATGAGTCCGTAAAATAATGCCGCCGATCTAGATGAGCCAAACCGAGCAATGAAGCAGTAGCTGCGAATGATTTGGCAATAGAGCGGCTTTTCTTTGCGTTGTTCGCGAGACGCTTGAAGACGCTTATTGCTAGCGGCGTATTTAAATCATCGGACAACGCCTGCAAACATTCCGGGTCAATATATTCAGCAGCTTCCGGCGAATAATATTCTTCTACGGCACTATCGATAATTATGGACGCCATCTCCCAAAGCTCATGGCGAGATCGCTGCAATTCTGATTTGCGCCAGTCTATCGGCTGCCTGTAGTGCGTCTTAAGCATATTGTAGCGGAGAACGCCTCCATAATAATCCTGCAACAAATCACGGATGGTGATGAAGTTGCCGAGGCTCTTCGACATCTTCTCGCCTTCCACCTGCAGGAAGCCGTTATGCATCCAGGTATGCGCCATGAACGGCGTATGGAAGGAGCAGCGCGACTGCGCGATCTCGTTCTCGTGGTGCGGAAATACCAGATCGATGCCGCCGCCGTGGATGTCGAAGGTCTCGCCGAGATGCTTCCACGACATGGCCGAGCATTCGATGTGCCAGCCCGGACGCCCCTGCTCGGCGATGCCGCAGGGCGACGGCCAGGACGGCTCGCCCGGCTTCGACGGCTTCCACAGCACGAAGTCCTGCGCATCGCGCTTGTAAGGCGCGACCTCGACGCGCGCGCCGGCGATCATCTCGTCGAGCGAGCGGTTCGACAGGCGGCCATAGTCCGGCATCGACGGCACGTCGAACAGCACGTGGCCGTCGGCGACATAAGCATGCCCCGACGCGACGAGACGCTCGATCAGCGTCTTCATCTCGGCGATATGCTCGGTCGCGCGCGGCTCGACCGTCGGCGGCAGGCAGCCCAGCGCCGCGACATCGCTCTTGAAGTTCTCATAGGTGGCGCGCGTCAGCTCGCCGATGGAGATGCCGCGCTCGGCCGCGCGCGCGTTGATCTTGTCGTCGACGTCGGTGATGTTGCGGACATAGACCACATGCTCGGCGCCATAGATGTGCCGCAGCAAGCGATACAGGACGTCGAAGACGATGACCGGTCTCGCGTTGCCGATATGGGCATAGTCGTAGACCGTGGGCCCGCACACATACATCCGCACCCGCGCCGGATCGATCGGCTGGAACACCCGCTTTTCGCGCGACAGCGTATCGTAGAGCTTCAAATCCATCGGATAACCTGAGCCCCGCCGGCCCGGCGTCCGTTTTAACTCGATTCGAGAAAAGACGGCCGCAGCCAGCGATGGCGCTAGCTGATAATGAGCGGGCAAATGCCGCAAATGAGGTCGGGGCCGTTCACGGGCGGCAGAATGGGCAAGTCGGCCCATCACGTCAAGGGATACGGCCTTAAAGGGGCGTCGCCGGTCACGGCGGACCAGCCGCCCGAAGCCCGCGAAACGCGGTTAACGCGACCTTAGCCTTTGTCCCCCATGATCCGCGCCCGGTCGATCTTTCCGTTCAGCCATTGGGTGCTTCATGCGCGGTGTGTTTGCAGTCGCGTCGGCGTTGGTGGTGTTGGTTTTCGCGGTCCCGGCCAAGGCCGACCGCCGCCTGTTCATCGTCGCCAACAATGCCGACGGCTATGGGGTCGACCGATGCCTGGCCAGCGGCGAATCATGCGGCACGGCCGCCGCGACCTCCTTCTGCCGCGCGCGCGAATACAAGACCGCTCAATCGTTCCGGAAGGTCGATCGCGACGACATCACCGGCGCGATCCCCACGGAAGGCACCACCGGCACCTGCAAAGCGGGCCTTTGCGACAATTTCGTCGCCATCGAGTGCACCCGTTAGGCTCTTCCACCTTCCTCTCGGTTGAGTTGAATACCGGTTACCGGTACCAATAAGGGTGGCCTGCAGAAGGCGGCGCCTGGCCGCTCGACGTCTCGCCAGGAAGCCCGCCGACAATGCCGCGCATTCTCGACAGCATTCGCACCTGGCTCGGTCTCGCCCCAGAGGATGCGCACCGGCCGCTCCGGCTATTGCTGGTTGGCTCGGTCGTTCTGCCCGCGGTCCTGTTCGCCTTCATCGCCTGGCAGTTCTACCAGCAGCAGCAGATCGACGCCCGGGACCGGCTCGAGCGCACGCTCGGCATGATCCACGAACACGCGGTGAAAGTGTTCGAGACCTTTTCCATCAGCGAGCGCTATCTGGAAGAAGTGTTCCGCCACGTCAGCGATGAGGAGATCGAGAAAAACGAAGCGGCGTTCAGCGACCGCATCCGCACCGCGCTGCAGGGCATTCCCCAGATCCGCGATCTCTGGGTGATCGACGCCAAGGGCCATCCGCTCGTGTCGGGAACGATCTACCCGATGCCCCGCACGCTGGAGCTGGCCGACCGCGACTACTTCAAGGCGCATCTCAGCCGCGACGAGGTCGAGAACTATGTCAGTGAACCTGTCGTCGCGCGTCTGGCCGAATTCAGCTTCTTTGCCGTCACCCGCAAGCGCCTCACCACCGACGGGCGTTTCAACGGCGTCTATCTGGTCTCGATTTCGCCGGACTACTTTGTTGATTTCTATTCGCGCCTGCCGCGCGCCCAGACCAGCGTCGCCGCAATCGTACGCGGAGACGGCACAATTCTGGCGCGCTACCCGGACCTCAGCAAATCGGTCGAGCGATTGTCACCGAATTCGCCGGTGCTGCACGCACTGCAGGCGGGGGCGACCGAAGGCGTCGTTGAGGGCATATCCTCGTTCGACAAGACCGAACGGGTCTTCGCCTTCAAGAAACTGCCAAATGTGGACGCGATGGTGGTCACCGGCATCGAGCAGTCGCAGATCCGCGCTGACTGGCTGCGGTCGCTGTCGGCCCATCTGATGTTCGGGATTCCCGCGACCATCGCGATGTTCGCACTCGGCATGGTCGCGCTGCGCCGGGCGGAGCGGGAAGCGAGCGCCTACGGGCAATTGCGGGCCGAAACCGCGCGCCGGCAGGTCACCGAACAGGCGCTGCAGCAGGCGCAGAAAATGGAAGCGGTCGGCCGCCTGACCGGCGGCATCGCCCACGACTTCAACAACCTGCTCACCGCGATCGGCGGCAATATCGATCTCGCGATCCGCCGGCTCAACCCGCCGGACGAGCGAATCAGCCGGCCGCTCAATGGGGCGCGGCAGGCCTCACAGCGCGCCGCAACGCTGGTACAGCGCCTGCTGGCGTTTTCCCGCCAGCATCCGCAGGAGGTCCGCGCCGTTGACGTCAATCGGCTGGTCCAGGGCATGTCCGAGCTTTTGCATCGTACGCTGAGCGAGCGCGTGACGATCGAAACGGTGCTCGGCAGCGGCCTGTGGAAATGCGCGATCGACGCGAACCAGCTCGAAAACGCCATCATCAATCTCGCGGTCAACGCCCGCGATGCCATGCCCAATGGCGGGCGTCTGACCATCGAAACCGCCAACGCGTTTCTCGACGACGCTTATGCCGTGCGTGGCGGAGGCGATTTCAAGTCCGGCCAGTTCGTGATGATCGCGGTCAGCGACACGGGAACCGGCATCGCCGCGGACGTTCGCGACAAGATCTTCGAGCCGTTCTTCACCACCAAGGCGGTCGGTGCTGGCTCCGGTCTCGGCCTGTCGATGGTCTATGGCTTCATCAAACAGTCGGGCGGCCACGTCCAGGTTTACACCGAGCCGGGGGAAGGCACGTCATTCAAGCTGTACTTCCCGCGATTGCCGGACGACACCGAGGTCCCGGCGTGGGATGTTCCAGCAGAGGCTCCGATCGCGGCAGCGGAGACGACCAGCCAGCGCGAACGCATTCTTCTGGTCGAAGACGACGAGGACGTACGCCGCTATGCCGCCGAAGCGCTGCGCGATCTTGGCTATCGTATTGAGACGGCGCCCCAGGCCTCGGCCGCGCTGGCGCTGCTCGAAACCAGCACGCCGTTCGATCTGCTGTTCACCGATGTGGTCCTGCCCGGCGGAATGAACGGCCGCCAGCTCGCCGAACGCGCCAAGGAACTTCGCCCTCACCTGCGGGTGCTGTTCGCGACAGGCTACACGCGCAACGCCATCATCCATCACGGCCGGCTCGATGCCGATGTCGACCTGCTGGTGAAGCCTTTCACGCCCGATGCGCTGGAGCGCAAGCTGCGGCAAATGTTCGACGCCTGACGCCCCTTCAGCCGCCAGCCTCTGCCTGCTTGGCCAGGGCCACGGCCTCCCGCAGCACGTCAATATCGCCAATATGATTGGCGAGGATCATCACCAGCCGCGTGTCGAGCGCCGCGGCCTGGTCTTGCGACAGCCCCCGTCGTGCCTCGACCAGCGTGAGATAAGCCGCATCGGGATTGGCAAACCGCGTCTCGGTCAGCAGCCGCGCCATATCGTCATCCTCTGCCGTCGGGAACCGCACCTTACGAATGCGCATCGAGAAATGGAACCGCATCTATCGTGGCGGCCATCATCGTGTCGCGGGAGCGTTTGAGAACGTCGTGTGTTGGCACCGGAAACCAAATCACTTTTTCTCCGGGAGGCTTTGATGACGGCTGCCGCTGTACGGACGATGTACCGCACACATCCCGACCACCCGCCCCATACCGACGTCATGAGTCGCTGTATCGCGGCCTGCTTCGATTGCGTACAGGCGTGCTCCACCTGTGCCGATGCCTGTTTGTCGGAACGGAACCTGAGCAATCTGGTGAGTTGCATCCGGCTCGATCTGGACTGCGCCGCCGCCTGCGCCGCCACCGGCAGCATCGTCACCCGCGCCAACAAGGCCGGAAACCGACAGCCGCTGGAGGCGCAGCTCACCACCTGCATCGCCTTCTGCCGGGCGTGTGCACGTGAATGTTCCAACCACGCCGCCATGCACAAACATTGCAAGGTGTGCATGGATGCCTGCAACGCCTGCATCGAAGCTTGCGACGCGATGCTTAACTCGCTGCGCATGCCGGCCTGAGAGCCGGCAGCGGTTCAAATCCGGGCCAGCGCGCGGTCGCGTGCGCCCCTGATTTTGCCGGCGTCCGCGTGGCGCCAGCGGCCGGCAAGATGCTGATCCGGGCGCACGAGATAGGCCGCGCCCGGCGTGGCGTCAAAGCGTTCGCGGAACAAGTCCGCGTCATCCGCCAGGTCGCCGCCGATCACCACCGGCGTGATATCGGGCGGTAAGTCCCGCGGTGGCTCCCCGCCGCTCATAAGCAGGACGAATCCTGCCGGCAATTGCCGCAGCAGGAAATCCGCGTCTTCGTAGGAACCCTCCTTGGCGGTTGTAACAGGCACATCGGGGATGGGCGCTCCCAGACGCGCCGAGCCGGCGAACGCGGTTTCGTCCGGCGTATTCAGCGGCGTATCGTAAACCGTCGCGACCGACAGGCGCCCGGAATTGACCATCCGCCGCGCGAAGTCCGCATGCGGCGCCAGACTGAGGATGGCGTTGCGTAAATCACGCTCCGCAGGAGAGCGAGGCGCGATGAAATCGGTCGAGCGCGTCGAGTGGCCGATATTCTCGTCGGCCGCCTGCGTTCGCTCGTCGTTGTAGCTGTCGATCAAACGCGCATCGGCAGTTCCAGCGAGCACAGCGGCGAGCTTCCAGCCGAGATTGTCCGCGTCCTGAATGCCCGAGTTCGCGCCGCGCGCGCCGAACGGCGAAAGCTGGTGGGCACTATCGCCTATGAAGATCACGCGGTCATGGACGAAACGCTCGATGCGGCGGCAATTGAACCGATAGATGGAAATCCAGTCGACGTCGAAGTCGCGGCCGTCGAGCACTCGCCGGATGCGCGGCAGATACCGCTCCGGCTTGAGTTCTTCTTCGACGTCAGCGTCAGCGCCAAGCTGCAGATCGACCCGCCAGCAATCGTCCGGCTGGCGATGCAGGAGCGCCGATTGTCCGCTGTGGAACGGCGGATCGAACCAGAAACGCCGCTCGGTCGGAATATCGTCGGCGTGCATGTGCACATCGACGATCAGGAATTTCTCTTCGAATGTATGGCCGGCGAATGTCAGCCCGAGCATGTCGCGCAACGCCGAGCGTGCGCCATCGGCCGCGATTACCCAGTCCGCGTCGAGGCTGTAAGCTCCCTCAGGCGTGTCCACCGTCAGGCGGACGCCGTCGTTACGCCGCTCCAGCGCCGTGACCTTGTTCTTCCAGCGCAGGTCAATCGCCGCGGTCTGCTGCGCACGCTCGACCAGAATGTGCTCGACGTGAAACTGCTGGAGATTGATGAAGGCCGGCATCTTGTGGCCGTCTTCCGGCAACAGGTCGAAGGAATAGACCTGCTCGTCGCCGAGAAAGACCTTGCCGAGTTTCCAGGTGACGCCGCGCGCCACCATCTCCTCGCCGATGCCGAGACGATCCCAGATTTCGAGCGTGCGCTTGGCCCAGCAGATGCCTCGCGAGCCATCGCCGATCCGGTCGGAATCGTCGAGCACGACCACCGCGACACCACGCGAGGCGAGATCGAGCGCGGCGGTGAGACCGACCGGCCCGGCGCCGACGATCACCACCGGATGCCGCGCCGCCGCCCGCGCGTCCTGATCGCGCGAGCGGCGGTACTGATACGTGTAGAGTGCCTTGCGTTGCGGTCCGGTCATGCTGTTCCGCGCAGATAACGACGACCGGACGACGGTCCGGTCAGAACTCCCGGCTCATCCGCTGGTCGATCGAATAATCGCCTGCGCCGCGGATCAGGAACACGAAGCTGACCGCCAGCAGCAGCCAGGAATATTCCGAACCGCCAGCGGTCCAGAAGAACCCCTTGGCCGAGGTGAACCAGACGGCGTTGAGCATGAAGATGAACACGAAGAACGACGCAGCGCGCGTGAACAAACCCAACACGAGGCAGATGCCGCCGACGATTTCCGTCAGCGCGACGATCGTCACCCACATGGCGCCCGGCCGGTAGCCGATGCTTTCGAAGATCTGGGTAAAGCGGGCGAAGCCGGCGCCGCCAAACCAGCCGAACAGCTTTTGGCAGCCGTGCGGAATGAGAATGATGCCGAGCGCCACCCGCAACAGCGGCAGCGCGATCGGTGAAAGTCCCGCATAGATCGGCGCCAATGCGGGAATGAAAAGCCGAGATCGTTCCGTAGCCATCCTTGCCCCCTTTAAGGCCGCTCTTCCGGCGGCCATGGCTCAAGGCTAGCATAGCGACAACCCTCCGCAATTCCGGACCGGCGCCGGATGCACCGGTTTTATGCGCCATTCATCCCTGCAGCGCCGCCCACATGTCGCGGTCGCGCTGGGCCGTCCAGATCTGCGGCCATTCGATGCCTTTGGCTTCGTCATAGGCCCGCGAGACATTGAACGGCATGCAGTGTTCATAGATCGCATAGGACGAGAACTTCGGGTCCATCGCCGCCTTGGTGGCATCGAACGTCTCTTTCAAGGAGCGGCCCTTGGCGACCTGTTCGCTGACAATCCCGTAAAGCGTCGTCAGGAATTCGCTGGTCGAGGCGATACCCTCAGCCACCTGTGTCGCATTGGTGAGCGCCGCGCCGCGTCCCGGCACGAGCGCCCGAGGCTTCATCTCGGCGAGAATATCCAGCGTGCCCGGCCAGTCGCTGAAATGCGCGTCGCCGCAATAGCAGGCCGAATGATATTCGACGAGATCGCCGGAGAAGACGACGTTAGCGTCGGGAACGAGCGCAATCACGTCGCCGGCGGTGTGCCCACGGCCGATATGCATGATGCGGACCTCCCGTTTGCCGAGCCAGACCGACATCTGGTCGGGAAACGTAACGGTCGGCCAAGTCAGGCCGGGAATGGTCTCAACGTCACGGAACAGGCGCGGAAACCGGCCGATCTCGGAATCCATGTCCTGCTGGCCGCGCTCCACGATCATGGCCCGCGCGGTATCGGAGCAGATAATTTCGGCGCCTGTGTAAGCCGATGCTCCGAGCACGCGCACCGCGTGATAATGCGACAGGAGCACATATTTGATCGGCTTGTCGGTCACCTTGGCGACGCGCGCGATCACGTCCTGCGCCATCGCCGGCGTCGCCTGCGCGTCCACGACCATGACGCCATCATCGCCGACGATGATGCCGGAGTTTGGGTCGCCTTCGGCCGTATAGGCATAAAGCCCTTCGCCGAGTTGATCGAACGAGACCTTCTTCTCGGTCAGGTCGGCGGTCGAAGCGAAACCTTTGGCGGCCATGACGTCACCCCAACAATAGAACCTGTTTAACCGCGCCGATACGGCACCACGGTCTGCTCGATCGCACCGAAGATCGAGCGACCCTGATCGTCCTGCATGTCGATGGTCACGCGATCACCGAATTTCAGAAACTCGGTCGTCGGCTTGCCGTTCCGGATGGTTTCGACGGTACGCTGCTCGGCGATGCAGGAATAGCCCAACCCGCCCTGCGCCACCGGCAGTCCCGGGCCGCCATCGGCCGCCCGGTTGGAGATCGTGCCGGCGCCGAGGATCGTTCCCGCCGACAGCGCGCGCGTGCGCGCCGCATGCATCACGAGGGTCGGGAAATCGAACGTCATGTCGTCGCTCGCCACCGGCTTGCCGAACGGCTGACCGTTGATGAAGGTGAGGATCGGCCGGTTCACCTTGGCGCCGTCGAAGAACGCGCCGAGTTCGTCCGGCGTCACCGCTGTCGGCGTGAAAGCAGACGACGGTTTCGATTGCAGGAAGCCGAAGCCCTTGGCGATCTCGCCCGGGATGACGTTGCGCAGCGACACGTCATTGACCAGCATGATCAGGCGAATGGCGCGCGTCGCTTCCTCCCGCGTCGGCGCCATCGGCACGTCGCCGAGCACGACGACGAGTTCGCCCTCGAGATCGACACCCCACGCCTCGTCGGCGACGGCGATCGGATCGCGCGGCCCGAGCATCACGTCGGAACCACCCTGATACATCAGCGGGTCGGTCCAGAACGAGGCGGGGACTTCCGCGCCGCGCGCCTTGCGCACCAGCGCGACATGGTTGACGTAAGCCGATCCATCGAGCCACGCGAAGGCGCGTGGCAGCGGCGCCGCGCATTGCGCGGGGTCGAATGCCGATGCGTCGGCCTTGCCGGCTTCCAGTTGCTGCGACAATTCCGCCAGCCGCGGCGCGGCGCGATCCCAGTCGTCGAGCGCAGCCTGCAGGGTCGGAGCGATCGACGCCGCGGACGCGCAGCGCGTCAGATCGCGCGACACGACCACCAGGCGCCCGTCACGCCCGCCTTTGAGAGATGCCAGTTTCATATCATTCCTTTTAAGCGGGTTCGCGCCGGTTTGGATTGAAATGCTTTTTCAAGCCGGTCCAGCAATCGATGTAGCTATCCTGCCGGCTTTCGAGATCTTCCGCCCATCGGGTCACCCGCTGCCGGAACCGGGTCTCGAACATGAAGGCGAGCGTATTGGTCAGTTTCACCGGTTTCAATTCGCCGTTACTCGCATGCTCGAACGCATCGGTGTCCGGGCCGTGCGGCAGCATGGTGTTGTGCAGGCTGAAACCGCCCGGCACGAAACCCTCCGGCTTCGCGTCATACACACCGTAAACCAGCCCCATGAATTCGGACATGATGTTGCGGTGATACCAGGGCGGCCGGAACGTGTTTTCCGCCACCATCCAGCGTTCCGGAAAAATGACGAAGTCGACATTGGCGGTGCCCGGCGTCTCCGACGGCGACGTCAGCACCGTGAAGATCGACGGGTCTGGATGGTCGAAGGCGATCGCACCCACCGGCGAGAACCGCCGCAGATCGTATTTGTAGGGATAGTAATTCCCGTGCCAGGCGACCACGTCGAGCGGCGATTGCCCCAGTTCGGTGCGGTGCAATTCCCCGCCCCACTTCACCGTCAGCATGCAGGGCTCCTCGCGATCCTCGTAGGCCGCAACCGGCGTGAGAAAATCGCGCGGATTGGCGAGGCAGTTGGCGCCGATCGGTCCGCGATCCGGTAGCGTAAAGCCGCCGCCGTAATTCTCGCAGACATAGCCGCGCGCCGGTCCGTCGATCAGTTCGACGCGGATGATCACGCCGCGTGGAATGACGCAAATTTCGCCGGGTTCGATCTCGATGACGCCGAATTCGGTGCGGAAGCGCAGCTTGCCCTGCTCCGCGACCACCAGCATTTCGCCATCAGCATTGCAGAAATAATCGCGGGTCATCGACTCGGTGATCAGCATCACATGCGCCGCCATGCCGGCCATGCTTTCGCAATCGCCCGCGGTTGTTGCCGTGCACATGCCGCTGATGAAGTCGCGGCTGCCGGACGGCATCGGCGTCGGCCCCCAGCGCCGTTGTCCGAGCGGGATATTTCCGTCTTCCCGCTCCGGCGCAGACCGCCAGAAGCCGCGATCGATGCGCTCGAACCGGCCGCCGTGCCGCACGGTCGGCCTGATCCGGTAGAGCCAGGACCGCTGGTTCGACGCTTGCGGCGCCGTGAACGGCGAGCCGGACAGTTGCTCGGCGTAAAGCCCGTAATTGATCTTTTGCGGCGAGTTCCGGCCGATCGGCAACGCGCCCGGCAGCGCCTCGGTCTCGAAACTGTTGCCGAAGCCGGACATGTAGCGGGGCAGATCGACGGACATCGGTGCCTCCCGTCAGGCCATTAACGGCCTGTTAAGGGTATTTGGTTACGTGTGAAACTAAATCTTCCACTTTCGCGCCGCCGCCGCAAGCGGGCTGCCGATGATTTTGGGACCGGGCGTATGAAGTTGCTTTTGCTGTTTGTCCTGCTCACCACCATGACGGTGCTCTGGCATTACAGCCCGCGAGGCCAGCATGGGGGCGGCAAGGAGCCGAGCCTGCGTTAAGAACGCGCCGCCGCGCGCTGCGTTGCACGGCCGCTCGACTTCCGCCATGGTCCCTCCTCGCGGCGGACCGAACCGGCCGCGTTCGTGGGCTCGGCACAACAGACCTGGCAGGCATGACCGAGAGGACATCCGACACAGTCGAGCTGAAACTTGAGGATTTCCTCCCGTACCGGCTCAATGTGGTCGCCGCCCTGTCATCGCAGGCGCTGTCGCAAACCTATGCGCCCCGTTACGGGATCAGCGTCCCGGAATGGCGGGTGCTGGTCACGCTCGGCCAATATGGCGAAATGACCGGCAAGGCCGTCGGCGAACACAGCCACATGCACAAGACCAAAGTGTCGCGTGCGGTCGCTTTGCTGCAAGAGCGCAAGCTCGTCGCCCGCAAGACCAATCAGCAGGACCTCCGCGAAGCGCTGCTGTCGCTGACGTCGGCCGGGCGCCGCGTCTATCAGGATCTGGTCCCGGCCGCGCTGAATTTCTCCCGCGCGCTGCTCGATGCACTCGACCCTACGGAACGCGCGGCCTTCGACCTTGCTTTGCGCAAGCTGACGGAGCGCACCCGCGCGCTGACGGAAAACGATCGTACCAAAAACGAATAGCTCCCCTCGCGGCAACCGAGGGTGACGCCCGACACGAGCGCTGGTAAGCAATCGCTCACGCTCATCTCCTCGATCTTGCCGGGACCGTCGCAGAGTGGCCACCACCTCCATCACGCGCGTCGTTCTCTGGATGACCGGCGGTCTTGTGTCGTTCTCGGCGATGGCGATCTCGATCCGCCTCCTGAGCGCGCACCTCAATCTGTTCGAGGTCCTGACGATCCGCAGCGGTATCGGCATGATCATCATGCTGACGCTGCTCGCGATCTATCCGCGCTTTCGCGCCGAAATCCGTCCGCACCGGATGAAGCTGACGCTGTTTCGCAACGGCATTCACTTCGTCGCGCAGTTCATGTGGGCCTCGGCCCTCACGCTGCTGCCGTTCGCGACCGTGTTCGCACTGGAATTCATCGCACCGGCGTGGACCGCTTTGCTGGCTGTGTGGGTGCTCGGCGAAAAACTGACGGTTAGCCGCATCGGCGTGGTGGTACTGGGGCTGGCCGGCGTGCTCATCATTCTGCGTCCGGGTCTGGAGACGTTCAATCCCGGAGCGCTGTTCGTGCTCCTCGCCACGCTCGGCTATGCCTGCGTCTATATCACCACCAAGATGCTGACGAAGAGCCACACGACCTTCGCCATCATCTTCTGGATGATGGTGATCCAGCTTCCGCTCGGCCTTCTCGGCTCCGATCCCCTGTTTCCGCTACGGCTGCAACTTTCGGACATTCCCGCGACCATTGCGCTTGGCGTTGCGGGAGCGACATCGCATCTCTGCCTGAGCAACGCGTTCCGCGCCGGCGACGCCACGCTGGTGGTGCCGCTCGATTT
>JAEWJH010000001.1 GCA_023386635.1 Pseudomonadota bacterium
GACGGGTGCGAACCGCCGCCCGCAGAAAGCCGCATCGTCACGGGCTGAATCTCCGGCCCGCGACCCCGCCACGCCTTCCGGCGGGGCAGGCTGCTCATCATCAAGACGCCTCTAGATGACGCCCCTCGCGAGCAGGACGGGAATAGGATTATAGGCATATAGGAAGAAAGTCAAGAGGCAAGTCAGCCTCATGGTGAGGAGCACGCCGAGCGCGCGCCAAGGCGGGCGTCTCGAACCATGGGGCGTGGCGAAATCGGGGCCACCTCTCCTCCGAGACGGCCGCTACGCGGCCTCCTCAGGATGAGGTGGATTGAGAGATCATTCCGGACAGGATGACGTCGGCCCGGATTAGACCGCTACGGCAGGGCGCCGACCACGTCCTTGAAGCGCTGGCCGCGTACCTCGAAGTTCGGGAACTGGTCGAACGAGGCGCAGGCTGGCGACAGCAGCACCACCGGGTTCGCAAGACCGGACGCAGCGGCGTCGCCACCCGCCAGCGTCACCGCGGCGTCGAGGGTCACGGCAATCTCGGTCTCCACCTTGCCCTCCAACGTGCGGGCGAACTCGTCCGCCGCCTCGCCGATCAGATAGGCCTTGCGGATCTTCGGGAAGAATTCGGCCAGGCTCTCGATGCCGCCGGTCTTCGGCTTGCCGCCGGCGATCCAGTAGATGTCGTCGAAGCTCGCCAGCGCCCGCGCCGCGCTGTCGGCATTGGTCGCCTTGGAATCGTTGACGAACAGAACCTTGCCCTTGCGCGCCACCTCTTCCATGCGATGCGCGAGACCGGGAAAGCTGCGCAAGCCCTGCTGCAGCGTCTCCACATCCATGCCAAGCACCATCGCCGCCGCCGCCGCGCAGGCTGCGTTCTGCGCATTGTGAATACCGCGCAGCGAACCGATGCCCGCAAGTTGCGCCACGGGATAGGCCTTGCCGCCCTGCGCGCGCATGATGCGCGTGCCTTCGGCATAGAAGCCGTCGCGCAGCACGGTCTGTGTCGAGATGCGGATCACGGTCTTGCCGAGCCGTTCGATGTTGTCGGCGATGGCACGGCACCATTTGTCGTCGACGCCGATGATCGCCGCGCCGTTATCCGTCACGCCGGCCACCAGCCGCTGCTTCACCGCCGCGTAGTGTTCCATGCTGCCGTGCCGGTCGAGATGGTCCTCCGACAGATTGATCAAGAGGCCGACGGTCGGATCGAGCGAGGGCGCAAGATCGATCTGATACGAGGAGCACTCGATCACATAGGCGTGGTTGTCGGCGAACGGCGCGAGCGACAATGCCGGGATGCCGATATTGCCGCCAAGCTGGCTCTCGACGCCGGCCTGACGCAGGAGATGCGCGATCAGCGCTGTCGTGGTCGATTTGCCGTTGGTGCCGGTGATGGCGACGAACGGCAGACCCGGCGCATGCCGGCGATGCTCGCGCGCGAATAGTTCGATATCGCCGATCACCGGGACGCGCGCGGCCGCGGCCTTCACCGCCGACCAGTGCGGCTGCGGATGCGTCAGCGGCACGCCGGGCGACAGGATCAGCGCCGCGACCTTGCTCCAGTCGATGCTGCGCAGATCGTCGGTTGCGAAACCAGCCTCGGCGGCCTGCGCGATCCTGGCCGCGCTGTCGTCGAATGCAATGACCGTCGCCCCGCCCGCTTTCAGCGCGTGGCAGGTCGCGAGTCCGGAACCGCCGAGGCCGAACACCGCGACGGTCCTGCCGGCAAAAGTGGTGACCGGGATCATTACCGCAGCTTCAGCGACGCAAGACCGGCGAGCGCCAGGATCACCGAGATGATCCAGAAGCGGATGACGATTTGCGGCTCCGTCCAGCCCAGTTGCTCAAAGTGATGATGGATCGGCGCCATCTTGAACACGCGCTTGCCGGTCAGCTTGAACGACAGCACCTGCACGATCACCGAGACGGCCTCGAGCACGAACAGGCCGCCGATCACCGCCAGCACAATCTCGTGCTTGGTCGCGACGGCGATGGTGCCGAGCATGCCGCCAAGCGCCAGCGACCCGGTGTCACCCATGAAGATCGAGGCCGGCGGCGCGTTGAACCAGAGAAACCCAAGCCCCGCGCCGATCACCGCGCCGCAGAGCACGGCGAGTTCGCCGGTGCCGGCGACGTAATGGATCTGCAGATAGTCGGCGAACACCGCGTTGCCGGCGAGATAGGCCACCATGCCGAAGCTCGCCGAGGCGATCATCACCGGAACGATGGCAAGACCGTCGAGACCATCGGTGAGGTTCACCGAATTGCCGGCGCCGGCGATCACGAACGCGCCGAGCACGACGAACATCCAGCCGAGATTGAACACCAGTTCCTTGAAGAACGGAAACACCAGCGAGGTGGCGATCGGCGGCCGGCCGAGATTGGCGAGCGCGATGCAGGCGACCACGGCGATGGCGATCTCGATGGCGAGCCGCGTGCGGCCGGAGAAGCCGGCGTGGGTTTGCTTCGTCACCTTCAGGTAGTCGTCGTAGAAGCCGATCATGCCGTAGGAGAGCGTGACGCCGAGCACGATCCAGACATACGGGTTGTGCGGGTTGGCCCACAGCAAGGTCGACACCACGAGACCCATCAGGATCATCAGGCCGCCCATGGTGGGCGTGCCCTTCTTGGTGACGAGATGCGATTTCGGCCCGTCCTCGCGGATCGGCTGACCCTTGCCCTGCTTGATGCGCAGGAGCTTGATCATCGGCCCGCCGAACAGGAACACGAACACCATCGCCGTGACGATGGCCCCGCCGGTGCGGAAGGTGATGTAACGAAAGACGTTGAGGAACGAGACTTTGTCCGAGAGTTCGGTCAGCCAATAAAACATCGCATCAGCCTTATTGCGCGTTCTGCATCGCGCGCCAGCCTTGCCGCATCTGATCGGTGCGCGGCTTCAGCCAATCCCGATCAAATCCAATCAACCCACTTCAATCAAGCTTGGGCCGTGCCGTCCTCGAGGTCCGCCGCAACCGGAAACCGTGCCGCCAGCGCCTTGACGATCGGTCCCATCTTCGAGCCGAGCGAGCCTTTGATCATGATCGCGTCGCCTGCCGCCACCGCGCCGAGAACGGACGATTCGAGCGCGGCAGCCGTTTCGGCATAGCCGCCCCGGCTCCCCGAGGGAAGGGCGTCGAACAGCGAACGCATCAACGGACCGGCGCAAAACACAAGATCGATGCCTGCGGCCGCCAGCGGTTCCGCCAGTTCGGCATGGAGCGCCGGCCCCTGCGTCCCCAATTCCAGCATGTCGCCAAGGACCGCGATCCGTCGCCCCCGCGGGCCCACCGGCGCCTGGCCGAGCAGCGCGATGGCGGCGCGCATCGAGGCCGGATTGGCGTTGTAGCTTTCGTCGATCACCAGCGCGGTGCCGCCCGGCACCGTCAGGGTCTGCCGCGCGCCACGGCCGGTCGGCGGCTGCAATTGCGCCAAAGTCATTGCGGCACGGGCGAGATCGGCCTCCACCAGCGACACGGCCGCCAGCACCGCCAGCGAATTCATCACCATATGCCGGCCCGGCGCGCCGAGCTTGTAGGTGATCTCCTCGCCGAGGATGGTCGCGCGCACCGTGCTGCATTCCGGCCGCAGGCAGATTTTCTGTGCGCGCGCGTCGGCCGTCTCGTGCTCGCCGAAGGTGACGATGCGCGAGACCTTGGCACGCTGCGCGGCTTGCGTCAGACGCCCGAAATGCGGATTGTCGCGGTTGAGCACGGCGACGCCGCCCGGCTCGAGACCCAGGAAGATTTCCGCCTTGGCGTCGGCGATCGCCTCGACCGAACCGAAATATTCGAGATGGACCGGCGCAACCGTGGTGATGATCGCCACATGCGGGCGCACCATCTGCACGAGCGGCGTGATCTCGCCGGCATGGTTCATGCCGATCTCGAACACGCCATAGGCCGCCGTTTCCGGGAAACGCGCGAGCGTCAGCGGCACGCCCCAGTGATTGTTGTAGGACGCGGCCGACGCATGGGTCTCGCCATCGGCCGACAAGGCGAGCCGCAGCGCTTCCTTGGTGCCGGTCTTGCCGACCGAGCCGGTGACGGCGACGATCTTCGCCTTGCTGCGCGCACGGGCGGCACGGCCGAGCGCCCGCAGCGCCTCCAGCACGTCATCGACGATCAGCAGCGGCGCATCGGCCGGGAACCGATCGCGCTTGTCGCGGGCGACGACGGCGATGGCGCCTGCCTTCAGCGCTGCCGGCACGAAGTCGTGACCGTCGCGGCTGTCGCCGACGATGGCGAAGAACGCATCGCCCGGCTGCGCGGAACGGGTATCGATCGAGATGCCGGTGATCGCCGCCGGCAGCGCGCCCTGCCGTGTGGCGTGCATGGCCTTTGCCATCGCCTCGATCGTCCAGAGCGCCGTCATCGTCTATCCCTTGCTCCCAAGCTCGGTCAGCGCCGCGGCCACCGCCTCGTGATCGCTGAAGTGGATCGTCCGATCGCCGATGATCTGGCCGGTTTCGTGGCCCTTGCCGGCGATCAGCAACACGTCACCGGCCTGCAGGTCGGCGACGGCCTGATGAATCGCCGCACCGCGGTCGCCGATCTCGCGCGCGCCGGGCGCCGCCGTCATGATCGCGGCGCGGATCGCGCGAGCGTCTTCGCTGCGCGGATTGTCGTCGGTGACGATGACGCGGTCCGCTTTTTCAGCGGCGATCGCGCCCATGATCGGCCGCTTGCCGGCATCGCGGTCGCCGCCGGCGCCGAACACGACGACGAGCCGGCCGCGCGCATAAGGTCGCAACGCATCGAGCGCCTTGGCGAGCGCATCAGGCTTGTGCGCGTAATCGATGAACACCGGCGCATCGCGATAGCGGCCGGCGAATTCGAGCCGACCTTTCGCGCCTTCAAGATGATTGAGCGCGGCAAACACCTGATCGGCGTCGCTGCCGGTGACGATGGCAAGGCCGGCGGCCACCAGCGCGTTCTCGATCTGGAACGCGCCGACCAGCGGCAGTTTCACGGTGATCGTGCGGCCGCCGTGCTCGAGCGACAGGCGCTGGGTGAAGCCGTCGATCGCCACGTCGCGCAGGCGGATCGCCTCGCCGGCCTGACCGACGGTAAAGAGGCGCAACCCGCGCCGGCGCGCCGCGTCAGCCACCGCGGCCGACTGCTCGTGATCCGCCGCGATCACCGCCGCGCCGTCGTCCGCCACCAGATCGGTGAACAGTCGCAGCTTGGCGGCGAGATAGGCTTCGAGCGTCGCGTGATAGTCGAGATGATCCCGCGAGAGATTGGTGAAGCCGCCGGCCTTGATCCGCACGCCGTCAAGGCGATGCTGATGGAGCCCGTGCGACGACGCTTCGAGCGCCAGATGCGTCACGCCCTCCTCGGCGAGCGTGTCGATGGCGCGATGCAGATCGACCGGATCCGGCGTCGTCAGCGAGCCATAGACCTCGCCCTTGGGCGAGACGACGCCCACCGTGCCGATGCTGGCGGCAGCATATCCCTGCGTCGCCCAGATCTGTCGCGTGAACGCCGCGACCGAGGTCTTGCCGCTGGTGCCGGTGACGGCGACGACGGTCCCCGGCTGGCGCGCGTACAGCCGCGCCGCCGCTAATGCGAGATCGCGCCGCGCATTGTTGCTGCCGATGGCGGCGACACCGGTCGGCACGGACGGCGCCGCGCCGTCGGCGAGCACCGCCACCGCACCGGCCTTCACCGCCTGCTCGATGAAGCGCGCGCCGTCGGTCTTCGTTCCCGGAATGGCGACGAACAGAAAGCCCGGCTTGACCTTGCGGCTGTCGGCGCTGACGCCGGTGACCTCGATATCGCCGGCGGCGAGATCGGATCGCGCCAGCAGGTCGCGCAGCTTCACTTCTTGGCCGCCTTCACGCTGGAGGTCAGCCCGAGGATCAGCTGGTCGGCCGGCGGCAGATCGAACCGCGGCTGCAGATCGAGCAGCGGCGCGATGCGTTCGATCACCTTGCCGCCGGTCGGCACGGCGTTCCAGCCGGAGGTGATGAAGCCGTGGGTTTCGGGCAGTGCCTGCGGTTCGTCGAGCATGATCAGCACCAGATAGCGCGGATCGTCTGACGGCATTATGGCGGTGAAGCTGTTGAGCACCTGCTTCTTGGAATAGCGGCCGTTGACCACCTTTTCCGAGGTTCCGGTCTTGCCGCCGACATAGTAGCCCTTGACGTCGGCCATCTTCGCGGTGCCCTTCTCCGCGTTGAGCCGCATCAGGTAACGCATCCGGTCGCTGGTCTCGGTCTTCACAACCTTGGTGGCGAGTTTCATCGCGTCGTCACGCGTACGCTTGATGAAGGTCGGCGGGATCAGATAGCCGCCGTTGACCACCGCGTCGATCGCCATCACCGCCTGCAACGGCGCCACTGAAAGACCATGGCCGAACGCGATGGTGATGGTATTCAGTTCGCCCCAGCGCTTGGGAACGATCGGCTCGGCGCTTTCCGGCAGTTCGGTGCGCAGCCGGTCGAGCTGCCCCATCTTTTTCAGGAACGCCTTGTGCGCATCGACACCCATCGACAGCGCGACGCGCGCGGCGCCGATGTTCGACGAATAGGTGAACACCTCGCTCATGGTGATGTAGCGGCCGAGCGAATGGGTATCGTGGATGTTGAACTTGCCGTAACGCAGCGGCATGCGCGCATCGTAAGTCGTGTTCAGCGTCGCCTTGCCGCTGTCGAGCGCCATCGCCAGGGTCAGCGCCTTGAAGGTCGAGCCCATTTCGTACACGCCGGTGGTGAGCCGGTTGATGCGGGTCGGGTCGTTGGCCTCGCGCGGATTGTTCGGGTCATAGTCCGGCTCCGACACCATGGCGACGATCTCGCCGGTGCGCACATCGGAGACGATGCCGGCGGCGGCCTTCGCCTTGAACTTCTCGCGCGCGGCGATCAGCTCCTCGCGCATCGCGTGCTGCACGCGCAGGTCGATCGACAATTGCACCGGCTGCTGCAGCCGGTCGGTGGCAAAGCCGGCGAGATGCAGGTCGGCTAGACCGCGCGAGTCGAGCCACTTCTCGATGCCGGCGATCCCCTGGTTGTCGATGTTCACATGGCCGAGCGCGTGCGACACGATCGGGCCGTTCGGATAGACGCGCTTGTTCTCGGTGAGGAAGCCGATGCCGGGAATGCCGAGACGATGAATCTCGCGCTGCTGCTGCGGCGTGATCTCGCGCTTGAGCCAGACGAAGCCGCGCTTCGACGACAGACGCTCGCGCACCTCGGCGGCATCGAGGTCCGGCAGCACGGCGGTCAACAGTTCGACAGCCTCGTCGACATCGATGATCTTGCGCGGCTCGCCGAACAGCGACGGCGATTTCACATCGGTCGCGAGAATTTTCCCGGTGCGGTCGAGAATATCCGGCCGGGCAGTCGCAACCGCGTCCTGGCTCGATGCGCGGCGCGGATTGTGCGCCTCGTTGTTGATGCCGAACAGGACCAGCCGGCCGGCGATCACCAGATAGACGCAGGCGAATGCGAGGATGGCGAGGCCGATACGGGCCTTCGCCTTGATCTGGCGGTCGACATCGCGGCCGTAAACCAGGCCGCGCACGAAGCGCTGCCAGCGCGCAAAGCGGGTCTCAGCGTGCGGTCCCGGCATCAGTTCTCGGCTCCGTCGGCGGGAGCTGCGATGCTCCCGGTGGTTTCGTCGATCAGCCCGCCGATCGGATCGCCGTCCGCCTGCAGAACGGGCGCGGGGCGTTCCGGCAGCTTCTCGAAGGACTGGAATTGCTGCGGGATCACCGGCTTGAGCGCGAGATGGCGCTTCGCCAGCGCCTCGATCCGGCTCGGCGTCTCGAGCCGCGCCCATGTGGAGCGCAGCGTGGCGATTGCATCCTGCTCGCGGCGGATTTCCGTGCGCAGCTTCGCGGCGCGCTCGACGCGCTGCGTCGATTCGAACTTGATCTTGTAGACATAGGAGGCCGCGAGGATCAGCACGCCGATGATCAGGGCATTGAGGATGCGCATGTCAGCGGCTCCGCATCACGTCGGCAAGCGACGGCAAGGACGGCAGGAGATCGGCCGGATCGAACGGCCGCGGCGGCGCGGCAGTGCGTTCGGCGGCGCGCAGCTTCGCCGACCGTGCGCGCGGATTGCGCGCGACTTCCGCGTCGTCGGCCGTCACCGGACGCCGCGTCAGCACCGTGAACGTCACCGGCACCTGCACCACTTCGGGCATGTGCCGCGAGCCGCCGCCGATACGGCTGCGTTCGGCAAGGAACGTCTTGACGATCCGGTCTTCCAGCGAATGGAACGCGACGACCACGAGGCGCCCGGCCGGCCGCAGAATGCGCTCCGCCGCCGCGAGCGCCTCGGCCAGTTCGCCGAGTTCATCATTGATGAAAATGCGCAGCGCCTGGAACGTGCGCGTCGCCGGATGGATTTCGCCGAACCGCTGCCGCACCACGCCGGTAATGACCGTCGCGAGCGCCTTCGTCGTCAGGATCGGCGCTTCATCGCGCGCGGCGACGATCGCGCGTGCGATCGGCCGCGCCATCTTCTCTTCGCCGAGCGTGGCGATGATCGCGGCGAGGTCTCGCGCGCTGGCGGCGGCGACCAGATCGGCCGCGCTCGGCCCGCTCCGTCCCATGCGCATGTCGAGCGGGCCGTCATGGCGGAAGGAGAAGCCCCGGTCCGCCTCGTCAAGCTGCATCGACGACACGCCGACATCGAGCACGACGCCATCGACCGCGGACACGCCGCAGCCTGTCGCGACCGCATCGAGATGCGAGAATCGATCCTCGACCAGGGTGAGACGGCCGGCGAAGCGGTCGGCCAATGAACCAGCGCGTTCATGCACGGTCGGGTCGCGATCGATCGCGATCACGCGGCAATCGGCCGCGCCCAGAATCTCCTGCGAGTAACCGCCGGCGCCGAAGGTTCCGTCGATATAGATCCCGCCATCGCGGACATTGAGGAACTCGGCGATTCGCCCGCCCAGGACCGGCACATGCGCGCCGCCGGCGCCGGCATCGGGGAAACCTGCGTCGACGCAGGTTTCCGGCGGCACCGGCCTCGTAGCGGCTCCTGGAAAAAGATGCACAGTCATTGAACGGGGCCGTCGGGAATCGAGATGCATCCGGTGGATTCACCCGGCTGCCTTAACCGCTCATTAAGCGTGCTTCACCTTAAGGATTGGTTGCCAGCCCGCCCGCGTTCCGGCGCGAACGCGGCAAATGCGCCAAAAATTCGCGGGAACGCCGCCTGCCGGCCGGCCGTTGACGAAGGCGGATGGAGCCCGGTTCCGACCTGAGTTCCAGCCACCTCATTGACGCATTTTTCCCGCGCGGTCTCCGCGCCATTTTCACCTGGAGGCTGACACCATGAAGAAACTCATCCTCGGTACGGCAATCAGTGCGCTGATGCTCTCAACGGCGTTCGCTCAGGCGCCAAACCCGAACACGGGCACCAACGGATCGACCGCGAGCCCGCCGGCCGCGACGTCGACGCCCGCGCCCGCTTCATCGACGGCAACTCCCGCGCCTGCTGCCTCCGGCTCCATGAGCTTCGTGTCGTCGCAGAAGCCGGAGCAGATGCTGGCATCGAAGTTCAAAGGCACGGACGTGATCGGCGCCGACAACGCCAAGATCGGTGACGTGAGCGACATCCTGTTCGATAAGGACGGCAAGATCGAAGCGTTCGTCATCAGCGTCGGCGGCTTCCTCGGCGTCGGCTCCAAGAGCGTCGCGCTCGCCCCCTCGGCTTTCGAGATCGTGAAGGGCACGAACAACGAAGCCGACAAGCTGAAGCTTGCGGCGACCAAGGATCAGCTCAAGGAAGCCCAGAACTTCGAGCCGTACAATCCGCCGAAGACGACCACGGGTTCGGCGGGCGGTATGGGTGGCGCCGGCATGGGCGCGCGGCCGACGTCCAACACCCCGCCGGCCAGCAGCCGCTAATCTCGACACCTGACCAAAAGAAGCCCGATCCGGTTCGCCGGGTCGGGCTTTTGTTTGCCGAAAGGGCGACTCGTGGGACAATTTCCAACCCCCTTGCGCCGGCAGCCCCGCTTGGCTATGGCGCTGACACGGCTTTCTGCCGGTAAACGCCCTTCGCAACCATGACCGTCTTCCAGCCCGACTCGTTCGTCGTCTCCGACGTCGTTCCGTCGCCAAACTACGATCAGCGCCGAGACAACATGCAGCCGGATATGATCCTGCTGCATTACACCGGCATGACCGACGATCAGGCGGCGCTGGCCCGGCTGTGCGATCCGGCCGCCAAGGTGTCGGCGCATTACGTCGTGTTTCCGGACGGGCGGATCGTGCAATGCGTGCCGGAACGCGAGCGCGCATGGCACGCCGGCGTATCGTCGTGGGACGGCGATACCGACATCAATTCGCATTCCATCGGCATCGAGATCTGCAATCCCGGCCACGATCACGGCTATCCGCCGTTTCCGCTGCGCCAGGTCGCCGCGGTGATCTCGCTGTGCAAGGGCATCCTCGCCCGCCGCGACACGATCCCGAACGATCGCGTGCTCGCGCATTCGGACGTCGCGCCGGCCCGCAAGCAGGATCCCGGGGAGAAATTCCCGTGGGCGACGCTGGCGGATTCCGGTGTCGGCCACTGGGTCCGTCCCGCACCACTGAAACTCGAGGGACCACGTCTCGCACCCGGCGATCTCGGCAGCGACGTCGCCCAATTCCAGAGGATGCTGGCCGACTTCGGCTATGCCCAGCCGGTGAGCGGCGATTACGACGAGGCCATGGCGACTGTCGTTACTGCGTTTCAGCGCCATTTCCGCCCGGAATGCGTCGACGGCATCGCCGATGCCTCGACCCAGATGACGCTGCGCGCCCTGCTGGAGACCCGCGCCGGCCAGCAACGCGCGACTTGACGGCGCGCGCCGCGGCGCTCATCAGTTGCGCGTCAGTCGGCTGGACGGCCGCTTCGGCAGAGCCCGCAAGGGTGTTTCCTGAAAGGGAGCCGGGGAGGAAAGTCCGGGCTCCACGGACGAACGGTGCCGGATAACGTCCGGCGGGGGCGACCCCAGGGACAGTGCCACAGAGAAGCAGACCGCCGGCCGCTTCGGCGGCAGGCAAGGGTGAAACGGTGCGGTAAGAGCGCACCGCGGTCGCGGCAACGCGAACGGCACGGCAAACCCCACCGGGAGCAAAACCGAATAGGGATGGCGCGGAGAGCGATCTCCAGGTTCGTCCGAACCAGTCATCCGGGTAGGTTGCTCGACACGCCGGGTAACCGGCGGTGCAGAGGAATGGTCGTCACGCGGACGAAGAGTATGCGTCTTCCGCGCACAGAACCCGGCTTACAGGCGGGCTGACATGCTGAGGGGGCGTCCGGCGCAAACCGTGCCGGGCGCCTCACCATTTTCAGGCCCGATCTTTTCGCGTTCCGTCCTTTGGCATGTTGCAAAGAGACGTTTGCGCAGGACGCGCCCGCCGAAAAGCCCATTCAGCTTTGCGCGGCGATGGCCTAGCGTGCGGCTCCGCCCTCTCGCACGCCTCCTCACCGCACCATGACCAGCCCGCGCAACACCACCGGACTGCTGCTTGCCTTCTTCGGCATGGTGCTGTTCGCCGGCACGCTGCCGGCGACCCGGCTTGCCGTGCAGGGCTTCGATCCGCTGTTCCTGACGGCGATGCGGATCACGATCGCCGGGGCCGCTGCCGCGCTGGCACTGATCGTGATGCGGCGGCGGATACCGTCGCGCGAAAAACTGATCGCCTGCTTCGTCGCCGGACTGTTCACGGTCGCGCTGTTTCCGCTGTGCGCTGCGCTGGCGATGATGTCGGTGCCGGCGGCGCATGGCGGCGTGGTGATGGGCATCCTGCCGCTCGCCACCGCGATCGCCGCGGCCCTGTTGGCGAAGGAACGGCCGAGCTTCGGTTTCTGGATCACCGGCGTGATCGGTTCGGCGCTGGTGGTCGCGTTCATGATCCGCGACACCGGCGTGAGCGATGCGCATTGGGGCGACCTGTTCCTGCTCGCCACCGTCGTGTTCGGCGGCATCGGCTATACGCTGTCCGGCAAGGCGACGGCGCTGATGCCGGGCTGGGAAGTGATCTCGTGGTCGGTGGTGATGTATGCGCCGCTGACGCTGATCGCCACGATCCTGCTCTGGCCGGCGAACATCGCCGCGGTGCCGGCGCCGCAATGGGGCGCGCTCTTTTATGTGGCGCTGGTCAGCCAGTATCTCTCGTTCTTCGTCTACAACGTCGCGATGCTGCGCATCGGCGTCGCGCGCGCCGGACAGATGCTGCTGCTGCAGCCGTTCACCGTGGTGGCGCTCGCCTGGCCGGTCAACGGCGAGCCGATCGCGCTCAAGACACTCGCCTTCGCCGCAGCGGTCGTCGTCGTCGTGATGATCGGCCAGCGCATGCGCGTCTCGCGCGGCTAAAAAAAATCGGGCGCCACGCGGGGCGCCCGATCGCGGAACTCATCGCGTCTCGTTACATCTTCTTGTAGGCGTCGATCACCGCCTGACCGTTCGCACCGGCACGCTTGATCCAGTCGGCCGTCAGCGTCTCGCCGATCTTCTCGAGGCCGGATTTGAGCTGCGGCGACGGCGGCAGCACCTTCATCTTGTTGGCCTTGAGCTGATCGAGATACCAGGTGGCCTTTTCCTCCGACAGTTTCCAGCCGCGATCCTCCGCGGTCTTCGCCGCCTTGAGCACCGCCTCCTGCGTCGGCTTGTCGAGCGCATCGAACGCCGCCTTGTTGACGAAGGTGATGTTCTTCGGGATCCACGCCTGCGCGTCGTAGTAGTGCGTCATCGTCTCCCAGGCCTTGGTGTCGTAGCCGGTCGAACCCGAGGTCATGAACGCGGTGACGACGCCTGTCGCCAGCGCCTGCGGCAGTTCGGCGGCCTGAATGGTCACGGGCTGCGCGCCGACCAGTTCGGCGATGCGGGACGTGCCGACATTATAGGCGCGCCACTTCAGTCCCTTCATGTCCTCGACGCTGTTGAGGTCCTTCTTGGCGTAGATGCCCTGCGGCCCCCACGGCACCGCGAACAGCACCATCAGACCCTGCGTCGCGAGCTTCTTCTCGATGGCGTCGCGCGAGGTCTTCCACAGCTTCATCGCCTGCGGATAGCTGGTGGCAAGGAACGGCACCACGTCGATACCGAACACCGGATCCTCGTTCTCGTGGATCGAGATCAGCACCTCGCCGGCCTGCGCCTGCCCGGTCTGCACCGCGCGCTTGATCTCCGGCGCCTTGAACAGCGAGGCGTTGGCGTGAACGGTGATGTCGAGCTTGCCGCCGGTCGCGTCCTTCACGTCCTTGGCAAACGCCATCAGGTTGACGGTGTGCGGATTGTCGGCCGGATAGGCTGCCGGCAGGTTCCACCTGGTCTGCGCCGCGGCCGGCGTGATGACGAGTGCGACGGCGAACGCGGCGGGAAGTAACGCGGCAGGCAACAAAGTCCGATACAGCATGTGACGCCCCTTGGTTCAGAACGGTTGAGCCGAGCCTACCCCGGAAAGGCGAGCCGCGGCAGCAGCATGACGATATCCGGGAAAATGGTGATGATGGCGACGGCGATGATCAGCAGAAAGAAGAACGGCAGCGCCGCCTTCGCCACGGTGTTGGAATCCTTGCCGCTCATGGTCTGCAGCACGAACAGGTTGAAGCCGACCGGCGGCGACACCTCCGCCATCTCGACCACCAGCACGACGAAGATGCCGAACCAGATTAGATCGAAGCCGGCCTGCTTGATCATCGGGATGACGATGGTGGTCGTCAGCACGATCATCGAGATGCCGTCGAGCGCGGTGCCGAGTACGATGTACATGACGGTGAGCGCGGCGATCAGCGCATAGGGGCTGAGGTGGAAGCTGTCGACCCAGGTCGCCAGCGCCGCCGGAATGCCGGTATAGGCCATCGACGTCGACATGTAGGACGCGCCGGCGAGGATAAGCATGATCATGCAGTTGACCCGCACGGTGCCCATCACGCTCAACCAGAACGAGTCCCACGTCAGCGAACCGTGCCACCACGCAATCGCCAGGGAGCCGAGCACGCCCCACGCCGCGCATTCCGTCGCCGTCGCCCAGCCGAACATCAGCGCCGCGAAGACGAGAACGATCAGCGCCATGGTCGGACCGAGCTTGGTCGACTCACTGAGCTTCTGGCGCAACGTCATCGGCGGATCGGCTGGCGGCGTGCGCTCCGGATGCAGCAGCGACCAGCCGGCGATGTAGCCGCTGTAAAGCAGCATCACCAGCAGACCCGGCAGGAAGCCGGCGAGGAAGATCTGGATGATCGAGACGTTCGCGGCGACCGCATAGACCACCATGGTGATCGACGGCGGGATCAGGATGCCGAGCGTGCCGGCGCCGGCGAGCGAACCGAGCGACACGGTCTCGTCGTAGCCGCGCTTCTTCAATTCCGGCAGCGCGATCTTGGCGACCGTCGCGCAGGTCGCCGCCGACGAGCCGGATACCGAACCGAAGATGCCGCAGGCGAGCACGTTGACGTGCATCAGCCGACCGGGAATCCAGTTCAGCCACGGCGCGAGGCCGCGGAACATCTCTTCCGACAATTTGGTGCGGAACAGGATTTCTCCCATCCAGATGAACAGCGGCAACGCCGCGAGCGACCACGACGCGCTGTTGCCCCAGATCGTCGTTGCCAGCACCGGCCCCGCCGGAATGCCGCCGCCGACGAACTGCATGCCCATATAGCCGGTCGCCATCAGCGCAATGGCGATCCAGACTCCGGAGCCGAGCAGCACTGTGAGGAAGATCAGCAGCAGGCCGGAGATTTCGACGAGCTGCATGACCGTTACACCGCGCTCTGGATCGCCTGCTCGACCGCCTCCTCGGCGGTCTTGGGCTTCGGCTTTTCGTAGCGCGGCGCGCCGCCCCCGAGCACATGGACCAGTTCGTCGACGAACGCGATCAGCAGGATGACCAGTCCGCCGGAATAACCGAGTTGCGGAAGCCATAGCGGTACCACCAGCACGCCTTGCGACATGTCGTTGAACCGCCACGAGTCGAACGTCATCAGCACCGCGTACCAGGCGAAGAAACCGGTGAAGCCGGTGCCGAGCACCAGCGCGACGATTTCGATCACATGCCGCGCTTTGCCTTCGATCCGGTCGATCAGCAGACCGACGCGGATCATCTCGCCATGCCGGAACGTGTGCGCGAGGCCGAGGAACGACATCGCCGCCATGCACCACGACACCAGATCGTCGCCGGCGGGAATATTGAAACCGACCGGACGCCCGGCCGAGAGCAGCATCATCAGCACGAAGATCGCCAGCAGGAACAATCCGGCGAGCCATCCGGCGGCGAGATAGAGGCCGTCCAGCACCCTGCGCATCCGCTCCGCCCCACCCTGTTGCTTGCCCGGCGTCGCAAGCCTAGCAGGATGACGGCGCCGGAGAACAGCCTGCCTGCGCCGCCGCCGGCCACTTATCCCGGCACCCGATGGACTTTGCCGTTGAGCCGATATTTCCTTGATCCGCACGGACCAATGGGGCGCACGGCGGGATGAGCAAGCAATGGGATTTCTGGATCGATCGCGGCGGCACGTTCACCGACGTGGTCGGCCGCCGTCCGGACGGCTCGCTGGTCGCGCACAAGCTGCTCTCGGAAAACCCGGAGGCCTATCGCGACGCCGCCGTGCAGGGCATCCGCGACCTCATGGGCCTCAAGGCCGGCGAACCGCTGCCGCGCGGGCGTGTCGGTGCCGTGAAAATGGGCACCACCGTCGCCACCAACGCGCTGCTCGAGCGCAAGGGCGAGCGCACGCTGCTGGTGACGACGCGCGGTTTCCGCGATGCGTTGCGCATCGGCTATCAGGCGCGGCCGAAGATTTTCGCCAAGCACATCATCAAGCCGGACATGCTGTACGAGCGCGTCGTCGAGGTCGACGAGCGCGTGCGCGCCGACGGCACGGTGGAACAGGCGCCTGATCTCAAGACGGTGCGCGCGGCGCTCGAAGCGGCGAAAGCCGACGGCATCAAGGCCGTCGCCATCGTCTTCATGCACGCCTACCGCTATCCGGAGCATGAGCGGCAAGTCGCGGCGGTGGCGCGCGAGATCGGCTTCCCGCAGGTGTCCGTCAGCCACGAAGTCTCGCCGCTGATCAAGCTGGTCGGGCGCGGCGACACCACGGTGGTCGACGCTTACTTGTCGCCGATCCTGCGCCGCTATGTGGCGCAGGTCCGCGAGCAACTGGAAGGGCAACCTCATCCTGAGGAGCCCGAGCAGAGCGAGAGCGTCTCGAAACATGAGAGCGCGCCGCGGCTGATGTTCATGATGTCGTCGGGCGGCCTCACCGCCGCCGATCTCTTTCAGGGCAAGGACGCGATCCTGTCCGGCCCCGCCGGTGGCGTGGTTGGCCTCGCACAGACCGGCCACGAAGCCGGCTTCGACCGGCTGATCGGCTTCGACATGGGCGGCACCTCCACCGACGTGTCGCACTATGACGGGGACTACGAGCGAACCTTCGAGACGGAAGTGGCGGGCGTGCGCATGCGCGCGCCGATGATGCTGATCCACACCGTCGCCGCCGGCGGCGGCTCGGTGCTGCACTACGACGGCGCCCGTTTCCGCGTCGGCCCGGATTCCGCCGGCGCCAATCCCGGCCCGGCCTGCTATCGCCGCGGCGGGCCGCTCGCGGTCACCGATGCCAATGTCGCGGTCGGCAAGCTCATTCCCGATTACTTCCCGAAGATTTTCGGGCCGCAACAGAACGAGCCGCTCGATGCCGACGCGGTCGCGCGCGGCTTCGATGCGCTGGCGCAGGCGATGGACGGAAAGCTCGCGCGCGAGCAGATCGCCGACGGCTTCATCAGGATCGCGGTCGAGAACATGGCCAATGCGATCAAGAAAATCTCGGTGCAGCGCGGCTATGACGTGACGCGCTACGCGCTCAACTGTTTCGGCGGCGCCGGCGGCCAGCACGCCTGCCTCGTCGCCGACGCACTCGGCATGACCAGGGTGCTGATCCACCCGTTCTCGTCGCTGCTGTCGGCCTACGGCATGGGGCTCGCCGACATCCGCGCCACGCGCCAGCAGGCGATCGAGCAGTCGTTCGGCGCGAAGGGGATCGCCGCCCTCGCCCGCGACGGCAAGCGGCTCGGCCGTGACGCCGTGCACGAGGTCACCGGACAGGGCGTGCCGGCGAAATCCGTCAAATGCATCGTGCGCGCGCATCTGCGCTACGCCGGCACCGATACGGCGCTGACCGTCAATGCCGGCACAGCGAAGCAGATGCAATCCGCATTCGAGAAAGCGCACAAGGCGCGGTTCGGCTTCATCGACCGCAGCAAGGAGATCGTCATCGAGGCCGTGTCGGTCGAGGCGATCGGCGGCGGCGCGCGTTTCCGCGAACGGAAAAAGACCGCACGCCGCACGCCGGCACCGAAGCCGGCGCGGCGCACGCGCTTTTTCTCCGGCGGCGCCTGGCATCGCGCCGGCGTCTACACCCGCGATCAGTTGAAGCCCGGCATGCGCGTCGCCGGCGCAGCGATCATCGTCGAGCCGCACCAGACCATCGTCGTCGAGCCGGGCTGGCAGGCGGAGCTGACGGCCAAGAACCATCTGGTGCTCACCCGCATCAAGGCGCTCAAGCGCCAGCACGCGGTCGGCACCAAGGCCGATCCGATCATGCTGGAAGTATTCAACAACCTGTTCATGTCGATCGCCGAGCAGATGGGCGTGTCGCTGCAGAACACCGCCTATTCGGTGAACATCAAGGAGCGGCTGGATTTCTCCTGCGCGGTGTTCGCCGCCGACGGCACGCTGGTCGCCAACGCGCCGCACATGCCGGTGCATCTCGGCTCGATGGACCGCGCGGTTGAGACCATCATCCGCGAGAACAAGGGCACGATCCGCCCCGGCGACGTCTATGCGATCAACGCGCCCTATAACGGCGGCACGCATCTGCCGGACATCACCGTCTGCACGCCGGTGTTCGACGACCGCAAAAAGGCGATCCTGTTCTGGGTCGCCTCGCGCGGCCATCACGCCGATGTCGGCGGCATCTCGCCCGGGTCGATGTCGCCGAACGCGACCACCATCACCGAGGAAGGCGTCTATATCGACAACCTGAAGCTGGTCGATCGCGGCCGCTTCCTTGAAAAGGAACTGATGGCGGTGCTCGCCGGCGCCGCCTATCCGGCGCGCAACCCGCTGCAAAACATCAACGACCTGAAGGCGCAGATCGCCGCCAACGAGAAAGGCATTCAGGAACTGCGCAAAATGGTGGCGCAATTCTCGCTGCCCGTGGTCAAGGCTTACATGCAGCACGTGCAGGACAACGCGGCGGAGAGCGTGCGCCGCGTGATCGACCGCCTGCACGATTCATCTTTCAGCGTCGAGATGGATCAGGGCACCGTCATCACGGTGCGGACCGCCGTCGACAAGAAGAAGCGCGAACTGACAGTGGACTTCACCGGCACGTCGGAGCAGCAGGGCAGCAACTTCAACGCGCCGGAGCCGGTGACACGCGCCGCCGTGCTCTATGTCTTCCGCGTCATGGTCGACGACGACATTCCGATGAACGGCGGCTGCCTGCGGCCGATCCGCATCGTCATCCCGCGCAAGACCATGTTGAGCCCGGAATATCCGGCGGCCGTGGTCGCCGGCAATGTGGAGGTCTCGCAGGCCGTCACCAATGCGCTGTTCGGCGCGCTCGGCGCCATGGCTGCGTCGCAGGGCACCATGAACAACCTCAATTTCGGCAACACCAAATACCAGTATTACGAGACGATCTGCTCGGGCTCGCCGGCGGGTCCGGGTTTCCCCGGCACCGACGCAGTGCAGGTGCACATGACCAACACCCGTCTCACCGACCCGGAAGTCCTTGAATTCCGCTATCCGGTGCTGCTGGAGGATTTCCATATCCGCGAGGGATCGGGCGGACGCGGCCAATGGAATGCCGGCGACGGTATCCTGCGGGTGATCCGTTTCCTCGAAACGATGGAGTGCACGATTCTGAGCGGCCACCGGCGCGTGCCGCCGTTCGGGCTTGCCGGCGGCGAGAACGGCCAGGTGGGCCAGAATGCCGTGCGCCGCAAGGACGGCTCGGTCGAGGTGCTCAAGGGCAGCGACGCCACGGTGATCGGTCCCGGCGAGGCGATCATGATCCGCACCCCCACCGCCGGCGGTTACGGAAAGCCGAAAGGCCGAGAGCAGCCGAAATCGTAGCCGCACGGGCGGTGCAACCCTCTCCCCTGTGGGAGAGGGAGATGCCCATCCGGACAGCGGGGATGACAGCTAGCCCCGCCGTGGCTATTAAGCGCGGCATGAACGACAAATCGAAAAAGCCGCAGAAGCTCAAGGCGCGCAAGCCCCGCGGTCTCGAGGACCGCGACGCCGCCGCCATCATCGCCACCCGCCGCATGGTCGAAGCGATCAGCGCGCAGTACGAGCTTTACGGCTTCGAGCCGGTCGAAACCCCGGCGATCGAATACACCGACGCGCTCGGCAAATTCCTGCCGGATCAGGACCGGCCCAACGAGGGCGTGTTCTCGTTCCAGGACGACGACGAACAGTGGCTGTCGCTGCGCTACGACCTCACCGCGCCGCTCGCGCGCTACGTTGCGGAGAATTACGACGCGCTGGCGAAGCCCTATCGCAGCTATCGCTTCGGCTGGGTGTTCCGCAACGAGAAGCCTGGCCCCGGCCGCTTCCGCCAGTTCATGCAGTTCGACGCCGACACGGTCGGCTCGTCGTCGCCGGCCGCCGATGCCGAGATGTGCATGCTCGCCGCCGACACGATGGAAAAGCTCGGCATCCGCCGTGGCCAGTATGTGGTGAAGGTCAATAACCGCAAGGTCTTCGACGGAATATTAGAAGCGATCGGGCTCGACGGCGAACAAAGCGCTCAGCGAAGACTAATGGTTCTGCGAGCCATCGACAAAGCAGACAAATTCCCTTTGGAGGAAGTAAGAAAACTTCTCATCACCGGTCGACTGGATGAGAGCGGCGATTTTACTAAAGGTGCAAACCTCACTGCGGAACAAGCAGAAACGATCCTCAAGCCCCTATTAATGCTCAGAAACATCGATAAGGCTCTCAGAATTATCGGCAAAGAATGGAAGAAGCCATTCACAGTAAGAAAGTATGAAAAATACGTCCGAGAGGCGCTTGGGATCAGTCGACTCCCAATATTGATGACCGAAGGCTTTCGTGAGACGGAAGCGATAAGACGGCTTGTTAGATCTGCCGGATACGGGCCAGATCGGATTCGCATCGACCCCTCCGTCGTGCGCGGTCTCGAATACTACACCGGCCCGGTCTACGAGGTTGAACTGCTGCTCGACGCCAAGGACGAGAAGGGCCGCCCGGTGCGGTTCGGCTCGGTCGGCGGCGGCGGGCGTTATGACGGCCTCGTCTCGCGCTTCCGCGGCGAGCCGGTGCCGGCGACCGGCTTCTCCATCGGCGTGTCGCGGCTGATGGCCGCGCTGACGCTGATCGGCAGCATCGACAGCAAGCCGGTCATGGGTCCCGTCGTCGTCACGATCTTCGACCGCGACCGCATGGCCGACTATCAGGCGATGGTAACGCAACTGCGCAACGCCGGCATCCGCGCCGAACTCTATCTCGGCAATCCGAAGAACTTCGGCAACCAGATGAAATACGCCGACAAGCGCAATGCGCCGTGCGTCGTCATCCAGGGTTCGGACGAGAAGGCGAAGGGCGAAGTGACCATCAAGGATCTCGCCCGCGGCGCCGAACTCGCCCAGAATCTGGCCAAAGACGACGCGGCCCGCGACCTCTATCTCGACAAGCAGGCGCAGGCGCAGATCAGCGTGCCGGAAGCGGAGCTTGTCGAAGCGGTGCGCGGCATCCTCGCCCGCACCGGCGTCGCCGTCTGAGTCTTAAACCGAAACCAGATCGTTGCCGGGCACGAGCGTCGGCGCCGCGCCAAGATCGATGGTCTGGCCGGTGATCTGCTCGACGGCATTGAAGCTGTCGATGATCGACATCAGGGACACAACGCGGCCGTCGCGGAACTCGGCGAAATGCGACAGCCGGAAGCAGACCGCGCGGCCGTCATGCTTGACGCCCGAGAGGCGCGCGAGGACCGCCGTGGCATTGCCGTCGATCAGGATTCTCTCGATATCGAATTGCCGTTTACGGAAGACCTGCGGCACGGCCTCGCGCAGCTGACGCATCACCTCGGCGCGGGTGTGCCGCTCGCCGCAATAAGGCAGCACGTCGACCGGCCCGTTGACGATCCAATGCACGTTCTCGTCGAGGAATGCCTCGATGGTCGCAAGGTCGCGCTGGCTGTAGGCTCGATAGAAAGCGAGGACATGGTCCCGCGAGATCGTCTGCGGCATCTGCCCGCACCACTTCGTTTGCTCAGCCGAAACTTTAGGCAGCAGAGCATTGACGAGGCGTTACTCCCCGACACCAGCGTATGGAATCCGGCCGGATCCCCGTCGTCATCCTTAACGGACCCGGAGCTTGATCGGTCGATTGCCGGGGTTTTTCTCAACCTGTTCGGGGCGCGGCAGCGGCCCATATGCCGCTTATTAAGCCAATCGGCGGCTGGGCATCGAAAACCGGTCTTTGCCATGCTAAACGGCCGCCGGAACACCCACCGGCCATCAAGCCCAGCGATCGGACCATGGACGCGCAGAGCACGACAATTTCCAGTCTCGACCCGGACGCCCGCGGGCGCGCCAGCGCGCTGGTCCTGGGCTATGAGCGCGCCGGCTATCGCCGCCTCGCGCCCGCCGTGCTGCAACCGGCCGAGCCGTTCCTCGACCTTTCCGGCGAGGACATCCGCATGCGGATGTTCACCACCACAGCGCCGGACGGCGCGGAATGGTGCCTGCGGCCGGACCTGACCATCCCGGTCTCGCGCGATTATCTTGCCTCGTCCGATGCCGGTAAGGCGCAGGGCTATTGCTGTCTCGGCCCGGTGTTCCGCCATCGCGATGACGGCCCTGGCGAATTCCTGCAGGCGGGTGTGGAGTCGTTCGGCCGCGCCGACAAGGCCGCCGCCGATGCGGAGATGCTGGCGCTCGGCCTCGATGCCATGGCGCATTACGGCGTCACCGCGCCCACGATCCAGCTCGGAGACGTCGCGCTGTTCGGGGCGCTGATCGCAGCGCTCGATCTGCCGCCGGCGTGGAAGCGGCGCCTGATCAAGGACTTCAACCGCAAGAGCAATCTCGCGCAGGATCTCGACCGCCTGGTGATCGGCAGCAACGGCAACCAGCCCGATTATCAGGGCGTGCTCGCCGCCCTCTCCGGCGCCGATCCGAAAGGGGCGCATGCGCTGGTCACCGATCTGTTGTCGATTGCCGGCATTAATGCCGTGGGCGGCCGTTCGGTCGCCGAGATCGCCGAGCGCTTCCTCGAACAGTCCGCGCTTGGTGCGTCGAGCAAGCTGCCGCGCGAGCAGCGCGCGATGATCGAACGGTTCCTGTCGATCAGCGGCGATCCCGACAGCGCGGCCGCGCAACTGCGCGCGCTCGCGTCCGATGCCGGCTTCACCGTCACACCGGCACTCGACCTGTTCGAGAGCCGCACCGGATTCCTCGCCGCGCGCGGCGTCGATGTGTCCCGCATTCAGTTCTCGACCGCGTTCAGCCGCGGCTTCGACTATTACAGCGGGCTGGTGTTCGAACTCAGCGATCCGGCCGCGCCAAACGCGGGACCGCTGGTTGCCGGCGGCCGCTATGACGACCTGCTGACGCGGCTTGGCGCGCCGGCGCCGATCCCGGCGGTCGGTCTCGCGGTCTGGGTCGAACGGTTCGCCGCGGCGGGAGATCGCGCATGAGCAAATCTCAGGCGGACGCCCCGCTGATCCTCGCCGTGCCGGCCAAGGGCCGGCTGCAGGAAAACGCCGAAAAATTCTTTGCCCGCGCCGGCCTGCCGCTGGCGAAGCCGCGCGGCGCGCGCGACTATCGCGGCACGATCGACGGCCTCGACGGCGTCGAGGTGGCTTACCTCTCCGCCTCGGAGATCACCCAGCAGCTCGCGCAGGGCACCGTCCACCTTGGCGTCACCGGCGAGGATCTTGTGCGCGAGATGGTGCGCGATGCCGACCGCCGCATCGTGCTGCTCGAGCCGCTCGGCTTCGGTCATGCCACCGTGGTGGTCGCCGTGCCGCAGGCGTGGATCGACGTCCGCACCATGGCCGACCTCGACGATGTGGCGACCGCGTTTCGCCAGCATCACAATCGCAAGCCGGGCGTTGCGACGAAATACATCAACCTGACGCGCGCGTTCTTCGCGCGGCACGGCATCGCCGATTATCGCATCGTCGAAAGCTCGGGCGCGACCGAAGGTGCGCCGGCGGCCGGCACCGCCGAGTTGATCGTCGATATCACCACGACCGGCGCGACGCTCGCCGCCAATGCGCTGAAGATCGTCGATGACGGCCTCGTCCTGCGTTCGCAGGCCAATCTCGCAGCGGCGCGCAACGCCGACTGGGGCGCCGGACAGCGCGAACTGGCGCGGGTGATCCTCGATCGCATCGCCGCGCAGGCCCTCGCGCGCGCCTATCGCGAAGTCCGTGCGCGCTTCGCCGCCTGCAACGATGCGCTGGTGGAGACCGCGAAGCAGCGGTTCGGCGTGGCGACGCCGTTCGGCGGGCCGACCTCGTCCGGCATGCTGACGCTGCATTGTCCGCCTGACAAGATGTATGCGCTCACCACCTTCCTGCGCGAGCAGGGCGCGGAAGCGGTGTCGGTCGCCGAACTCGACTACGTGTTCGCGCGCGACAATCCGCTTTACGCGAAGCTCGAGGCCGGATTGGGCTGAGGCGTTCTCACTCCGCCTCATCCTGAGGAGCAGGCGAAGCCTGCGTCTCGAAGGACGAGGCGGCCACGCTCCCGCCCCATGGTTCGAGACGCATCGCTGACGCGATGCTCCTCACCATGAGGCTTCGAGAGCGTGTCGCGCTTTCCTTAGAACTGCGAATAGTCGATCGGCTTGTGGCGGTCGAGCGTGCGCGTCACCGGCGGCAACGGATATTTCAGGCCGCTGGCGCAGTTGTAGAGCACCACGCGCTCGCTCTTCGACACGCGGCCTTCGGCGAGGCTTTTCTTGTAAGCCGCGTAGGTCGCCGCGCCCTCCGGGCACAGCAAAAGACCCTCGCTGCGCGCCACCTCGTCGAGCGCCGAAGTGATCGCCTCGTCCGACACCGCGATGGCGAAGCCCTTGCTCTCGCGCACCGCGCGCAGGATGAGGAAATCGCCGATCGCCTGCGGCACGCGAATGCCCGATGCGATCGTATGCGCGTTCTCGAACCGCGGCGCATGCTCCTCGCCCGCCTCGAACGCGCGCACCATCGGCGCGCAGCCTTCCGCCTGCACCGCGACCATGCGCGGTCTCTTTTTGCCCATGAACCCGATCGCTTCCAGTTCGGCGAACGCCTTCCACATGCCGATCAGGCCGGTGCCGCCGCCGGTCGGATAGAAGATCACGTCGGGTACGTCCCAGCCGAGCTGCTCGGCAAGTTCGAGGCCCATCGTCTTCTTGCCTTCGATCCGGTACGGCTCCTTCAGCGTCGACACGTCGAACCAGCCGACCTTGGCCTTGCCCTCGCCGACGATCTTGCCGCAGTCGTCGATCAGGCCGTTGACGCGATAGACTGTCGCGCCCTGCAATTCGATCTCGCTGACGTTCACCTCCGGCGTGTCTTCCGGGCAGAAGATCGTGGTCTTGATGCCCGCCCGCGTCGCATAGGCGGCGAGCGCCGCGCCGGCATTGCCGTTGGTCGGCATCGCCATGTGCTTGACGCCGAGCGCCTTGCCCATGGACACCGCCATCACCAGACCGCGCGCCTTGAACGATCCGGTCGGCAGGCGGCCTTCATCCTTGACGATGATCTCCCCGCCGCCGAGCGATTTGGCGATGCGCGGCAAACGAATGAGCGGCGTCATCACCTCGCCGAGGCTGACGATGTCCGCGACTTTGCGCACCGGCAGGAGTTCGCGATAGCGCCACAGATCGGCCGGGCGGCGCGCCAGCGCCTCCTTGCTGATGGCGTTCTTCACGCCGTCGAGATCGTATTTCACCAGCAGCGGTTTGCCGGCCGACGACAGGTTCTGCAGCGTGTCGGCTTGGACGCGCTCGCCGGTATAGGCGCATTCCAGATGCGTCACGAAGGTCGGGCGTTCGGTGGTCAGGTTCTCGTCGTCGCGCATCGTGAAGAATCCCCCGGTTATGCGTTTTGGCCGCTCGCGCCGTTATCCCCGGTCGACCTTGCGCGGCCGGAAGACGACGAAATGCGACATAGAGAAGTTGACGACAAAACCGGCCCCGATCGCAACCAGTTTGGCGAGCATGATCGGCAGAAACCGGCTGGCGACGAGCAGCGTGGTGGTATCGGCGATCAGGCCGAGCACCCCGGAGGCGGCGAACGCGAAATAGGCGCGCCAGGTCAGCTTGCGGCCGGATTCGGCGGCGAATGTATAAAACGAATTCATCACATAGGAGCCGGTCACGGCCACGACCCAGGCCACTATATTGGCGAAGATCGCGCCGGCGTCCTCGGCGGTCAGGCCGACCTTCCGCGCCGCGTCGACGAGAAACGCATCCAGCGCCGGGCTCGCCGCGACCCCCCGCAGCATCAGCCAGAACACGATGTAGTTCACGGTGGCGTTGATGACGCCGACCAGCGCGAAGCTCACTGCCTTGAGCACGATCGCCCGCTCGGTCCAGGCGGCGGCAAGTCGGTCGAGCAGGTGCTTCATCACGGAACCGGGTTAGCGCGGCGGTCGAGGGTCATTGCGACGGTCGGCCTGCCGTAGCACGTCCCGCCAGCCGAGCCGAGAGACTTTCACCGGCTTTTGCCCCGTGTTCCACCGCGCGACAGATCGGCCCGGTTGCGCTATAGATCGGCTCGAAAAACGGCCCGCACGATCCCATCTGATTTCCCATGACGGCACCGACACAATCCTCTCCCGCCGCGACCGGCCTGTCCATCGTCATTCCCTTGTGGAACGAGGCGGCGGGGCTGCGGCAATTGCACGAACGGGTCTCCGCCGTCGCGGCGCGGCTGCGCGACACGCGCGGCCTTCCGGTCGAGATCGTCTACGTCAATGACGGCTCGCGCGACGACACGGAAAAGGTCGCCCTGTCGCTCCCGGCGCAGGACGCCGATGTGCAGGTGGTCAGCCTGTCGCGCAATTTCGGCAAGGAGGCCGCGCTCCTCGCCGGTCTCGAACATGCGCGCCGCGGCGCGGTGCTGTTCATGGACGGCGACGGCCAGCATCCGCCGTCGCTGGTGGAAACGCTGGTCGCCCGCTGGCTCGATGACGGCTACGACGTCGTCTACACCGCCAAGGCCCACCGGCAGAACGAGCCGCGGCTGCTGCGCACCGGCGTGCACATCTTCTATTCGCTGATCAACTGGGGCTCGCGGCAAAAGATCCCGGAAGACGCCGGCGACTTCCGCCTGCTGTCGCCGCGCGCCGCCGCCGCGCTGCGGCAGATGCCGGAGCGAAACCGCTTCTTCAAGGGTCTCGCCAGCTGGATCGGCTTCCGGCAGTTGCGCGTCGATTACGAACCGGCCGCGCGCGAGCACGGCAAGACGAGCTGGAATCTGTGGTCGCTGCTCGCCTTCTCGATCGAGGGGTTGACCTCGTTCTCGGTCGCGCCGCTGCGGGTCGCGAGCTTGCTCGGCGTCGCCATCGCCTTCGTCGCGCTGCTGTTCGGCATCTGGATCCTGTGCGAGACGCTGTTTTTCGGCAAGGACGTGCCGGGCTATCCGTCACTGGCGGTCGCCATCATGGTGCTCGGCGGCGTGCAGCTCGTCATGATCGGCGTGCTCGGCGAATATATCGGCAAACTGCTCGCGGAGAGCAAACAGCGGCCGGTCTATTTTGTCGCCGAGCATCAGGTGAAGGCCGCCGGTGAAATGCCGGCCACGCCCGCCAGGGACGCGGCCAAGGACTCGGCCAAGGACGCCACCAAGGACGCTGCGGAGTGACGGCAGCGCCGCGACGGCTGTGGCTCTGCGCGGACGACTACGGCATGACGCGCGGCGTCAGCGCCGCGATCCGCGACCTCATCGCTGACGACCGGATCAACGCCACGTCGGTGATGATGCCCGCGGCTGCCCTGAGCGACGACGAGGTCGCCGCGTTGCGCAAGCTGAACGATGACGGCCGCTGCGCCATCGGCCTGCACGTCACCCTCACCGCGCCGTTCCGCCCGCTCACCGCTTCGTTTCAGCCGCTGCGCGACGGCGCGTTCCTGCCGCTGGCGAGCCTGCTCGCGGCCGCAACCGCACGGCGGCTCGACGGTGCGAACCTCGCCCGCGAGATCGACGCGCAGATCGAGGCGTTCGGCAAGGCATTCGGCCAGCCGCCGGATTTCCTCGACGGCCATCAGCACGTTCAACTGTTTCCGCAGATCCGCGATGCGTTCCTGCACAGCGTTGCTACCCACGCGCCGCGCGCGTTTGTGCGCCAATGCGGCCGCACCACCGCATTGCCGGCGCGGTTGCGCGATCGCAAAGGGCTGCTGCTCGACGTGCTCAGCGTCGCGTTCCGCCGCCGCGCCGCGCATTTCGGTATCGCCACCAATCGCGGCTTCGCCGGCACCTATGATTTCGCCACGCCCACCGACGTGGCGACGTTGTTTCCGCGCTTCCTTGAGGATTTGCCGGATAACAGCATCGTCATGTGCCATCCCGGCCATGTCGACGACGATCTGCGGCAGATCGATCCGCTGACCGATCCGCGCGCGCGGGAATACGACTATCTCGCCAGCGGCGCCTTTACCGGAGAGTTGGCGCGACGCGGATTCGTTCTGGCCTGAAAGCCTTTAATTGGCGCGTTTTCTTCACGCGAACCCGTATCCCCTTCGCCGAAAACCAACCGCGACTGTCGGCGAATTGCGAAAAAATTGCGGCAGCCGCCCGTCATTACGCCGATGAAATATTTTGTCGCAGGCATTCCCTGCGGCGGAAACCTTCCCACATTTCATCCGTTTGCAACGGCCGTATCCGGCCACAGGGAGCAAAACGATGACGCCGCAGGAACGCCAGTTGGTCGACGATCTGTTCGCGCGCCTCGCCAGCCTGGAAACCGCCCCGCGCGATGCCGATGCGGTGCGCGCGATCCAGGACGGCCTGCGGCAAGCGCCGAACGCCGTTTATGCGCTGGTGCAGACGGTTCTGGTCCAGGACGAGGCGCTCAAGCGCGCCGACGAGCGCATCCGCCAGCTTGAAGGTGGAGCGGACGGCGCAGCCCCCGGCGGCGGCTTCCTCGATCAGATGCGCGACGCGCTGATGGGCCGGAGCGATCAGTCGCCGCGCGGTTCGGTCCCCAGCACCGGCTCGCGCTGGGGCCAGCCGCAGCCGGCCCCTGCATCGAGCCCGATGGCGGCTCAAGCAGCGCCCGCGCCTGGCGAACGCGGCGGTTCGTTCCTCGGCACCGCCGCAGCGGCAGCGGCCGGCGTGATCGGCGGCAGCCTGCTGATGAACAGCATCGGCTCGATGTTCGGTCATCGCGGTCAGGCCTTCGCCGACAGCAACGCGATGGATCGCGGCGCGGGTGGCGACGCGCCGTGGGGCAATTCCGGCAGCGATCTCTCACGCGAAGCCGGGTTGAACGATATCGGTCGTGGCGGCAACGATCAGCGCGCGTCGCTGTTCGGCAACGACGATAATGCCGACGACGGCGATTTCGACGATAGCGACTTCGGCGGTGGCGGTTTCGGCGACGATACCGCCTAGCCTGTAGCGGTCATTCCGGGGCCCGGACGAAGTCCGCGAACCCGGAATGCAGCCCGCGAGAATGTTTCGCGTCTGGATTCCGGATCGCTACTGACACAGCGTCCGGAATGACTGCGTACCTTACATCACCTTGACCTTGGCGCCGACCTTCACGCGCTCATAGAGATCGGTGACGTCTTCGTTGCGCATACGGATGCAGCCGGACGACACGTTCTGCCCGATGGTCCACGGCTCGTTCGATCCGTGGATACGATAGAGCGTCGAGCCGAGATAGAGCGCCCGCGCGCCGAGCGGATTGTTCGGGCCGCCCGCCATGTATTTCGGCAGATAGGGCTGGCGCTGCAGCATCTCGTCGGGCGGACGCCAGTCCGGCCATTCCTTTTTCGCGCTGACGGTGTGCGTTCCGGCCCAGGTGAAACCCGGACGACCGACGCCGATGCCGTAGCGCTTCGCCTTGCCGTTGCCCTCGACCAGATAGAGAAACTTGTTCGGCGTATCGACGATCACCGTGCCCGCCGGCTCTTCCGTCGGATAATCGACCTCCTGCGGCAGATAGCGCGGATCGAGCGCCGGACGGCCCGGCTGATACGGCTCGCGCGGCTGCACCGCCACATATTGCGTCTCCGGACGGAACGCGGCGTCGTTCTGCGGCGGCATATACTCCTGCCGCACATAGGCGTCGCTGCGCCCGCTCGAGCGCTCGCCGAACAGGAATTCGATGAAGCCGCCGCCGAGATTGGGCTCGGCGCGTGCGTGCTGCTGCACAATCACATACTGACGCGGCGCCGGCGCGGATTGCGGCGAGACGTATTGCGGCACGCGATAAGACTGCGCCGCCGCAGCGGATGACAGCAACAGCGTTAACGCCGCGCCGCCCATCAACCGATCCCGCATCGATGCCTCCCGTCTCACGCAACAATTGTCGCGGCCGAGTACAGGGGAAAAGCACCACCGGGGAGTAAATACCGGCCCGATCACCGGCACGGACGACACCAAACGTCGGCGTAACCTTTATTTTGCGTAAAACGCGAACGGTCATGGTAAAGACCGGGTTTCCAAATCCGCTCGCATTGCAACGGCCTATTAAGCCCGCCTCCGTAGAACGGAGGTCGAAACGTGGGGGCGACGGTGCAACACAAAGTGTTCAAGATCGAGCGCATGTTGCCGCAAGCGCGTCGGCTCGCCGGCGAGCGGCCGACCGCGGCCAGCAACGTGCCGCATGCGCGCGACGATGTGTTGCGCATGCGCCAGGCGCTGCAGCGTGCCCGTCAGGAATTGACGGCAACGATGGATGCGCGGCTGCAACGCATGGCGGAAGAACTCAAGAGCATCCGGCGCGATACCGATTCCGCGACCCACACGGTGCTGGGCGAAATCGAACAGATCGACGACATGGCGAAGACCCTCGCCGCCGCGCTGAAGTCCGAGCAACATCGTGCGCTGGCGCAGGATATCCAGGAACACGCGACGCGCATCTATGAAGCGTGCAATTTTCAGGACATCGCCGGCCAGCGCATCGCCAATGCGCTGCTGGCGATAGAGGCCGTCGAAAGCCAGTTGGCGCGGGCGGCGGCAACGCTCGATGAGCGCGTGACGACGCAAGCGACGACCGAACGCAACGCCCTGGTCAACGGCCCGCGGCTCACCACCGACACCGGGCATGCATCCCAGGATGACGTCGACCTGATCTTCAGCGAAACGTAACGGCCGGCGGTTTGCGGATCGCGAAGAAGCAGCCGAGCGCGGCGAGCGCAAACAGCGCGGCAAGGCCGAGCGCCGCCGGGTCGGAAATCCGCTCCACCACGAATGCCATGACCAGCGGCGCCGCCGCCTGCATCAGCAGGAACGGCGCGGCGAGCCGGCCGATGACCCGTCCATAGCCGGCGGCACCGAACAGCGACAACGGCACCGCACCGCGCGTGATGGTGATCAGCCCGTTCGCGCCGCCGAACATCAGCATGAAGATCGCCGCCGTTGCCGCCGATACGCCGACGATCTCCAGCATCGCAAAGCCGATGAGCAGCGCGCTCACCGCGCCGCGCGCGATCAGCAGCGGATGCACATGGCGCGCGAACAAAAATTCAATGAGCCGCGCACCGACCTGCGCCGGTCCGAACAGCGCGCCGATGGTCACCGCCGTTGCCGCCTCCACGCCGCCGCGCTGGAAGATCGCCAGCAGATGCGCCGACAGGCCGGACGGCACGAAGGCGTAGGCGGCGAAGGCCGTCGCCACCAGCAGGAATGTCAGCCCGTGCGGGGGCAGCACCGCCGGATGCGCCGGCGCGTCGGCTGCCGCAACGGGCGCAACCACCGCCGCCCGCTGGCGCGGCAAGGCAAAGGCATGCAGCGGCGCCGCGACCAGCACCAGAACACCGGCATAGACGAGATACGTGCCCTGCCAGCCGAGCGTGCTCAGCAGCAGATAAGTCACTGGCCAGCCGACCGTCGAGGCGAAGCCCCCGGCGAGCGTCACGGCCGTGATGGCGCTGCGCGCCTCGGTGCCGAAGATGCGCCCGAGCGACGCGAAGGTCGCGTCGTAGAGATTGGCGCCCATGGCGATGCCGAGCACGATCCACGCGATCCAATAGGCGGCGGGATGGGTGGCGTTGACCAGCAGCACGAAGCCGAACGCGCCCGTGAGCGAGCCTGCCGCCATCACCACGTGGCCGCCGTAACGGTCAATGCCGCGACCGACCCACGGCGCGGTGATGCCTGCCGCGAGCAGACCGATGGAGAAGCCGCCCATGGTGAAGGCGATCGACCAGCCGCGCGCCTGCGCGATCAGCGGCACCATCAGCACCGGCGTGTAGAACATCGTGCCCCAGCACAGAATCTGGGTCAGGCCGAGCACTGGCACGGCACGCCAGCGACCGGTGATGAAATCTCGGAGCGGGGGCATGGAAATCCTTTACCGGATTCCCTTCCAAACGACGAACGCCGCATCGGCAGATGCGGCGTTCGCGTGAAGCATATCGGCTGGACCGATCGTTTCGATCAGGTCCGCTTTGGTTTCGGCTTCGCCGTGGCGCGCGGCCGCGGCTTGGTGCCTTCCGCGCCGCAGCGGACATAGACGCTGGTGCCATACCGGCCCTGCACCTCGGGGTCGATCCAGCGGGTGATCATCACGCGACCGTCGAACGAGATGATCTCGCGGTCCTGGATGCCGCCCGGCTCCCCGGCGGGGCCGATATAGGTCTTGCCTCCCGGCCCGCCCTTGAGCCGCAGTTCTTCCGGCGTCGCCTGGTCGGCGAGATGCATGATGACGCCGCCGGTCGGGCCCATGGAGATGACGTAGGGCTGGCGGCACTGGCCGGCGGCGGCGGATTCGGTCCGCGCCTGGTCTTCCGGCTTGTGATAGGCGGCGAGCCCGTAGCGGCCGACGATTTCCGCCGGCTGATAGGCGGGCGGCAGCGAGGGAATCGGCGCGGGCGCCGGCGGTGCCTCGGGCTCCCGCGTGCTGGCGCAGCCCGCCAGGGCCAAAGCCGCAAACAGGGCAAGCGAGACAGGCGACAACGCAAAACGGCGACGGCTCATAACGGCTCCTTGGCTCGCCAGCAACGCAGCGCTGCCGGGCTTCTCGAACGCGCACGCGACAATCCCGGTTCCGGCCGGACGTGCGCTCCGGCGGGCTGGTGCGCTTCCATCATAGCATAAATACGGCAAAAGTTCCTTTGCAACCCGCCGGTTCGCCCGCGGTTGCTCAGTTGGTCGCCGGGTGAAACCGCAGCGGCTGCGGCCCGCCGGAAAGGGCGATCCCCTCGCCCGCCGCCTGCCAGCGGTTGGACTGGGTGAGCGCCGCGAGCAGCGCTTCGTCGGCCTGCTGGCGCTGGTCGCTGCATTGGCCCGGCCCGAGCATCGCCGGCAGCGGCGTCTGCGCGAGGTCGGTGGCCACCGTCTCCGCCGTGATCGTTACGCTGCCGTCCGCCGCCGGATCGATCCGCCCGGCGACGCTGCGGCACCACAGATCGAACGTGGCGCGGCCATCGGCGGCGATCGTGATGCTCGGGATGCGCTTGCTCGGCCGCATCGGCGCGGCGTCCAGCAACAGCTCACGGTCGCGGGGGAAATCCTGTGCGGATGCCATGCTCACACCGGCGCCGAAGCAGCAGATCATGATCGCAGCGCAGCATGGCCATTTCATTCCCAAGGTCTCCCTTCATCGTCGGGCAGCGGATGGCGCGACACCGTGGCAACGTCAAGGCCGATGGCACAGGAATACGCCGCCGCAGCCGTTTGTTAGTCTGACGTATCCACAGCAGGGGTGTCCCGTGACCGAGCAGCCGAGCAAGCCGCATCTGGATCAGCGCGTTATCAATCTCTACGACCGTTTCACGCACGGCGGCATGAACCGCCGCGATTTCCTCGACCGGCTGCGCGACCTCGCCGGTTCGGCTGCCGCCGCCGCAGCGCTGTTGCCGCTGTTGCAGAACGATTACGCCAAAGCCGCGATCGTGCCGGACAGCGACGCGCGGCTCGCGACCGAGCGCCTGTCGTTCGCCTCGCCGAAAGGCACCATCAACGGCTATCTGGCGCGGCTAAAAGCCGGCGCCGGCACGACCAGACGTCCGGCGGTGCTGGTGGTCCACGAGAACCGCGGCCTCAACCCGCATCTCGAGGATGTCGCGCGCCGATACGCGCTCGAGGGTTACCTCGCCTATGCGATCGATCTGCTGTCGCTGGTCGGCGGCACACCGGCGAACGAGGATGCCGCGCGCGACCTCCATGCCAAGCTCAATCAGGACGACGCGGTGACGGCGCTGGTCGCCGCCGTGTCGTTCCTGAAGAAGCATCCGGAATCGACCGGCAAGGTCGGCGCGGTCGGCTTCTGCTTCGGCGGACTGATGATCAATCGTCTGGCGGCGGCGAGCCCCGAGCTCGATGCCGGCGTCGCTTACTACGGCCGGCAGATTCCGGCGGCACAGGTGCCGGCGATCCACGCCGCGCTGCTGCTGCACTACGCCGAGAACGACGACGGCGTGAACTCCGGCATCGCCGCTTATGAAGAAGCACTGAAGGCGAACGGCAAGAGCTTCACCGTCTACAAATATCCGGGCACGCAGCACGCCTTCAACAACGACACCGGCGCCGCGCGCTACAACAAGGCCGCCGCCGATCTCGCCTGGGATCGCACGCTCGCGTTCTTCCGCGACAAGCTCGGCGCGCCGCCGAAGGCGGGGTGAAAAGCTGGTTGTGGGCCGCTCGTTCTCTTCGCGTCATGCGCGGGCATAGCCCGTCGAAGACGGGCGTAAACGCCCTGATGACCGCGCATCCACGCTTAGGCCGGCACTCTGCTCATCTCATCGAGATGGCCGGGACAGAGGCGTTCGTAAGGACGCCGTTCTTCGAACGGCTATGCCCGGCCATGGCGTGGTGGGATTTGCGCGCCTCTCTCTAAGCCTCGTGGTGAGGGCGATGCATCGGCATCGCGTCTCGACCTGAGCGGGCGTCGTGCTATGGCCGCCTCGTCCTTCGAGACGCATCGCTGACGCGATGCTCCTCAGGATGAGGCGGGGTGAGAGACACGATTATCTATCCACGTCATGCCCGCACGTGTTGCGGGAATCCACGACTTCTTCGTGCGCCTGGGTAAAACGTGAATGCGCGGAACAAGTCCGCGCATGACGTGGTGAGAAAATTGAACGCTCTACCCTGCGCGCTGGATCAGCGAGGCCGCCGTGCGCAGCAGCCGCGCATCGCGGCCGTCAGCGCCGATCAACTGCACGCCGACCGGCAACCCTTCCGGGCTCGTCAGCAGCGGCACGTTGAGCGCCGGCAGGCCTGTCAGCGTCCAGAACGTGCAGAACACCGGATCGCCGGTGCTGGAGAGATCCGGCGCCGGGCCTTTCGCCGACGGCGTGAGGATCGCATCCGCGATCTGTTCGAAGATCTCGGTGAGCGACTGCGCATGGCGGCGCGCATCGCGCACCGCGGCCAGATACTGCGTCGCGGTGACGCTGCGGCCCTCCGCGATCAGATCGCGGAATTGCGGGCTCACTTCGCCCCGCTCGACATAGTCGCCGAGATTGGCCGCCATCTCCACGGCCATGACGACACGTTGCGCCTCCCAACCCTCCTCGGCGCCGGCCGGCAGATCGACCTCGTCCGCCTCCACGTCGCGCGCGAGTGCCTCGATGGCGTCGCGGGTGGCGGGATCGGCGCGATCCCACATCGGCGTGCGCACGAACGCGAAACGCGGCGTGATCGGCGGCGGCTCCTGCAGCGTCTGGCGGAACGCCGGCGCCGCATAGCGCCGCGAATCCGGATCGCCCGCGTCGTAACCGGCGATCGCGTCCATCAGCAGCGCCATGTCATCGAGCGAGCGCGCGAAGCCGCCGACATGATCGAGCGTGCGCGACAGCATCAGCGCACCGCTGCGCCCCACCAGTCCGTGACTCGGCTTGAAGCCGAACACGCCGCAGAATGTCGCCGGGCGCACCACCGAGCCGTTGGTCTGCGAGCCGATGGCGAGCGGCACCATGCCGGCCGCGACCGCGGCGGCGGAGCCGGACGACGAGCCGCCCGGCGTGCGGTTGAGATCGTGTGGATTGCGCGTCTTGCCCGGATGGAAATAAGCGAACTCCGTGGTCACCGTCTTGCCGATGATGACGGCGCCGGCGGCGCGCAGCCGCGCCACCACCTGCGAGTCACGGCTCGGGCGGCGGCCGGCGAGCTGCGGCGAGCCGCATTCGGTCGGCATATCCTCGGTGTCGAAGATGTCCTTCACCGCCACCGGGATGCCGTGCAGCGGTCCGGTCGGATAACCGGAGAGACGATGCTGGTCGAGCGCGCGCGCCTGCGCGAGCGCATGGTCCGGATCCAGACTGACGAAGGCCCGCACATCGCCCTCGACCGCGGCGATGCGGTCGAGACAGGCGCGGGTGTAATCCTCGGCGGAAACCATGCCGCGCGCCATTTCGGCGGCGACTTCGGTGGCGGTCAGCGAAGCAAGATCGAGTGGCGGCACGGCGGTGAATTCCCGGTGAAAGCGCGCGTCATCAAATCACAGGCGCACAAGCGGCGTAAATGGGGCGGCAAACAAATCCCTGTTTCACGTCATCCTGAGAGCCTGACCGGAAATGCGCACATGTTTTTTAACGCTTGAAAGTTTTGCCTAACGCGACTTTCTCCTCGTCATGGCCGGGCGAAGTCCCGGCCATCCGATAGGGCAGGCACTTCTGTCCGCCTAAGCGAGATGCCCGGGTCAAGCCGGGGCATGACCGGTTGGGACGAGGCGGCCCGATCTCGCCTCATGGTTCGAGACGCCCCACCTTCGCACTGTGTGCTCCGGCGGCTCCTCACCATGAGGCCAGCTCAATTTCCGTACAGATAGTTCGGCAGCCACAGCGTCATGCCCGGCCAGATATACATGAAGATCATGCAGACGATGACGATCAGCATGTACGGCATCATGCCCGCGAAGATCTGGTTCAGCGTCACGTGTTTCGGCGCGACGCCCTTGAGATAGAACGCCGACATCGCCACCGGCGGCGACAGGAACGCCGCCTGCAGATTCACGAACACCAGCACGCCCCACAGGATCGGGTCGATGTTGAAGTGCTTGAGCATCGGCAGGAAGATCGGGACAAAGATGATGATGATCTCGGTCCATTCCAGCGGCCAGCCGAGAATGAAGATGATCGCCTGCGACAGGATCATGAACTGCGTCGGCGTGAGATTGAACGACAGCACCCACTGCTCGAGCAGCGCCTGACCGCCGAGGATGGCGAACACCGCCGAGAACAGCGCCGAGCCGACGAACAGCCAGCACACCATCGCCGTGGTCTTGGCGGTGAGATAGACCGCCTCCTTGGTGCGCTGCCAGTTCAGCGTGCGCGCGTGGAACGCGAGCAGGAACGCGCCGGCGGCGCCGACCGCCGCGGATTCCGTCGCGGTGGTGATGCCGAACAGGATCACCGCGAGCACGACAACCGTCAGAATGCCGAGCGGCATTACCGACGACACCAGCATTTGCAGGATCTCGAACTTCTCCGCGCCCATGCGCCAGTAGTAACGGACCGTCAGCAGGCCGAGCGCGGCAGCAGCGATCCAGAAATACAGATAGAAGTTCTCCGGCGGACCCGCCCATTCGGGGGGCTTCGCGTTGCGCAGATCGACGCTCCCCATCTGATGCAGGCTTTCGGTCTGGCCCTTCTGCTCGGCCGGC
>JAEWJH010000006.1 GCA_023386635.1 Pseudomonadota bacterium
GCGATCAGCCGGTCGACCGCGCGCACGCCGAGCCCCGGCACGCGCAGCAGCATGGCGCGGTCGGCGGTGTTCACGTCGAGCGGAAACAGATGCCGGTTGCGCAGCGCGAAGGCGAGCTTCGGATCGATCGTGAGATCGAGCATCCCGCCCGCATCGCCGGCGGTGATCTCCTGCGCCGCGAAGCCATAATACCGCATCAGCCAGTCGGCCTGATACAGCCGGTGCTCGCGCGCGAGCGGCGGCGCGGCCGGCGGCAGCGCGCGGCTCGCATCGGGGATCGGGCTGAACGCGGAATAATAAATGCGCCGCAGACCGTAGCCGGCATAGAGCGTCGCGCTGGTCGAGAGAATGCCGGCGTCGCTGGTGGTGTCAGCGCCGACGATCATCTGCGTGCTCTGCCCGGACGGCGAGAAGCGCGGCGCGCTGCGCAGCGTCTTGCGCTCGTCGTCGGCGGCGTCGATGCGCAGCTTGACGCCGGCCATGGCGGTGCGGATCGACGATGCGCGCTTCTCCGGCGCGAATTGCCGCAGCGCCTGATCGGACGGCAGCTCGATATTGATCGACAGCCGGTCCGCATAGCGCCCGGCCTGCGCCACAAGCGCCGCGTCGGCCTCCGGAATCGTCTTGAGATGGATGTAGCCGCGAAACTGATGCGTCTCGCGCAGCGTCCGCGCCACCTCCACCAGCAATTCCATGGTGTAGTCGGCGGAGCGGATGATGCCGGAGGAGAGGAATAGCCCCTCGATGTAATTGCGCCGGTAGAAGTCGAGCGTCAGGTCGACCACCTCAGCCACGGTGAAGCGCGCGCGCCGCACATTGCTGCTGCGCCGGTTGATGCAATAGGCGCAGTCGAACACGCAGGAGTTCGTCAGCAGGATTTTTAGCAGCGACACGCAGCGGCCGTCCGGCGTATAGGAGTGGCAGATGCCGTTGCTCGTCGATCCGATGCCGGCAGCGGTGCCGCGCGAATGGCGCTTCGGCGCGCCGGACGAGGCGCAGGAGGCGTCGTACTTCGCGGCGTCGGCGAGGATCGCGAGCTTGTCGGGAACGGCGAGGGCCATCATCGGTCTCCTTCGTTGTTCTTGTTTTGTTCTTTGCCGTGTGGCCTGTCAATGGGTTTGGCAGGCGAGGCGATGCAAAGCATATGAGTTCCGCCGGATCGCTCCGGCGGCGCATGGGAAGGTGACAGGGCGGATCAATGGCCAGCGCACAGGCAACCTCTTCGAGTTCCATCGATCCGCGCGAGATCGACCAGTTCTCGCGCATCGCCGAGACCTGGTGGAATCCGCGCGGCCCGATGGCGACGCTGCACAAGTTCAATCCGGTGCGGCTCGGCTTCGTGCGCGAGCGCGCGGCGGCGCATTTCAGCCGCGACGTCAAACAGCTCGATGCGCTCGCCGGTCTGCGCATGCTCGACATCGGCTGCGGCGGCGGTCTGCTGTCGGAGCCGCTGGCGCGCATGGGCGCGTCTGTCGTGGGCGCCGATCCGGCCGAGCGCAACATCGCGGTGGCGCGTGCGCATGCCGAGCAGTCGGGCGTCGCGGTCGATTACCGCTGCACCACGGCCGAGGATCTCGCCGTCGCCGGCGAGACGTTCGACATCGTGCTGGCGATGGAGGTGGTCGAGCATGTGGTCGACATGCCGGCCTTCGTCAAAACCTGCGCCGGCATGGTCAAGCCCGGCGGGCTGATGTTCGCGGCGACGCTCAACCGCACCATGAAGAGCTTCGCGCTCGCCATCGTCGGTGCCGAGTATGTGCTGCGCTGGCTGCCGCGCGGCACGCATCAGTGGGACAAGTTCGTGACGCCGCGCGAACTGGAAGACGCGCTGCGCGATGCCGGGCTGACGCCGGACCGGCCCACCGGCGTGATCTACAATTTGCTGGCCGACCGCTGGCAGATTTCGAATGACACCGATGTCAATTACATGGTGGTCGCCGAAAAAGCCGCGTGATAAGCGCGAAGCCGGGGCGCAGTCAGCGCATCGGCATAGAACGGCATTCGCAAAGACCGACACCATGACCGACACCGGCTGGCTCTGGGCGATCTTCACCGTCATCGCCGCGGCGGCGCAGACGGTGCGCAACGCCACGCAGCGCGAACTGACGGCGACGCTCGGCACCGTCGGCGCGACGCAGGTGCGCTTCATCTTCGGTCTGCCATTCTCGATGCTGTTCCTCGCCGGTGTGATGCTGGTGCTGGAGCGCGGCCTGCCGCATGTCCCGCCGGTGTTCTGGGCCTGGGCGGCGCTCGGCGCGACGGCGCAATTCCTCGCCACCGCGCTGATGCTCAAGGCGATGGGCGAGCGTTCGTTCGTCGTCGCCATCGCCTATATCAAGACCGAGCCGATCCAGGTCGCTCTGTTCGGCGTGGTGCTGCTCGGCGAACATCTCAGCCTGCCGCTCGCCGCGGCGATCCTCATCGCCACCTCGGGCGTGATGCTGATGTCGTTCAAGCCCGGCGCGTTTCAGGGCGGCATCAAGCCGACGCTGGTCGGGCTCGCCTCGGGCGCCATGTTCGGCTTCAGTGCGGTCGGTTTTCGCGGCGCGATCCTGTCGCTGCAGGAACCGAATTTCGTGCTGGCGGCGACCTTCACGCTGGTGATCGGTCTGATGATGCAGTGCGCGGTGCTCACGCCGTATCTGTGGTGGCGCCAGCGCGAGACGCTGCGTGCGATCATCGCCGCGTGGCGTCCGTCGCTGTTCGCCGGCTTCATGGGCGCGCTGGCGTCGCAGTTCTGGTATCTGTCGTTCGCGCTGGCGACGGCGGCGAGCGTGCGCACCCTCGCTCTGGTCGAGGTGCTGTTCGCGCAGGCGATTTCCAAATTCGCGTTTCGTCAGCCGACCACGCCGCGCGAACTCGCCGGCATCGTGCTGATCGTCGCCGGCGTCGTGCTGCTGCTCTGGATGCATTAGCGGATCGTTCCGCTCTCACTCCGCCTCATCCTGAGGAGCGGGCGTAGCCCGCGTCTCGAAGGATGCGGCGGCCACAGTTGCGCGCCCGCCCATATTCTTTGACGCGATCCTGACGGATCGCTTGTGGTTCGAGACGCGATGCTGACGCATCGCTCCTCGCCATGAGGCTCCGAGAGAGAGAGAGAGAGACGACTCTCCCGCCACGTCATGGCCGGGCATAGCCGTTCGAAGAACGGCGTCCTTACGAACGCCTATGTCCCGGCCATCTCGATGAGGTGAGTACAGTGCCGGCCTAAGCGGGATGCCCGGGTCATCAGGGCGTTTACGCCCGTCTTCGACGGGACAAGCCCGGGCATGACGGCGGCGAGAAAGCAGGCTCAATTCGCTCTTGACTTTCTTCCTATATGCCTATAATCCTATATCCGTCCTGCTCGTGAGGGGCGTCATCTAGAGGCGTCTTGATGATGAGCAGCCTGCCCCGCCGGAAGGCGTGGCGGGGTCGCGGGCCGGAGATTCAGCCCGTGACGATGCGGCTTTCTGCGGGCGGCGGTTCGCACCCGTC
>JAEWJH010000019.1 GCA_023386635.1 Pseudomonadota bacterium
CTTGCGGCGCTCCACCCAGCCAAGCTTGCGCAGGCTGGGCTTTGTCATGGGCGGCGATTTCGCTCCCCGGGACCGTAGCTTCCGGGGCGCGGACAGATGGCTTTCGATCCTTGCGGGATCGAGGTCCATCTTGTTCCAGCGGGCTTTGGCCCGCCTTCGTCCGGCCCGCGTCCAGCCCTTTAATCTGGGCGGCCCCACTTAGTTGGGGCGGACGGCAAACCCAGGGCGTCCCGGACACACGGGTGCGAACCGTGGCGCGGGCGCCGTATCGTGCTCCACCATCAAGACGCCTCTAGATGACGCCCCTCGTGAGCAGGACAGAGATAGGATTATAGGCACATAGGAATAAAGTCAAGAGCTTTGAAACGCCACGCTTCCTCCCCGTCATCACCGGGCTTGTCCCGGTGATCCCGATCAGGTGAACACATGTGCCGCCTAAGCGGGATGGCCGGGTCAAGCCCGGCCATGACGGGATGGAAGGAGCGCGCCTCTCTCGGAGCCTCATGGTGAGAGCTTGCCCTCGGGCTTGACCCGAGGGAGCCCGGCGAAGCCGGGCGTCTCAAACTATGGACTACTGCGGGACTGTGGCCGCCTCGCCCTTCGAGACGCGATGCTGCGCATCGCTCCTCAGGATGAGGCGGAGGAAGATTGTGCACGCCTCTCTCCCCGTCATGCCCGCACGTGTTGCGGGCATCCACGACTTGCTGTCTTTCCGCGCACCAAAAACGTGGATGGCCGGGACGTAAGCGCGTTTACGCGCGTCTTCGCGCGCTATACCCGGCCATGACGCGGTGGGAGCAGCACACCTCTCTCGAAGCCTCATGGTGAGGAGCCGCGCCGGCGCGCACAGCGAAGGCGCGGCCTCTCGAACCAGAAGCAATCCGTCAGGATCGCGTCAAAGAAGATGGGCGGGCGCGCTGCTGCCGCCGCCCCTTAGAGCTTGAACGACTCCAGCGTCGAGGGATGAAACAGTTCCTCCGGCGTCACCACGCGCGGCGACAGGCCCTGGCTGTGGTGATGCGCGAAGAACGTCTCCAGCGTCTTGCGGTTCGGCGCGACGCCGTAGGACCAGAAGTCCTCGCCCATGGTCTGACGCGCTTCGGTGAGCCGTTCCTCGACGAACGGCAGCGTCACCTTGGTCGCCGACGTGTCGCTCAACGACTCCAGCGCCTTCGCCTTTGCCTGATCGAACGCTTTCAGCACCGCGCCGGGCAGCCACGGATGCTGCTCGGCGAGTTCGCGCCGCACGCCGACGATGTGCATGATCGGAAAGATGCCGGTGCGCTTGAAATAGTCCTTCGCCGCCGCGACCGGATCGGGGAACAGCCAGCCGACATTCGGCGTGCCGGCCGGCAGCGACGGCGGACGCGGCGCCATGAAGCCGTCGATCGCGCCTTCGGCCAAAAGCCGCGAAATGCTTTTGCCTTCGGGCGCGGCCTCGAGCTTGATCTCCGGCGGCAGTTTCAGCGCGATCTTCTCCGGCCGGTCGGCATCCTCGATGCCGCCGCGCACCCAGGTGACGTCCGAGGGCTTCACACCGAAATCGTCCTGCAGCAGCGCGCGCGCCCAGACATTCGCCGTGAGCTGATATTCCGGCAGGCCGATCTTCCTGCCCTTCAGATCCTGCGGCTTCTTGATACGATCGGTGCGGACATAGAGCGAGGTGTGGCGGAACGCGCGCGACACGAAGGCTGGCACGCCGACATAGGGGAAATTGCCCATGGCGGTCTTCACCGTCGAACTCGACAGCGACAGTTCGCAGATATCGAACTCGGCATTACGGAACGCACGGAAGAAGATTTCTTCCGGTGACAGCGTCATGCAGACGGGATCGACGCCGTCGATCTGCACCGTCCCGTCGATCAGCGCGCGGGTGCGGTCATAGGGTCCGACGGCGACGGAGAGCTTCAGCTTCGACATTGTTTCCCCCGATTGTTGGCCTCGTTCTTAGGGGATACATGGCGCGCTGGCAAAACGGCTCGGCGCAGACGGCCTCTGCGCCGGAAGCATGGTGATACGTCTTATTCCACCTTGCCGGCGGACTTGTCCTCCGGCGTCACGTCGATCACCCGCGCGCGGCCGGTGATCTTGGCCTCCGGTTTACAGTCGCTCATGCAGGGCTTCGGGTTCCAGAAGCTCTTTTCCGACGTCTCGCGATCGTCCTCGAAGAAGCCGGCGGCGTTGGGCATCTTCACCTTGGCGAGCGTGTCCTTGGACAGCACGAATTTATCGTCGACCACATCGTTGAGATTGAGGACGTAAGCGACGACCGCATAAAGCTCGTCATTGGTCAGCGACTGCGCATCGCCGAACGGCATGGCGCGGCGGACGTAATCGAGCACGGTCGAGACGCTGCCGAAATAGGAGCCCACCGTCTTCACCGGATCGGGCGACGCGATCGAACCGGCGCCGCCGGAAAGCTGCGGCCAGCGGCCGGCGCTTTCGCCGAACTCGCCGTGGCAGGCCGCGCATTTGGCCATGTAAATCTCTTCGCCCTGCTTCACCGAACCTTGGCCCGGAGGCGCGCCCTGCCCGTCCGGACGAATGTCGATGTCCCAGCCGGCGATCTGCTCCGCGGTCGCGGGCTGGCCGATGTGGAGGCGCGCGTCCGGTTTCGCAGTTTGCGCCGATGCACCAGCGCATCCGGGCAGCAACGCGGCGATGGCGACGAGCGCGATCTTACGACACTTCGACATTCTCGACCTCGCCGTCCGGCTTCACCGCATAAGTCTGGATGCCGTTGTTGTGATAGATGGAGTTGACGCCGCGGATCTTGCGCAAGTCGTCCTTGCTCGGCTGCACATAGCCGGTCTCGTCGATGACGCGCGACTGCAGCAGCCACGGCTCGCCGTTCCACTGCGTCTGCGCGTAGAACCGCACGCAGGCCTTGTCGAGCACGAGACCGTCGATGGTCGCCTCGCGCCAGTTGCGCCCGCCGTCGAGCGAGACGTCGACGCGCTTGACCTTGCCGCGACCCGACCAGGCCAGACCCGAGATCACCGTGAAGCCCTTGCCCTTGATCGGCGCCTGCGGCGATGGCGAGGTGATGATCGACTTCGCATCCATGACGAAGGTGTGCTTGCGTGCTTTGCCGTCGGCGAGCAGATCGGTGTATTTCGACGTCTCCTCGCGCGTCTCCCACTGCTCGTCGCCGAGCTTGAGCCGGCGCAGCCACTTCACCCACATATTGCCTTCCCAGCCCGGCACGACGAGCCGCGCGGGATAGCCGTTCTCCGGCCGCAGCATCTCGCCGTTCATGCGGTACGCGACGAGGCAGTCGTCGAGGATTTTCGACAGCGGGATCGAGCGCGTCATCGCCGCGGCGTCGGCACCTTCAGCCAGCACCCACTTCGCGGCGGGCTTGATGCCGGATTCCGCCAGCAGCACCTTCAGCGGCACGCCGGTATATTCCACGCAATGCACCATGCCGTGGGTGTACTGGCAGCCATTGAGTTGCGCGCCGCGCCACTCCATGCCGGAATTTGCGGCGCATTCGAGGAAGTAGATGCGGTTGACGCGCGGGAAGCGTTTGAGGTCGTCGAGCGTGAAGATCATCGGACGCTCGACCAGACCGTGGATCATCAGCCGATAATCCTGCGGGGCGACCTCGGCGACCCCGGAGTGATGCCGCTCGAAGCACAGACCGTTCGGCGTGATGATGCCGTCGAGTTCGTGCAGCGGCGTGAAGCTCACCGACGATTCACGGCTCGCGGTGAGCCATTCGACGTCGCGGCGGATCACATGCTTTTCAAATTTCGACGGCGAGCCGTAAGGATGCGCGACCACGCCCTCGCCCAGCGCCTTGCTCCAGTCGGCGACGTTCGGCGGCAGGTTCTTCGCATCTTGTGCAATGACGGGCGACGCGACACCGGCCGCGACCAGACCCGACGCCGTAGCAAGAAACCGACGCCGCGACGGACTTGCGGGGACGTTCGTGTCACTCATGGCGCTTCCCGGAGTAAAAGTTTCTCCGGGAGTCGTATCACATAGCGCCTTTTGAATGTAAGGGAGAATCCGCGCTACGCACCGCGGATTTTCACCGAGTCGCCGGGCTGGATGCGCACGGTCTTTTGCTTCGCCACGTAGCGCTCGACCAGGTCCCACACCGGCGGGCCTTCGGTTCCCTCGTTGACGCTGGCCCAGCCGGCCACGGTGTAGTCGCGCTTCGGGTCGATCGCCTGCCCGGTCTTGAGCGCGGTCATCTCCGAGATGCGCTGCCCCGCCGGCTTGCCGATATCGATGGTGTAGCCGAGCCCGCCGCAGCGCACCATGTCGCCGCCCTGCTGGTAGTACGGGTCGGGATTGAACAGGTTGTCGGCGACGTCCTCGAGCACTTCCTTGAGCCGCTCGCCGCTCATGGTCATGCGGTACACCGCCGGATAGGTGATCGCGGTGGCGTTGTGGATGTCCTCCATGGTGATCGCCTGCCCCGGCAGCACGCTGGTGCCCCAGCGGAAGCCCGGCGACAGCGCGATCTCGGCGTCGCGTTCCTGCAGCAGCGCGGCGCAGATCAGATCGTCGAAGGTACCGGCGAAGTTGCCGCGCCGGTACAGGAGCGAGTCGGTGCGGCCGACCTCGCGCCTGAGCTCGGCGGCGAACGGCGCGCGTGCTTTCTCGACCGCGGCGGCCATCTCGGCGTCCGGCGCGATCACATCGGCGAACAGCGGGATCAGCTTGTAGCGGAAGCCTTTGACGGCGCCGCCCTGCACGTCGAGATCGAGCCGCGAAACGAACTTGCCGTGGCAGCCGGACGCTATCAGCAGCGTGTTGCCGACCTTCACCGCCTCCGGCAGCGCGTCGTGGGTATGGCCCGTCAGGATCACGTCGATGCCGTCGACGCGCGAGGCGAGCTTGCGGTCGACATCGAAGCCGTTGTGCGAGAGGAGCACGACGAGTTGCGCGCCTTCCTTGCGCACCTTCTCGACATTGGCCCGCACGTCATCCTCGCGGATGCCGAACGACCAGTTCGGCACCATCCAGCGCGGATTGGCGACCGGAGTATACGGGAACGCCTGCCCGAGCACCGCGATCTTGACGCCGCCGCGCTCGAACATCTTGTACGGCTCGAACACCGGCTCCTGCCAGTCGTTGTCGCGGACGTTGAGCGCGAGGAACGCGAAGTCCTGCGACTTGATCAGCTCCTTCACCCGGTCTTCGCCATAGGTGAATTCCCAGTGGCCGGTCATCGCGTCGGGCTTGAGAAGCTTCATGCAGTCGGCCATGTCCTGGCCCTTGGTCTGCAGCGCGCCGAGCGAACCCTGCCAGGTGTCGCCGCCATCGAGCAGCAGCACGCGGTCGCCGCCGCGCTCCGCCCGCACCGACTTGATCACGGTCGCGGCCCGGTCGAGGCCGCCGATCCGGCCGTAGGTTTTCGCCAGCGCCTCGAAATCCTCGAAGGTCAGCGCATAGGCTTCGGCCGATTTTTCCGGAATGCCGTAGCGCTGCAGGAACGCCTTGCCGGTGATGTGCGGCGGCTGCCCTTTCGCATCGCCGACGCCGAGATTGAGCGACGGCTCGCGGAAATAGAGCGGCGCCAACTGGCCGTGGATATCGGTGATGTGCAGCAGTGTGACGTTGCCGACCGGCTCGAACTTCAGGAGATCGGCCTGCGTTAGCCGCTGCTGCGCGAAACCGCGCGCGCCGGTGAATGGCAAAACGGCAGCCGTCGCCGCCGCGAGCTGAAGCAGATCGCGCCTCGAAAACATTCCGCACCTATCAAAGAAAAACGGCGCGCATGGAGCGCGCCGTGTTGGCCTTAGCTGACGGTGATCTTGTCTTCACCGACGATCTTCGAACCGTCGTCATCGACCCAGGTCAGCACCACCGGACCGGATTCGGTCGCACGGAACTTGAACTGGATATACGGATTGGCGGCGATCGCCGGCTCGAAATCCGCCGAGAACACTTCCTTGCCGGCCACCGTGCAGGTGAACTTGTTGAGGATCTTGCGCGGGATGATCTCGCCCTTGGCGTTCTTGCGCTGACCCGATTCCATGACGTGCGCGACGAGCGCCTTGACCTCGACGATGTCGCCCTTCTTGGCTTCTTTCTTGTCGAGCTTGATGCGGGGTACTGCCATTGTTCTGTTCCTTTATCCGTTAGCGCCGCGCGTCAGCCGCCGCAGCCGCCGATGGTGACCTTGACCTGCTTGCTGGTGGTGAACAGCGAGCCGTCGTTCATTTTCGCGATCGCGATGACGTTCTGCGTCTGCGCGAGACGGATGCGGACGTTCGCCTCCGCGACGCCGCTCTGCGGCGTGAAGTGGAAGGTCGCGACGCCGGCGCGCGGATTCTCGTCGGTCACGACCAGCACTTCCTGCACATAGGACTGCTCGGTCATCGGGCTCTCGACAGACACCGTCATCGGCACGGTGTTGCCGTTCTCGGCGATCTCGGGAAGATCGAGCTTGATCTTGCCGTCCGCCGGCTTCTTGCCGCCGGTGAATTTCTCGATCAGCTCTGCGGAATCGTTCTTCGCAAACGCCGGCACGGACAACCCGCTCGCCAGCACCACCGCCCCCGCACCGACCGCGAGCGCTTGCCGGCGGTTGATCATCAACGTCATTTCAGGTCTCCTGCATAGTGTTCGCGCCACGGCTTGCTCATGCATCGCGAAGCGCAGACATTCAAATTTCGTGCGAGACCATAACGGCTCTTTTCATTCAAAACAATGCATGTATTGTTCATCAGCAACGACAAGAGCTTAGGCGGGAAATGCTGCGCTTGCGAATGCAACGCGGCGAAACCGTCGAAAAGAAAATCCATGGAGGATGACCGGTGAAACTGAGAACAGCCGTTCTGGCAACGTGCCTTGCGCTGGCATGTCATGCCTTCACCCCCGGCTCGGCCGTCGCGCAGGATAGCGATACCGAAAAGGCGATCGAGAAATACCGGCAGATGATGAAGGAAGACCCGTGGAGCAATCCGGGTCTTCTCGACGCCGACCGGGGCGAAGCGCTGTGGAAAACGCCGCGCGGCCCGAACAAGGTTTCGCTCGAGACCTGCGATCTCGGCAAAGGCCCCGGCAAGGTCGACGGCGCCTTCGCAGAGCTGCCGCGCTTCTTCGCCGACGCCGGCAAGGTGATGGACCTCGAAACCCGCCTGCTCTGGTGCCAGGAGAAGATCCAGGGCTTCCAGCACGCCGATCTGATCAAGAACCCGCATCCGGGCGGCGGTCAGCCGGTGAAGGACACCGGCGCCATCGCCACCTGGGTGGCGAACAAGTCGAGCGGCATGAAGTTCTCGGCCAAGCTCGACAAGCCGCAGGAAAAAGAAATGGTCGCGCTCGGCGAGGCGCTGTTCAACCGGCGCTCCGGTCCGTTCGACTTCGCCTGCACCACCTGCCACGCCGAAGCCGGCAAGCGCATCCGGTTGCAGCCGCTCGCGCATCTCGCCGCGCCCGCGGGCGCGAAAGCCGTCATGGGCGAATGGCCGGCCTATCGCGTCTCCACCACCAACGTGATGACGATGCAGCACCGGCTGGTCGACTGCTACTGGCAGATGCGGTTGCCGGCGCCGGAAATGGGCTCTGAACTGACCGTCGCGCTGATTTCCTATCTGACCAAGAATGCCGAGGGTGGCGAGATCGCCGCACCCGGCCTGAAGCGTTGAGAGTGGGGGCAACAATCATGAAAATCATCACCATCAGCGTCGCCGCCCTGCTCGCACTCGGGACCGGCTCCGCCCTCGCGCAACAGCAGAAGAAAGCCAAGGCCGAGAAGAAACCCACCGTTTCGGCCGCCAAGGTCGACGCCGTCATCAAGGCCGGCCTGCCCGCGTTCCCGGCACCGCCGGAAGAATGGCAACCGCGTCTGACGCCGGACGAAACCATGAAGGTCTGCGCCGCGACCCACAACAGCCCGCCGAAGGCGCAATTCCAGGCAATCGAAAAAGCCGAGAAGGCGAAGATCCAGTATCCGGCCGACAACAACTATATGGGCGACTGGAAAAAGGGCGAACGCATCGCCCAGTCCGGCTACGGCCTGCGCTTCACCGATTATCCGGCGCGCAATCCGAACGGCGGTAACTGCTACGGCTGCCATCAACTCAGCCAGGCGGAAATCAGCTACGGCACCATCGGCCCGAGCCTGCTCGGCTATGGCAAGCTGCGCGACTTCAAGGAGAGCGAGATCAAGGCCGCTTACGAGAAAATCTACGACTCGCACGCGACCTTCCCCTGCTCGCTGATGCCGCGCTTCGGCACCAACAAGGTTCTGAGCATGGATCAGATCAAAGACCTGGTGGCGTTGCTGATGGCCAAGGACAGCCCCGTCAACAAGTAGTCAGAACGTAAGAACAATTCGTCCGCTCCGGCCCCGCCGGAGCGGACGTTTTTATTGGCACCCGCTGGTCTTTGATAAAACTTTCTTCCGGGCTCCATCCTCAACCGGCGCGATCGGGTGTAAGATTGGCGCGCTCTGAACGAAGGACATCAGGACCATGGACACCAGCCGGCGACATCTGCTCGGCGCACTCGCGATTTCCGGCACAGCCCTCGGCGCAACGCGGCTTGCCGCAGCGCCCGCCAGCCTTGAACTGCAATCGCTGAAGAAGGACACCGATATCGCCTGTCTCTACCACTGCGATTTCGGCGATCCGAACCGCTTCTCGCAGATGCTCACCAACATGAACAACCATCTGTCGGTCTACGACTTCGACACGATGCGCGTGAAGCTGGTGATGGTGGTGCACGGCGCCGGCTTGAAATTCTTCCTCGCCGATCGCAGCGGTACGCCATGGGAGAAGGACACGATCGACGGCGATCTGTTCAAGCGCGTCGAAGGGCTCGCGAAATTCGGCGTCGAGGCCTATCTCTGCAAGATCACCTATCAGCGCAACAAGATCGATCTCGGCAAGACGCGCGATGCCTCGTTCCTGAAATTCGTGCCGTCCGGCGTCGCCACCGTCGCCGAGTTGCAGGGCAAGGGCTACGCCTATCTCAAGACCGGTTGATTGATCATCGGATAGAAGGCTCACGCGGCAGAATTGTTTCCGTCATGGCCGGGCTTGGCCCGGCCATCCCGATCAGGGAAACACCGTGCCCACCTAAGCGAGATACCCGGCACAAGCCCGGGCATGACAGAAAGCAACAGTGTCGCCGCTCACGCGCCCGACTTCACGAAGTCGATAAAGCTTTTGTTCTCGTAAGCCTTCTCGCGCACATAGCGGAACATCGCGAGGAAGTCGTCGGGCCGGAAATAGCCGGGGATGCGCGCCACCTCGCGCTTCACCGGCGGCTTCTCTTTCAGGCCGTCGAGCGTGTCCGGGAAGAACTGGAAGGTCGGCGTGAAACGCACGCCGTATTTGGCGGCAAGCTGCTTCTCCGACAACTCCTCGCCGTCGAAATCCGTCACCTTGCGCGAACCGATGATGTTGAGCTGCAGCATCTCGAAATTCGACTTCACATAGTCGGAAATCCGCGGCTGCGCGAAATTGACGAAATGCGTTTCCTTGCAATACGGGCAGCCGCGCAGCTCCCACATGATTGCGAAACGCTTGCCGGCCTTGCGCGCGCCCTCGAGATCGTCCGGCAGTTCGAGGAAGCTCTCGAGGAACCACGGCTCCTTGTAGAGCCCGTCGTCGGTGAGGATCGGGCCGTCGGCGGCATAAGCCGGCGTTTGCAGGAGCGCCGGGCCGGCAACAGCCAGCGCCGCGCCGCTTGCCAGAAACTGTCGCCGATCGATCAGCATAATCGCCCTCAAATCCGGTGCCGGGACGGATCGCCGGCGCCTGTTCCGATACCCTTGCGGAACGCATCTATTCATATCAGAACGGCGGCGGTACTCACAGTCTGGTGAAAGTCCATGCGACTTGCGGCGATCAGATCGGCGGTTCTGGCTTTGCTGTTGGCGGCGGCCGCTCCGGCCAGCCTGTCAGCCGCGTCGCTGGCGGATTTCAACACGGCGGTCGAGAACGCGGCGGCGCATAATCGCGTCGCGCTCGGCTACCTGCGCACCGGCAACACCGATCTCGCGACGCTCGAACTCGAACGCCTGCGCGGCGCCTGGGCGACCGTGGTCGGCGCCTTCGGCAAGGATCGCCCGGATGCTTTCGCGGCCGAGCTTTACACCACGACGCTGACCGACATCAGCACGAAGCTGGTGACGGCCGACATGATGCTCTCATCCGGACGCACGGAGGCCGCCGAAACCGCGCTCGCCGGCGTGCGCGACGCGCTGTCGAACCTGCGGCGCAGGAGCGGTGTCACGGTGCTCGCCGATTGCGTGCTCGATGCCGCCAGCGCGATGGCCGCGCTCGGCGCGCTCGACCGTCAACCGCTTGCCTGGTCGCCCGCCCTCGCCGCCGACATGAACGGCAAGGCGCAGGTCTACCGCGCGGTCGTCCAGCGCTGCGACGGCATGGCCGCGCCGGACGTCAAAGCCAGCCCGGAATTCCGCCGGCTGGTCGATGGTATTTTCGCCAGCCTCGATCTGGTCGGCAAGGCGGTCGAGACCAGGGACGCCGACCTGTTTCATCGAATCGTGATCGAGTTGCGCTCCTACGACAACCTGCTCGCCTTCCGTTTCGGCTGAGAAGCGCCTAACTAGCCGCAGCCGGGGCTTTGCCCGGAAAGGTTGCCATGGTCTCGCTCCGCCCTTTTCTCGCCGCCGCTCTGATCGGCCTCGTGTTCGCTGCAACTCCCGCGCGCGCGGCGGAACTGATCATGTTCGAGCGCGCCGCCTGCCCGTGGTGCGAGGCGTTCGACCGCGAGATCGCGCCGATCTATCCGAAGACCGCATCGGGCAAACGCGCGCCGCTGCGCCGGGTCGATATCTACGGCAAGCTGCCCGCGGACCTGGCGTTCGTGCAGGTGGAGCGGATCACGCCGGTGTTCGTTCTGGTCGATAACGGGCGCGAACTCGGCCGGATCAGAGGCTACCCCGGCGAGGACCATTTCTGGGGCCTGTTCGACGCCATGGTGGAACGCACCCTCGGGAAGCCGCCGGCAGACGGGCCAGCGGCCCGGGAGCCGGAAAAACCGTTGCGCCCCAAAAGCTGATAAGGTCTAGTCGGCGCGCGGCCACGCCCTGCAGCGCGCCGCAGCAGCACCATGCCGATGGATCTCGCAACGCAATTGGCCGACCCCCAAGACGACGCCGGCCCGATGATGGAGAAGGCCCGGCGCGCGGCCGATTTTCTCAAAGCGCTGTCGCATGAAAGCCGGCTGATGATCCTGTGCATCCTCGCCGAGGGCGAGAAGTCCGTCACCGAGCTCGAACACATGCTGGCGCTGCGCCAGCCGACGGTGTCGCAGCAACTCGCGCGACTGCGCAGCGAAGGTCTTGTCTCGACCCGCCGCGACGGCAAGACGATCTATTACAGCCTCGCCAGCGAGGAAGCGCGCGTGATCGTCGGCGCCGTCTATCAGGTGTTCTGCGGCAAGAAAGCGGACCAGAAAGAGTGACGGCTTAAACCGAGCGGCTTTCTGCTTCGGCCACATCGATCAGCCGCAACTGCACGCGCTCCTCGCCCTGCCAGCGATCGATCGACAACGCGCCCGCGACGTGCACGCGATGGCCGCGATTGCCGATCAGCGCGCGGCCGAGCGGCTCCTGCGCCGCGCGGAAGGCGATGCCGTTGACCATGCTGCCGTCGCCGGCGCGCAGCCGCACGCGCACATGCTTCTCGCCGACGATATCGGCGAAGGCGATCGTGTGCGACGGAAACGCCAGCACCGGCTCCGGATTGCCGCTGCCGAACGGGCCGGCGCGATTGAGCAGCGTCGCGAGATCGACGGTGGCGGCGCCGGCCGACACCGCGCCGTCGATCAGCAAGGCGTCGTTCCGCCGCGCGGTCTCGACCGCGGCCGACAGCGCCTCCTCGATGAAGGCGCGAAAGCGCGACAGGTTATCCCGGTGCAAGGTGACGCCCGCCGCCATGGCGTGACCGCCGCCCTTATGCAAAATGCCGCCCGCCACCGCGCGCCGCACCGCCTGCCCGAGATCGGCGCCCGGCACCGAGCGCCCCGATCCGGTGCCGATGCCGCCGCGCTCGAAGCCGATGGCGAACGCCGGCCGGCCGTATTTCTCCTTCAAGCGTCCGGCGACGATGCCGACGACGCCGGGGTGCCAGCCCTCGCCGGCGGTGACGATCACCGCGCCCTTCTCCTCGATGCCGATCGAGGCCATCGCCTCGGCGGTCGCCTGTTCGAGTGTTGCCTGCTCGATCGTCTGACGTTCGCTGTTGAGGCGGTCGAGTTCGGTCGCCATGCGCGCGGCCTCGATGCCGTCGTCCTCCAGCAGCAGCGATGCGCCGAGATCGGCGCGGCCGATACGCCCGCCGGCATTGATGCGCGGGCCGAGCGCGAAACCGAGATGCCACGCTTCCGGGGGGCCGGAGAGCCGCGCCACGTCGATCAGCGCGGTCAAGCCCGGATGCTCGCGCCGGCGCAGCGCGATCAGTCCCTTGTTGACGAAGGCGCGGTTCAATCCGGTCAGCGGCACCACGTCGGCGACGGTGCCGAGCGCGACCAGATGCAGCATCGAGAGCAGGTCCGGCTCGCGATGCGTCTCGAAGAAACCGCGCCGCCGCAACGCGCGCGCGACCGCGACCAGCGTGACGAAGACGAGGCCGACCGCCGCGAGATGGCCGAGATGCGAGAGATCGTCGGCACGGTTCGGATTGACGATGGCGACCGCCGGCGGCAGTTCGACGTCGGCCTGATGATGGTCGATCACCACGCAGTCCATGCCGAGGCGTTTCGCTTCAGCGAGCGGTTCGAGACTGGTCGTGCCGCAATCGACGGTGATCAGGAGGCGCGCACCGCGCTCGGCAAGACCGCGGATCGCATCGACGTTCGGGCCGTAGCCCTCGAAGATGCGGTCGGGGATATAGACGATCGGGTCGAGGCCGCATTGGCGCAGATAGCGGCACAACAACGCCGCGCTCGACGCGCCGTCGACATCGTAATCGCCGAAGATCGCGACCTTCTCGCCGGCGGTCACCGCATCGGCGATGCGCGCGGCGGCGGCAGGCATCGCTGTGAGCACATCGGGATCGGGCAGCAGCGTCCGGATCGCCGGATCGAGAAACGATTGCACCTCGTCCGGCTCGACGCCACGGCCGGCGAGCACGCGCGCCAGCAATTCCGGCAGCGCGTGACGCTGCGCGATCGCCATGGCGCGGCCCTGCCCGCGCTCGTCGAGACGGTCGCGCCAGGTGCGACCGAGCACGGACTGCTCGACGCCAAGAAAGACGCGGCCGGTCGACGCGGCGGTTGCGGGCAAGGTTGTCATGACACGCTCAGATAGTGCCACGAGTCGCCGTCCGAAAGGGACAGCGCCGCATCGCGCGAATCCGCGCGCCCGGATCGCTCAATCGAGATGGAATTTGTCGAGCTGGCGATGCTCGGCCTTGATCCAGCGCACCGTGCCGGTGACGGAGCGCATCACCACCGTCTCGGTTTCGATGATGTTCTTGCCGAACTTCACGCCGGTGAGCATCGCGCCGGTGGTGACGCCGGTGGCGGCGAACAGGCAATCGCCCTTCACCATGTCCTCGATCTCATAAACCTTCTTCGGATCCTTGATGCCCATCTTCAGCGTGCGCTCGCGCAGCGCCTCGCTGTCGATGACCAGACGGCACTGCATCTGCCCGCCGATGCAGCGCAGCGCAGCGGCCGCGAGCACGCCTTCCGGCGCGCCGCCGGAGCCGAGATAGATGTCGATGCCGGTCTTCGGCTCGGCGCAATGGATCACGCCGGCGACGTCGCCGTCCGAAATCAGACTGACGGCGGCGCCGGTCTTGCGCACCGCCTCGATGATCTTGGCGTGGCGCGGCCGGTCGAGCAGGATCGCGGTGATCTCCGACGGCTTCACGCCCTTGGCCTTGGCGAGCGAGATGATGTTCTCGTCCGCCGGCGCATCGAGGTCGATGGTGCCTTTCGGATAGCCCGGACCGATGGCGATCTTGTCCATGTAGCAGTCAGGCGCGTGCAGCAGCGTGCCCGCTTCCGCCATGGCGAGCGTCGCGATCGCGCCCGGCATGTTCTTGGCGCATAGCGTCGTGCCTTCCAGCGGATCGACGGCGATATCGACCTTGGGGCCGTTCTTGTTGCCGACCTGCTCGCCGATGAACAGCATCGGCGCCTCGTCCATCTCGCCCTCGCCGATCACGACCGTTCCGTCGATCGGCAGCTTGTTCAATTCGCGGCGCATCGCATCGACGGCCGCCTGATCGGAGGCCTTGTCCTTGCCGTGGCCACGCAAACGGGCGGCCGACACGGCCGCGCGCTCGGTGACGCGTACGATCTCCAGCGAGAGAATACGCTCCAGCGCCTGACCCGGCTGAATGGTGATCGTCGACGACATCGATATTCTCCCTACGCCTGTAACCGGCCGGCCCGGCTCCCGGACGGCACCCCTCTCGCTTCGGACGTCAAACTCAGTTCTTTTCTATGCGGATGACCTGCGGCTTGCCAGAGATCACCCGGTCGCGGCCCACAGCCACCAGCGCCTTGCGGACCGCATCCTCGGTGGTTGCATATGTCATGAGGATGACAGGGACCGCGCCCTTGCCGGAGCCCGCCGGCGGCTCCCCGTTGAGGTGGCGCTGCACAATGGATTCCAGCGAAATCTTCTGCTGCGCCAGCCGGCTGGCGATGGCCGCGGCGGTGCCCGGCAGATCGCGCGCCAGGAGCCGGATGTAATAGCCGCCCTCGTGGCGCTCCATCGGCGCCTTGTGGCTGACCGCAAGCCCGGCCACCGGCCGCCCGAACGGCGGGATGCGCAGGCCACGTGCCACGTCGGCGATGTCGGCAACCACCGCCGAGGCGGTCGCGAGACCGCCCGCGCCGGGGCCGACCAGCGTGATCGGGTCGATGCCGTCGGCGTCGATGGTCAGCGCATTGGTCACGCCCATCACCGCGGCGATCGGCGAATCCTTGCGCACCATGGTCGGGTGCACGCGTTGCTCGATGCCCTTCGCCGTGCGCGCGGCAACACCCAGCAATTTGATGCGGTAGCCGAGTTCGTCAGCCGCCGCGAGATCCTGCGGCGTGATCGAGGTGATGCCCTCGACCGAGACCGCGCTCTGATTGACCTGCGTGCCGAAGGCGAGGCTCGCAAGGATCGACAGTTTCTGCGCGGTGTCGTGACCTTCGATGTCGAAGCCCGGATCCGCCTCTGCATAGCCGAGACGCTGCGCTTCCTTCAGGCATTCGTCGAACGACAGCTTCTCGCGCTCCATGCGCGTGAGCATATAATTGCAGGTGCCGTTGAGGATGCCGTAGACGCGGTTGATGCGATTGCCGGCGAGCCCTTCCCGCAGCGTCTTGATCGCCGGGACCGCGGCGCAGACGGCTGCTTCAAAATTCAGCGCGACCTTCTGCTTCTCCGCCATGCGCGCGAGCGCGACGCCGTGCTTCGCCAAGAGCGCCTTGTTGGCAGTGACCACCGCCTTGCCCGATGCGAGCGCGGCTTCGACCGCGCTCTTCGCCGGCTCGCCCGAGCCGCCCATCAGTTCGACGAACAGGTCGATCGACGGATCGATCGCGAGCTTGAGCGGATCGGAGAACCAGCGCAGGCCGCGCAGATCAATGCCGCGCTTCTTGGTCTTGGAGCGGGCGCAGACGGCGACGATTTCGATCGGCCGGCCGCAGCGCGCGGCCAGCATCGCCTTCTGCTCGCGCACGGTGGCAACGACTGCCGAGCCGACTGTGCCGAGCCCGGCGACACCGACCTTCAGGGGTGCAACCATTGAAAAACGATCCGGATATCGAGAGAAACGACACGCCATAACGGCGCGTCGCAATTGGAGAAACGACGCGCCTAACGGCGCGTCGCCAGCGGAACCACGTTGTGCAGCTTTTCCGCCCCGGATTCAAGGAAGCGCCGGATATTGCGGGCGGCCTGCCGGATGCGCTGCTCGTTCTCGACCAGCGCGATGCGGACATAGCCCTCGCCGTGCTCGCCGAAGCCGATGCCGGGCGACACCGCGACTTCCGCGTGCTCGACCAGCAAGGTCGAGAACTCGACGCTGCCGAGGCTGCGGAACGGCTCCGGGATCGGCGACCAGGCGAACATCGACGCCGGCGGCGGCGGCACGTTCCAGCCGGCGCGGCTGAAACTCTCCACCATCACGTCGCGGCGGCGGCGATAGATCTCGCGCATCTCCTTGATGCAGTCGTCCGGTCCGTTGAGCGCGGCCGCGGCCGCGACCTGGATCGGCGTGAACGCGCCGTAGTCGAGATACGACTTCACGCGCGTGAGCGCGGCGATCACCCGCTCGTTGCCGACTGCGAAGCCCATGCGCCAGCCCGGCATCGAATAGGTCTTCGACAGCGAGGTGAACTCGACCGTCACGTCCATCGCGCCCGGCACCTGCAACACCGACGGCGGCGGATTGTTGTCGAGATAGACTTCCGCATACGCGAGATCGGACAGGATCAGGATCTCGTGCTTCTTCGCGAAGGCGACGAGGTCCTTGTAGAAATCGAGATCGGCCACATAGGCGGTCGGGTTCGCCGGATAACACACCACCACCGCGATCGGCTTCGGGATCGAATACATGATCGCGCGCTCGAGCGAGGTGAAGAAGCTCGGCACCGGCTCCGACGGCACGGAGCGGATCACGCCGCCCGCCATCAGGAAGCCGAACGCGTGGATCGGGTAGCTCGGGTTCGGCACCAGCACGACGTCGCCCGGCGCGGTGATCGCCTGCGCGACGTTGGCGAAGCCTTCCTTGGAGCCGAGCGTGGCGACGACCTGCGTTTCCGGGTTGAGCTTCACGCCGAAGCGGCGCTCGTAATAGTTCGCCTGGGCGCGACGCAGACCGGGGATGCCCTTCGACGACGAGTAGCGGTCGGTGCGCGGCTTGCCGAGCACTTCTTTCATCTTCTCGATGACGTGGGGCGGCGTCGGCAGGTCCGGATTGCCCATACCCAGGTCGATGATGTCGGCGCCGGCGTTACGCGCCTTGGCCTTGGCGCGGTTGACGGTTTCGAACACATAGGGCGGCAGGCGGCGGATGCGGTAAAATTCTTCCATGGGATCAATTCCTTCGCGGCTCCCTGGCCTTATGGGACCGCGCGATGATGTGGCGCAGCTTGTATCACGGGTTTTTGCCGGTGCCAGCCGGCCTTTGCGGCGTGCGTTTCTGTGCGGCGCCACCCGCGGCTCGGGCAGCAGCCGCCGGCTGCGCCGCGTCGTCCTCAGCCGTCTCCGCCGCCTTGTCGGCCGCTTTGGCCCGCCCTTCCTGACGGGTCTTCAGGGCCTTCAGGTCCTGTTCCAGCCTGGTCTGCTCGTCGACGCTCAACACCCGGTCCTGCCGGGCCGGCGGGATATCATTGACCGCTGGATAGGCCCCCGGCGTCGCCGGACGCGCGGGCGCATTGGTCGGCAGGCCGCCGAGATTCTGGGGAATGCTCTCACCGACACCCGCAGCCGAGCAGCTCGACAGCAGCGCCGCAGCCGACATCACCGCGGCAGCACTGAGCGCCGAGCAGAGCCAATTGTTGCAGCGCAATGTCATGAGCGCGAAGTCCGGTCAGTTATCAATGATCATCAAAGGGTTACAGAGTCGGTCGAAGTCTATCATGAGGCCGCGGCTGCGACTAATAAGCTGAATTTGTCGGAAGCATGATCAAACGAAACAGGTTAACCTTGGCCGCGATGGTCTGGCGCCATCCTTGCCCTCTCCCCAAGGCAGCGCCACTCTCGACGATGACACGGCAGTCAGACGAATGAACCAGGTTCCGTCCGAACCGCTCAAGGTCGGCGACGTCGATATCGAGGCCTTCTCGCGCAACGTGGCGCGCATGGTCGAGGAAGGCGGAAAAGCGCTCGCGGCCTATCTCAAGCCGCGCGAAGAGGGAGCGATCAAGCCGGCGCTGGCCGATGAGATCACCAGCGTGGTCAAGACCCTGGGCCAGGTGGCGGATTACTGGCTGTCGGACCCGAGCCGTGCCGTGGAACTGCAGACCTCGCTCGGCCGCGCCTATCTCGACCTATGGGCCTCGACCATGAAGCGGATGACCGGCGAACCGGCCGAGCCGGTGGTCAAAGCCGATCCGCGCGACAAGCGCTTCGCCGACCCCGAATGGTCGTCGAACCAGTTCTACGATTTCCTGAAACAGACCTATCTGCTGTCGGTCGACTGGGCCAACAAGCTGGTCGACGAGGCCGAGACGCTCGACCCGCACACGCGGCAGAAGGCGGAGTTCTATATCCGCCAGATCGCCAATGCGATGTCGCCGTCGAACTTCGTGCTCACCAATCCGGAATTGATGCGCGAGACGCTGACGTCGAACGGCGAGAATCTCGCGCGCGGAATGCACAACCTCGCCGCCGACATCAAGGCCGGGCATGGCGACCTGAAGATCACCCAGTCCGACCCGTCGAAATTCGCGGTCGGCAAGAACCTGGCGCTGACGCCGGGCAAGGTCGTATTCCAGAACGACCTGATGCAATTGATCCAGTACACGCCGACCACGGAGACGGTGCTGAAGACGCCGCTGCTGATCGTGCCGCCGTGGATCAACAAGTTCTACATCCTCGATCTCAATCCGGAAAAATCCTACATCAAGTGGTGCGTCGATCAGGGGCTCACGGTGTTCGTGATCTCGTGGGTCAATCCGGACGAGCGTCTCGCGCAGAAGGGCTTCGCGGAATATATGCGCGAGGGGCCGATCGCCGCGCTCGATGTGGTCGCCGCTATCACCGGCGAGCAGACCGCGCACATGATCGGCTATTGCGTCGGCGGCACGCTGCTCGCGGTTACCCTCGCCTATCTCGCCGCGACCCGGCAGAACCGCGTCGCTTCCGCGACCTTCTTCGCCGCGCAGGTGGACTTCCGCCACGCCGGCGACCTGCAGGTGTTCGTCGACGAGGAACAGATCAGCACGCTCGAGCAGCAGATGAACGAGCGCGGCTATCTCGCCGGCACCAAGATGGCCAACGCCTTCAACATGCTGCGCTCGAACGACCTGATCTGGCCCTACGTGATCAACAACTACCTCAAGGGCAAGACGCCGTTCCCGTTCGACCTGCTGTACTGGAATTCCGACGCCACGCGGATACCGGCGGCGAATCATTCGTTCTATCTGCGCAACTGCTATCTCAACAATCTGTTGAGCGCCGGGAAGATGACGATCGACAATGTCGCGCTCGACCTCAAGAAGGTGAAAGTGCCGGTCTACAATCTCGCGACGCGCGAGGATCACATCGCGCCGGCGAAGTCGGTGGCGCTCGGCTGCACCTTCTTCGGCGGGCCGGTGAAGTTCGTCGTGTCGGGCTCCGGCCATATCGCCGGCGTGGTCAATCCGCCGGCCAAGCAGAAATACCAGTACTGGACCGGCGACACGCCGAAGGACGCCGACATCGATAGCTGGATGGCGAAGGCCAAGGAGCATCCCGGCTCCTGGTGGCCGGACTGGATCGACTGGATCAAGTCGCTCAATGCCGAGACCGTGCCGGCGCGCAAGCCCGGCAGCGACGCTTATAAACCGATCGAGGATGCGCCCGGCTCCTATGTGCGCGTCACGTCCTGATCCTCACCCTCATCCTTCCTTCCCGACGTTGCGGAGACGATTATGACCAAAGAACTGTTCTGGCTGACCCTCACCGTGGTGCTGACCGGCCTGATGTGGGTGCCCTATGTGCTCGACCGGATCCGCGTGCGCGGGATCTCGGGGGCGATGGCCAATCCGACCGCGAAGGACAAGCCGCAGCACGGCTGGGCGATGCGTCTTTACTTCGCGCACACCAATGCGGTCGAGAACCTGATGATCTTCGCGCCGCTGGTGCTGATCCTCGACACGCTCGGTGTCGCCAATCACACCACGGCCACGGCCTGCGCCGTCTATTTCTGGGCGCGGCTCCTGCACGTCGTGGTCTACACCGCCGGCATTCCGGTGCTGCGCACGGTCGCGTTCGGCATCGGCTTCGCCGCACAGGCGGCGCTGGTGCTGGCGATCTTCGGCTGGGCGTGACGGCGAGTCCGGTCACGCCGCCAGCGTGACCGGAATCTTCAGGTAACGAACCCCGTCCGCGTCCGGCGGCGGCAACTGGCCGGCGCGGATATTCACCTGGATCGACGGCAGCAGCAGCGTCGGCGCCGACAATGTCGCGTCGCGGGCCGCGCGCATCGCGACGAAGGCGTCCTCGTCGACGCCGTCATGCACATGCACGTTGCGCGCCCGCTCCTCGCCCACCGTGGTTTCCCACGCATAGTGGTCGCGGCCCGGCGCCTTGTAGTCGTGGCAGATGTACAGGCGCGTCTCCGGCGGCAGCGCGAGCAGCCGGTGGATCGAACGGTAGAGCGTCCGCGCATCGCCGCCGGGAAAGTCCGCCCGCGCCGTGCCGTAGTCCGGCATGAACAGCGTGTCGCCGACGAACACGGCATTCCCGATCCGGTACGACACGCAGGCCGGCGTATGGCCCGGCGTGGCGATCACCGACACGTCGAGCGTACCGAGCTTGAACGTCTCGCCATCACGGAACAGCCGGTCGAACTCGCTGCCCTTGCCCGACACGTCGAGCGCGTTGAACACCGGCCGGAAGATCTTTTGCACCTCGCGGATATGCTCGCCGATGCCGACCGCCGCGCCGGTCTTCAGCTTGATGTAAGGCGCGGCCGACAGGTGATCGGCATGGGCATGGGTTTCCAGCACGTAGGCGATCGTCACGCCGCGTGACTGCGCATCGGCGAGGATCGCCTCCGCCGAGCGGACCGTCGCCTTGCCGCTCTTGTGATCGTAGTCGAGCACCGGATCGATTACCGCGCCCTGCGCCGTCTGCGGATCCCACACCAGATAGCTCACCGTATTGGTGGGCTCATCGAAAAAGGCCTGCACGAGCGGCTGCGCCGTGCCGTCCGCGGCGGGACGCCCGGCGGCATGTTCCATCACCATGATCAAACTCCCTGCCTGATGACTCTTGACATATTATTAGTATTCTCTAATTTAGCAATATCTAATATGAAGCGAAAGGATACAGGCAATGCCCCAGGCTCTCGCGTCGTCACGGACCGGCGTCGTCAGGCGCGACCCGGCGCTCGCCCGGCTCGAGCGCAAGGCTGGCGAAGCGGCGCAATTGCTCAAGCTTCTGGCCAACGAGAAGCGACTGCTGGTGCTGTGCCGTCTCGCCATGGACGGCGAGGTCACGGTCAGTGATCTCGCCGAGAGTATCGACCTCAGCCAGTCGGCATTGTCGCAGCATCTCGCCAAGCTGCGCGACGACAAGCTGGTTGCGACGCGTCGCGACGGCCAGTCTGTGCATTACCGCATCGCCGACGCCAACGCGGCACGGCTGCTCGCCACCCTCAAGGACATCTATTGCGCGTGACGCAATCCGCGCACGCGTTCGCAAGGAGATACCCATGAAACCGATGCCCACCATCTCTCCGGCCCGCGCCCGGGACCTGATCCGCGAGGGCGCCGTCCTGGTCGATATCCGCGACGCGGCCGAGCACGCGCGCGAGAATATTCCGGACGCGAAGCTCGTGCCTTTGCCCCTGATCAATTCCGCCGCGATTCCGCAGGATCGCGTCGTGATTTTCCATTGCCGCTCCGGTGCGCGCACGCAGGCGAATGCCGCGAAGCTCGCCTCCGCTGCGGATGCCTGCGAAGCCTACCTGCTGGAAGGCGGCCTCGAGGCCTGGAAAAAAGCGGGACTGCCCGTGAAGCTCGATCGCAGCCAGCCGATCGACATCATGCGGCAGGTGCAGATCGGCGCCGGCGGCCTGGTCCTGCTCGGCGTGCTGCTCGGCTTCCTCATCGCACCGGGCTTCTACGCGCTCTCCGGCTTCGTCGGCGCAGGGCTGCTGTTCGCTGGCATCAGCGGCTTCTGCGGCATGGCGCGATTGCTTGCGCTGATGCCCTGGAACCGGCGCGCGGTGACGTGATGCTCACGACCGCCGCCCTGCTGTCGGTGCTGTCCGGTTCCATCGTCGGCATCGTGCTCGGCCTCGTCGGCGGCGGCGGCTCGATCCTCGCGGTCCCGCTGCTCATCCATGTAGTCGGCATGCAGGACACACATCTCGCGATCGGCACCAGCTCGGTCGCGGTCGCCGCCAATGCGGCGTTCAACCTGATCGGCCATGCGCGCATCGGCAACGTGAAATGGCGCTGCGCGATCGTGTTCGCGGTGTCGGGCATCGTCGGCGCGGCAGCGGGGGCGGAGATCGGCAAGATCGTCGACGGCCGTCATCTGCTGACGGCGTTCGGTTTGATGATGATCGTCATCGGTGGGTTGATGCTCATCCCGCGTCGCGGCGGCAGCAATCCCGATGTGATGCTGACGCGCGAAACCTATCTGCGCCTGCTGCCGCGCCTGGTCGGCATCGGTCTCGCGGTCGGCGCGCTCTCCGGCTTCTTCGGTATCGGCGGCGGCTTCCTGATCGTCCCGGGGCTGGTGGAAGCGACCGCGATGCCGCTGATCAACGCCATCGGTTCGTCGCTGATGTCGGTGACGGCCTTCGGCGCGACGACCGCCGTGAGTTATGCCGCTTCCGGCTTCGTCGACTGGAGTGTCGCCGGCCTGTTCATCCTCGGCGGCGCGGCGGGCAGCATCGCCGGCATCGCGCTGTCGCGCCATCTGGCGGCACGCAAGCGGATGCTGACGATCCTGTTCTCCAGCGTTGTGATGCTGGTCGGCGCCTATGTCGTGGCGACGAGCCTGACGCGCTGATTACGGAAACAGCGCGACCTGTTCGAGACCGGCTGACTCAGGGAAGCCGAGCATCAGGTTCATGTTCTGCACGGCCTGACCCGACGCGCCCTTCACCAGATTGTCGAGCACGCTGACGAGGATCGCGCGGCCCTCGTGGCGATCCTGGGCAACGCCGATGAAGGTCATGTTCGAGCCGCGGATATGCCGCGTGTGCGGCGTCTCGCCGAACGGCAGCACGTGCACGAATTCTTCCCTGGCGTATTGCTTCGCCAGGATCTCGTGCAGGTCCTGCGCGGTGCGGCCGCGCTTGCCGCGCACATAGATGGTCGAGAGAATGCCGCGGTTCATCGGGACCAGATGCGGCGTGAACGTCACCACCACGTCGCGCCCGGCGGCCTTGGAGAATTCCTGATCAAGTTCGGCCATGTGCCGGTGATGGCCGACGCCATAAGCGTTGAACCCTTCCGACACTTCCGAGAACAGCATCGCTTCCTTGGCGGAACGGCCGGCGCCAGTCATGCCCGACTTCGCGTCGACGACGATCTCGTCGAGGTCGATCGCCTTTGCTTTGATCAGCGGCACCAGCGGCAACTGCGCGCAGGTCGTGTAGCAGCCGGGATTGGCGACGAGTTGCGCCCGCTTGATGTCGCGCCGGTAGATCTCGACCAGCCCGTAGACCGCCTGCTTCTGCAATTCGGTCGCCGCGTGCTCGTGGCCGTACCACTTCGCATAGGCGGCCGGATCGGACAGCCGGAAGTCGGCCGACAGATCGACGATCTTGGCATCGGGCTTCGCGGCGAAAATCGCCGCGATCACCTTCTGCGTCGTCGCATGCGGCAGCGCGCAAAAGATCAGGTCGAGGCCAGCGGCCTTCCAGTCGACGCTCTCGATCGAGACCAGCGTCGGCAGGGCGAATGGCGCGAACTGCGGAAATACGGTGCGCATCTCCTGACCCGCACGGCGGTCGGCGGTCAGCAGCGCGATCTCCACACGGGGATGGCGCAGCAACAGCCGCACCAGCTCCGAGCCGGTGTAGCCGGACGCGCCGAGAACGCCGATTTTCGCCTTGGTCGCCATGAGAATTGATCCTCTGTCAGAAACCTGTCGAACGTCGCATACGAAGCGCCGGACGGAAACCGCGGGGATCTGGGGGGAGAGCCGCGGATCAGGTCCGGCGGCCGGAGATTTAAGCGCGCACGCGCATCCCGGCCACGCGAGCGCGGCGGCGGCGACGGGACATGGTTGCGGTAGTCGTCATCATGCGCGGCGATATAGGCCCACCCGGACCGAGGGTCAAGCAACCCTGCCCGCCGGCGGTGTGCAGGAACACCGGCGCGCACCGTCTATTCACTATGGTCAGTCGATCGGCGCCGAGAAGGCGAAACAGGTGCTTGCCGCCGCTGCATACGACAGCGCATACGGGCTCCGCTTCGGCGGAGCCCGTTTTCATCACGGCCTACTGCTGCTCGATTTTCGCCGCCTTGATCGCGTCGGCCCACTTCGCCGTCTCGCTGGCGACGAACTGGCGCAGATAATCCGGCGAGCGGCGTTCCGGCGTGGTGACGATGGCGCCAGCCTTGGCGAGTCGCTCCTGCACCAACGGCGTATCCAGCGTTTCCGACAGCGCCTTGTTGAGCTTCTGCACGATCTCCGGCGGCGTGTCCTTGGGGAAGAAAACGCCATGCCAGGCCGACGCCTCGAAGCCGGTGAGCCCCTGTTCGTCTGCGCTCGCAAGGTTCGGCATCGCCGGCGAACGCTCCTTGGTCAGCACGGCGATGGCTTTCACGTCGCCGTTCTGAATCTGCGGCAAGGTGCTGGCCAGCAATCCGCATTGATAGTCGATCCGGCCGGCGACGAGGTCCTGCATCGCCGCGGGCGCGCTGCGATAAGGCACATGGGTGATGTCGATGCCGCTTTGCGCGTTGAGCAAGGCGCAGGCCAGTTGCGCCGCCGAGCCGGTACCCGACGAGCCGTATGACATCTTGCCCTGGTGTTCCTTGGCATAGGCGACGAACGCCTTGAGGCCCTCGACCGGCAGATCCTTGCGGGCGATCAGCACCGGCGGCACGTCGACGACCAGCGCCACCGGCGCGAAGTCCGTGCGCGCATCATAGAGCGGAGCCTTGTAGATCGACTGGTTCTGCGAATGGGTGCCGACCGTGCCGAGCACGAACTGGTAGCCGTCCGGCGCCGCCTTGGCGACGCGCGCGCTGCCGTTCATGCCGCCCGCCCCGCCGGCATTCTCGACCACGACTTGAGCGCCGAGCACCTGCGAGAGCCGATCCGCGAGGATGCGGCCGATCACGTCGGTGCCCGCGCCGGCGCCGAAGGGCACCACCATAGTCACAGGCCGCGTCGGCCAGTTTTGCGCGGCGGAGGTCTGCGCGGTGGCGGTTTGCAGTGCCGCAAACCCGATCGCCATCACCGTCAAAGCCATTGTTGTCGAAAGCCGATTCATGAATTCCCTCGCCCTTGTCGCGACATCATTGCGAACGCAGTGTTCGGTCTGTGCACACGAAAGACAATAAACATTCGCATCTGCCGGCAAACAACTGCGCGCATGGCAGCATCGTGAATCGGATGCGGCGCAGCGTCGCGCCGCATGCACCCTACCCCCACAGCCATTTGATGACCTTGCCGCCGACATCGCCCAGCGTCAGCAGCACCGCGGCCCACACGAACGCTGAGGTGAAATTGGCGATCTGGAAACGCCAGTACGGCATCTCGAAGATGCCGGCGATCAGCGGCACCGAAGCGCGCAGCGGCCCCGAAAAGCGGCCGATGAAGATGCCGAGCGCGCCCCATTTGCGCACGAAAGCTTCGCCGCGCGGCAGCAGGTTCGGATGGCGGGACAAAGGCCAGATATGCGCGACCGATGGGCCGAGCTTGCCGCCCACCCAATAGGACAGCCAGTCGCCGAGCGCCGCGCCGAGCGCACCGGCGACCAGCACCGGCCAGAAGCTCAAGCCGCTCGACATGATCAGCGCGCCGATGCCCACCAGCGCGGCCCAGGCCGGCACCAGCAGCGAGATGAAAGCGAGCGATTCCGCGAAGGCGAGCGTGAACACGATCGGCGCTGCCCACGCCTGATGATCGCGCACGAAGTCGATGATCTGCGTCGCGTAGGCTTCGATATCCATGCCCGTGTCTAACCCGGCCTCAGAGGTTGCGCCAGTGACAGCCCGTCACTCCGGCAATTCCGGGACGGACTTCGGGAACAGGTGGTTGATCACCACGAGCGCGACGATCAGCAGCGGCACCGCGAGGAAGGCGCCGACCGGCCCCCACAGCCAGGTCCAGAAGATCAGTGCCAGAAACACCGTCAGCGGGTTCAGCGTCAGCCGCTTGCCCATGATCGCCGGGGTGACGAAGTGCCCCTCCAGCGTGGTGAAGGCGAGAAACAACGCCGGCGCCAGGATCGCATGGGTGAGCGTGTCGAACGTGACCAGTCCGGCCAGCAACAGCACAAGCTCCATGATCAGCGCGCCGACATAGGGGATGAAGTTCAGCAGGAACGCCAGCACGCCCCACGCCAGTGGATTGGGCAGGCCGACGCCCCACGCCACCGCGAAGGCGGCGATGCCGACCACCGCATTGATGATGGCGACGACGCTCAAATAAGTCGTGAGATTGTACTCGACGTCGTTGAAGATCTTGAGCATCCGCAGCCGCGCCTCGCGCTGCGCGAAGAAGAAGATCATCACATGGCGTAGCTGCGCGCGACCGAGCAGGAAGAAGAACAGCGTGCCGAAGAAGATGAACACCTGACCCACCGCCGGCGTGACGAAGATCAGCGTCGGCTGCAGGATGCTGGCGAGATCGAGCGCCAGGCCCTTGTTGTCGCTTTCCGGCAGCACGGCATCGCGCAGGCTTTTCAGCGAGGCGATGAAATGATCGAAGACGTGGAGCTTGTCCTTGATGCTGGTCGCGATCTCCGGCCCCTTGCCGAT
>JAEWJH010000025.1 GCA_023386635.1 Pseudomonadota bacterium
ACGCCGATCTCCCGCTCCAGTTCGCGGATTTGCATGGACAGCGCCGGCTGGGTCACGGCACAGTCCTGCGCCGCCCGCCCGAAATGCCGCAGCCGCGCCAGCGCGCTTAAATAGCGCAATTGTTTCAAGGTGATCATTCGATAAGTTTATCTTATCGCATGGCCTATTCAATACGATTAGACCTGATCCAAAGAACGGTCATAGACTTTTGGTGAAGAGAGACGGGATCCCCTGCGGACGCCCGAATCCCATTCACGCCCAATCGAGAAACGACGGGAGAGAACGATGGACGCCAAGACCGACGACAAGAGCGCGGGCAAATGCCCGTTCACCGGATCGCGCGGGCATAGAAACCGCGACTGGTGGCCGGATCATCTGGACATCCAGATGCTGCACACCAATTCAAAATTATCCGACCCGATGGGCGCGGGCTTCGACTACAGCAAGGAATTCCAGAGCCTCGATCTCAACGCGGTGATGGCCGACCTCAAGGCGCTGATGACCCAGTCGCAGGAGTGGTGGCCGGCGGACTTCGGTCACTACGGCGGTCTGATGGTGCGCCTCGCCTGGCACTCGGCCGGCACCTATCGCATCACCGACGGCCGCGGCGGCGCCGGGGCGGGACAGCAGCGGTTCGCCCCGCTCAACTCGTGGCCGGACAACGTCAACCTCGACAAAGGCCGCCGCCTGCTGTGGCCGATCAAGCAGAAATACGGCCGCAAGCTGTCGTGGGCCGACCTGATGGTGCTGGCCGGCAACGCCGCGCTCGAATCCATGGGCTTCAAGACCTTCGGCTTCGCCGGCGGCCGCGCCGATGTGTGGGAGCCGGAAGAACTGTACTGGGGACCGGAAGGCACCTGGCTCGGCGACGAGCGCTATTCCGGTGAGCGTCAGCTCAGTGAACCGCTCGGCGCGGTGCAGATGGGCCTCATCTACGTCAACCCGGAAGGCCCGAACGGCAACCCCGATCCCGTCGCCGCCGCGAAGGATATCCGCGAGACGTTCTTCCGCATGGCGATGAACGACGAGGAAACCGTGGCGCTGATCGCCGGCGGTCACACCTTCGGCAAGACCCACGGCGCGGGCGACGCATCGCTGGTGGGTCCGGCGCCGGAGGCCGCGGATCTTGAGGATCAAGGTCTCGGCTGGAAGAGCACGCACGGCAGCGGCATGGGCGCCGACGCCATCGGCGGCGGTCCGGAAGTCACCTGGACGCAGAAGCCGACCGAATGGAGCAACCTGTTCTTCAAGAACCTGTTCGAGAACGAGTGGGAGCTGACCAAGAGCCCCGCCGGCGCCAAGCAGTGGGTGGCCAAGAACGCCGCCGCCGACGTGCCCGATGCGTTCGACCCGTCGAAGAAGCATCGGCCGACGATGCTGACCACCGACCTGTCGCTGCGTTTCGATCCTGAATACGGCAAGATCTCGCGGCGGTTCTACGAGAATCCGGATCAGTTCGCGGACGCGTTCGCCCGCGCCTGGTTCAAGCTGACCCACCGCGATATGGGCCCGCGCGTGCGCTATCTCGGCTCGATGGTGCCGAAGGAAGTGCTGATCTGGCAGGACCCGATCCCGGCCGTCGATCACAAGCTGATCAACGACAAGGACGTCGCCGACCTGAAGGCGAAGATCCTCGCCTCGGGCCTCACGGTGCAGCAGCTCGTCTCGACCGCATGGGCCTCGGCCTCGACGTTCCGCCGCTCCGACAAGCGCGGCGGCGCCAACGGCGCGCGCGTCCGTCTCGCCCCGCAGAAGGACTGGAAGGTCAACAATCCGGCGCAGCTCGCGACCGTGTTGCAGAAGCTCGAAGCGATCCAGAAGGAGTTCAACGGATCGGCTTCGGGCAAGAAAGTCTCGCTCGCCGATCTGATCGTGCTCGGCGGCGCGGCGGCGGTCGAGAAGGCTGCCAAGGATGCCGGCGTCACCGCCAAGGTGCCGTTCATTCCGGGCCGCATGGATGCGTCGCAGGAGCAGACCGACGTCGATTCCTTCGCGCCGCTCGAGCCGCGGGCCGACGCTTTCCGCAACTATCTCAGCGGCAAGCAGTTCATGCAGCCTGAAGAGGCGATGATCGACAAGGCGCAGCTTCTGACCCTCACGGGGCCGGAGATGACCGTGTTGCTCGGCGGACTGCGCGTGCTCGGCGCCAATGCGGAAGACTCCAAGAACGGCGTCTTCACCAGGACGCCGGGCAAGCTGACCAACGATTTCTTCGTCAACCTGCTCGACATGGGCACGGTGTGGTCGAAGAAGGGCGACAACCTCTACGAGGGACGCGACCGGAAAACCAAAGAGGTCAAGTGGACCGCCACGCGGGTCGACCTGGTCTTCGGGTCGCACTCGCAGCTTCGCGCCTTCGCCGAAGTCTATGCCTGCACCGACTCCAAGGAGAAGTTCGTCAAGGATTTCATCGGCGCCTGGAACAAGGTGATGAACGCCGACCGTTTCGACCTGCCCGGCGAGACGCTGCGCGAGGCCGCGTGAGCTTCCCCACGCACAACGAAAGAAAAACGGCCGGGGAACCCCCCGGCCGTTTTTCTTTAGCAAAGAGAGACCTGTCAATCCTCATGGTGAGGAGCCACGCCGAAGCGGTCAGCGAAGGCGCGGCGTCTCAAACCATGCAGGTCAAGCTACTGCGATATGCGGGCCTTCATCCTTCGAGACGGCGCTTCGCGCCTCCTCAGGATGAGGACTGAGAAAGCCGTGACGCGCGTGCGCCCGCCAATCAGGAATTCCCGTTCTCGACCGCACCGCCGGCTTCCTTCAGCGCGGCGGGCTGCGGCATGGCGATGACGTTGTAGCCGCTATCGACGAAATGGATTTCGCCGGTGACGCCGCCTGACAAATCCGAGCACAGATAAAGCCCGGCGCCGCCGAGTTCGTCGAGCGTCACGCCGCGACCGAGCGGCGAATACTTCTGCTGGAACGCGAACATGTAACGCGCATCGCCGATGCCGGCGCCGGCCAGCGTGCGGATCGGTCCGGCGGAGATGGCGTTGACGCGGATCTTCTGCGCGCCGAAATCCACCGCGAGATAGCGCACCGACGCTTCGAGCGCGGCTTTCGCCACGCCCATCACGTTGTAGTTCGGCATCGCGCGGTCGCCGCCGTTATAGGTCAGCGTCAGCATGCTGCCGCCGTTCGGCATCAGCGCCGCGGCGCGCTTCGCCGCTTCGGTGAAGGCGTAACAGGAGATCACCATGGTGCGCACGAAGTTCTCGCGCGTCGAATCCGCATAGCGCCCCTTGAGCTCGTTCTTGTCGGAGAAGGCGATGGCGTGGATCAGGAAATCCATCGTGCCCCACGAGGCCTTGATCTCGTCGAACACCTTGTCGACGGACGCGATGTCCTCGACGTCGCACGGCAGCACCAGCGACGACTTCACCGAGTCCGCCAGCGGCTTGACCCGTTTCGCCAGCGCATCGCCCTGATAGGTGAAGGCGAGTTCGGCGCCATGAGCAGCCAGTGTCCGTGCGATACCCCACGCGATGGAGTGATCGTTCGCGACCCCCATGACCAGGCCGCGCTTGCCCTTCATCAATTCCGACATCCCCAGATCCCCGAAATAGTCAGCCCATGCCGGACCGGCTCACGCGTCGAGCCGCTTGAGCACGATCGACGCATTGGTGCCGCCGAACCCGAACGAATTGGACAGCACCGCGCCGAGCTTCACATTGTCCTGGCGCGCGCGGACGATCGGCATGTCGGCGAAGGCAGGATCGATGTTTTCGATATTGGCGCTCTCGCAGATGAAGCCGTTATTCATCATCAGCAGCGAATAGATCGCTTCCTGGACGCCGGTCGCGCCGAGCGAATGGCCGGTGAGCGACTTGGTCGCGGCGATCGGCGGGCACTTGCTGCCGAACACCGTGCGAATCGCCTCGATCTCTTTCTCGTCGCCGACCGGCGTCGAGGTCGCGTGCGGGTTGATGTAGTCGATCGGCACCTTGGCCGCTTCAGCCGCCATGGTCATGCAGCGGATCGCGCCTTCGCCGGATGGCGCGACCATGTCGTAGCCGTCCGAGGTCGCGCCATAGCCGGCGACTTCGGCATAGATCTTCGCGCCGCGCGCCTTGGCGTGCTCCAGCTCCTCGAGCACCAGCACGCCGGCGCCGCCGGCGATGACGAAGCCGTCGCGATCCTTGTCATAGGCGCGCGAAGCCTTGGTCGGGTTGTCGTTGTAGCCCGACGACATGGCGCCCATGGCGTCGAACAGAACCGACATGGTCCAGTCGAGATCCTCGCAGCCGCCAGCGAACACCATGTCCTGCTTGCCCCACTGGATCAGCTCGTAGGCATTGCCGATGCAGTGGTTCGAGGTCGCGCAGGCCGACGAGATCGAATAGTTCACGCCCTTGATCTTGAACCAGGTGGCGAGCGTCGCCGAGGCGGTCGACGACATCGCTTTCGGCACCGCGAACGGGCCGACGCGCTTGGGTCCCTTCGTGCGGGTGATGTCGGCGGCGTCGACGATGGCACGCGCGGACGGGCCGCCCGAGCCCATGACAATGCCGGTGCGCGGGTTAGAGATGTCGCTCTCCTCGACGCCGGAATCGCGGATCGCCTGCTCCATCGCCACGTGGTTCCACGCGCCGCCCTGACCGAGGAACCGCATGGCGCGGCGATCGACAACCCCGGCCGGATCGAGCGTCGGCATACCGAACACCTGGCAGCGGAAGCCGAGCTTGGCGTATTCCTCGGAGAACGAAATGCCGGATTTGCCTTCACGCAGACTGGCCAGCACTTCCTGCGTGTTGTTTCCGATGGACGAGACAATGCCCATCCCCGTCACCACAACCCGTCTCATCCCTGCCTCACTGAGTTCTCAAACGCGTGTTGATGGGCCGTCCTGGCCGGAAAGGATTGCAGGCAGCGGGTTCCGCCATCCGCATCCGTGAATATGGCTCCATGACATGGCCTGCGGAATACGCAGGCGCAAGTCCAAGAAACCGGTCACCGACGATTTGGGCCGTCTCAGGCGGCTCCGGAGGGTGCCGGGGCTGGCTCGTCACGGAACAGGCCGACCTTGAGGTCCTGGGCCTTGTAGATCACCGTGCCGTCCGCCGAGACCCAGCCGTCGGCAATGCCCAGCACTAGCTTGCCGCGCATCACCCGCTTGAGCTCGAGGCCGTAGACCACCTTTTTCACGTTCGGCAGCACCTGGCCGGAGAATTTCAGCTCGCCGAGGCCGAGCGCGCGGCCTTTGCCCGGCTGACCGAGCCAGCCGAGGAAAAAGCCCAGCAACTGCCACAGCGCATCGAGGCCGAGGCAGCCCGGCATCACCGGGTCGCCTTTGAAATGACAGCCGAAAAACCACAGGTCGGGCCGCACATCGAACTCGGCCCGGACCAGGCCCTTGCCGTTCTCGCCGCCTTCCTCGGAAATCTCGGTGATGCGGTCGAACATCAGCATGGGCGGCAGCGGAAGCTGCGGGTTGCCCGGTCCAAACAATTCCCCGCGGCCGCAGGCCAGCAGATCTTCATAGCCAAAGCTCGACGGCCGGCTGCCCATGGACGGTCTTTCCTCACTGCGCAGGGTGGACGATGACGTCATTCGTGTTTGTCCTAACATAAGGGGTTCGGAGGGCAAAGATGGTGCGGGCGCGGTGTCGGCCACGCACCGTTTCCGGCGGAAATTCTGCTTTAGAATCAATCAAAGCTGGCTGATCCGGCGTTGCGAAAGAGTTGCATCTAGAACCCGGCTTCGTATATGTTGCAGATGAAACGGGTTTCCCGAGACCCCGGGTCCTTGAAACCCGGAACGTTGAGCGTGACATAATGGATATGCGTACCAAGTTCGCTTCGCTGACACAGATGGACGATTCCGTGACGGCATCGACAGCACAGCGCTCCGATCTCACCGGCTGCCCCTGGCATGACGTGAAGTCCATGCTGCGGTCCGTCGGCCTGCGCCCGACCCGGCAGCGCATGTCGCTCGGCTGGATCCTGTTCGCCAAGGGCGACCGTCACATCACCGCGGAAATGCTGTACGAGGAAGCGACCAAGGCCAAGGTTCCGGTGTCGCTCGCCACCATCTACAACACGCTGCACCAGTTCACTGAAGTCGGCCTGCTGCGTCAGGTCGCGGTCGAAGGCTCCAAAGCCTATTTCGACACCAACGCCTCCGAGCATCATCATTTCTTCGTCGAGGACGCCAACCAGCTCGTCGATATCCCCGGCGCCGAGGTGATCGTCGACAAGATGCCGACCGCGCCGGAAGGCTACGAGATTTCGCGCATCGACGTAGTGGTGCGCCTGCGCAAGAAGTAACGGCGTCAGCACGCCAGACAGTCAGCCCGGCTTCGGCCGGGCTTTTTGTTGTGCGCCCGTTATTTTTCCGAACCCCGCATCGGCACGCTTGCAGCTTTCACGCGCCTGTCGTCAACTTGCGCCAAGAAGTCGCAGGGAGTCCTGACATGTCGTCTTTCATGCCGTCTTTCGTCCGCACGCTCGCTTTTGCCGCCACCTTCGCCGCTGTCGCGACGATCGCGCAGGCCCAGACGCTGGAAGACAAGCTCGTCATCGTCACCTCCTTCTCCAAGGATCTCACGGTGCCGTTCGCGCAGGCATTCGAGAAGAAGCATCCCGGCACCAAGGTCGAGGTGCAGAACCGCAATACGGCGGCTGCCGTGGCCTTCATCCGCGAAACGAAATCCAATCCGCCGGACATCATGTGGGCGTCGGCGCCCGACGCGTTCGAGGTGCTCAAGAAGGACAAGCTGCTGCAGGCCTACAAGCCGCAGGCGCCGGGCGTCGCCGAGAAGGTCGGCTCCTATCCGGTCAACGATCCGGAGAATTTCTACACGGGCTTCGCCGCGTCCGGTTACGGCATCATGTACAACACGCGCTATCTGCGCGCGAACAGCCTGCCGGCGCCCAAAGAGTGGGACGATCTGAAGAAGCCGATTTATGCCGGCCATGTCGGCATCTCCGCGCCGTCGCGCTCCGGCACCACGCATCTCACCGTCGAAACCTTGCTGCAGGGTGAGGGTTGGGAAAAAGGCTGGGCGACGCTGCTCGAGATCGGCGGCAATTTCGCGCAGGTGTCGGACCGTTCGTTCGGCGTGCCGGACGCGGTCAACAGCGGACAATACGGCATCGGCATCGTCATCGATTTCTTCGGCCTGTCGGCGAAGGCGTCGGGCTTCCCGGTCGAGTTCGTCTATCCCACCGTGACCACGCTGGTGCCGGCCAATGTCGGCATCATCGCCAACGCGAAACATCCGAACGCGGCAAAAGCCTTTGTCGAATTCCTGCTGTCGGACGAAGGCCAGCAGTTGCTGCTCGATCCGAAGATCCAGCGGCTGCCGGTGAAAGCCACCGCCTACGCCAAGGCGCCGGCCGGCTATCCCAATCCGTTCAAGGACGCCTCGCTCGGCGCGCGCGTGACGTTCGACGCCGATGTATCGGAAGCGCGCTACGCGCTGCTCAATTCGCTGTTCGACCGCATCATCACCTTCCGCCTCAAGGAACTGAATGCCGCGTGGAAGGCGATCCATGAGGCGGAAGCGAAGACGAAAAGCGCCGAAGCGAAAAAGCTGATCGAGGAAGCGCGCCGGCTCGCCACCGCGGTGCCGATCGGCGACAAGGAAGCAGCCGAACCCGCCATCGCCGCCTCGTTCAAGGAATTGAAGAAGGGCGAGAAGGCCGCCGGCCGCCAGGCGGAGTTCGAGGAGAAGTGGGACAGCTTCGCCATCGCGCATTACGCCGATGCCAAGGCCATGGCGGAGAAGGCGCTGGCGGCGAAGTAGTCCGGCAGACATAACTTCCCAGCGTCATCTCATATGAGCGCACCCGCTCTCGCCGCGTCGCCACGGCCCGCCCGCAACGTCGTCGGGCGCGGGCTTGCCCGCTATCTTGCCCGTTTCAACGCCAGCCCGACCCAGGCGCTGGCGCTTCTCGTGATCGCGTTGCTGCTGATCGCGTTCCTGGTCGTGCCGATCGTGCGGGTGATCATGGTCGCCTTCACCGGACCGGCCGGCGGATTCAGCCTCGTTCACTTTGGCGACTTCTTCCGCACCGGATTGCTGCGCGAGTCGTTCTGGAATTCTGTCTATGTCGGCGTGATGACGGTTGCGGTCGCGAGCCTGATCGCCGTGCCGCTGGCGACCTTGCTGTCACGCTTCCAGTTCCGCGGCGCGGCGATCATTCACACGCTCGGCGTGCTGCCGCTGGTGATGCCGCCGTTCGTCGGCGCCATCGCCATGCAGCTCATTTACGGCCGCAACGGCACCATCAACCTGATCCTCAACGATCACTTCGGCTTCCGCATTCCCTTCATGGAAGGCCTCAACGGCGTGATCTTCGTCGAGGCGTTGCACTACTTCCCGTTCATCCTGCTGAACCTGTCGGCCTCGCTCGCCAATATCGACACCAGCATGGAGGAATCGGCGCAGAACCTCGGCGCATCGGGCTTCGCGCTGTTCTCGCGCATCGTGTTTCCGCTCGCTTTGCCCGGCTATGTCGCCGGCGCGGCGCTGGTCTTCGTCAAGGTGTTCGACGACCTCGCCACGCCGCTGCTGCTCAACGTCAATGCGATGCTGGCGCCGCAAGCCTATTTGAAGATCACCTCGGTCGGCATCGCCGATCCGATGGGCTACGTCATCTCCGTCATCATGATCTGCGCTGCGCTCGGCGCCATGGCGATCTCGACGCTCGCCTTGCGCCACATCGATTTCGCGACGACGCAGCGCGGTGGCGGCGGGCTCGGCCGGCGCTCGCTCGGACGCTTCGGCAACACGGTTGCCGCGCTGTTCGTCGTCGGCGTGCTGCTGGTGGTGCTGTCGCCGCATATCGGCATTTTCCTGCTGTCCATCGGCACGGTGTGGTCGTTCGCCGAGCTGCCGGACGGCTACACGCTCGCGCATTACGCCACCGTGTTCAGCGAGGCGCAGGGGCTGATCGGCAACACCGTGCTCTATTGCGGTCTCGCCGGACTGATCGACGTCATCATCGGCGCGGTGCTCGCCTATCTGGTGCTGCGCACGCGGCTGCCGGGCCGCAAGCTCGTCGAGCAGGTCGCCATGGCGGCTGTCGCCGTTCCCGGTCTGGTGCTCGGCATCGGGCTCCTTCGCACCTATTACGACGTGCATCTGCCGTTCACCGATGTGCCGTTCGCCACCTTCTGGCTGATGCTGGTGATCGCCTATGCGGTGCGCCGCCTGCCCTATGCGCTCACCGCCGCAACGGCGGCGCTGCGGCAGCTGCATCTCAGCCTCGAGGAAGCGGCGGAAAATCTCGGCGCCGGCAAGCTGTCGACACTGACGCGCATCGTCGTCCCGCTGGTCACCGGCGGCCTGTTCGCCGGCTTCGTCACCAGCTTCGCCACCGCCGCGGTCGAGTTGTCGGCGACGCTGCTGCTGGTGGCCAATGAGCGCGACGCGCCGATCTCCTACGGCATCTATGTCTATATGCAGTCGGCGGCGGGCCGCGGCCCCGGTGCGGCGCTTGGCGTCATCGCCGTCGTCACGGTTGCGATCGCAACCTATTGTGCGTATCGCCTGTCGGAGCGCGAGCGCGACCGCCGCTCGCGTGGAGGAATTGTCGCAGGACCCGTGCCATGACCCGCAGCGTCAGGATCGAGAACGTCAGCTTCAGCTACGGCGGAACGCCCGTGCTCGACGATGTCAGCCTCGACGTCGGCGCCGGCGAGTTCTTCGCGTTCCTCGGACCATCCGGCTCCGGCAAGACCACCCTGCTGCGGCTGATCGCCGGCTTCGGCGAACCGGCTTCGGGCCGCATCCTGATCGGCGATACCGACGTCACCGGCCTGCCGCCGTGGAAACGCAATGTCGGCATGGTGTTCCAGAGCTATGCGCTGTGGCCGCACATGACGGTCGCGAAGAATGTCGCGTTCGGTCTGGAGCGGCGCAAGCTCCCGCGCGCCGAGATCGTTCGCAAGGTCGAGAGCGCGCTCGCTCTGGTCGGTCTCGCCGGCTATGCCGACCGCCGCCCGGCGCAACTGTCCGGCGGCCAGCAGCAGCGCGTGGCGCTTGCGCGCACGCTCGCCATCGAGCCTGACGTGCTGCTGCTCGACGAGCCGCTGTCCAATCTCGATGCGAAACTGCGCGTCGAGATGCGCGCCGAACTCAAGCGTCTGCAACGCAAGCTCGGTCTCACCGCGATCTATGTGACGCACGATCAGGAAGAGGCCAACGCCATCGCCGACCGCATCGCCGTGCTCGACAGCGGCAAGATCCAGCAGGTCGGCACGCCGGTGGCGCTCTACGATCATCCGGCCACCCGGTTCGTCGCGACCTTTCTCGGCACCGCCAATTTGGTGGAAGGCCGCATCACCGGCGGCCGCTTTGAGAGCGACGGCTGGAGTCTTCCGGGCATCACAGGCGGCGACGGCGCGACCTGCATCGCCATCCGCCCGCAAGATATCATTCCCGGCACCGACGGTCCGGTCCGCGCCACGGTGGCTGAAAAGGAATTTCTCGGCGGTCACACCCGGTATCGCATGCAGGCCGGCCGCCATAGTCTGATCGTCGATGTGCCGCACCGTGGCGACGCCGGCGGCCTGCCGCTCGGCAGCAATATCGCGCTGAGCATTGACCCGAAGCGTGTCACGCCGCTGCGGTAGCGCTATCGCCCGCGCTGCTTCTCTGCTGATGACACAACTCCCGCCTCATCCTGAGGAGCGGGCGTAGCCCGCGTCTCGAAGGATGCGGCGGCCACAGTCGCGCGCCCGCCCATTTTCTTCGACGCGATCCTGACGGATCGCTTGTGGTTCGAGACGTCGTCCGCCCTCGCGCAAGGCGCGCTTGGCGCGCTCCTCACCATGAGGCTCAGAGAGAGAGAGGACTCTCCCACCACGTCATGGCCGCGCTTGTCGCGGCCATCCCGCTTAGGCTGTCCGTGCGCTCACCCGATCGGGATCACCGGGACAAGCCCGGGCATGAGGCGGCGAGAACGCAGGCTCAATCCCTCTTGACTTTCTTCCTATATGCCTATAATCCTATATCCGTCCTGCTCGTCGAGGGGCGTCATCATGAGGCGTCTTGATGGTGGAGCAAGGATGCGGCGCCCGCGCGCAGGATTCGCACCCTGCGTCCGGGACGCCCCGGGTTTGCCGTCCGCCCCAACTAAGTGGGGCCGCCCAGATTAAAGGGCTGGACGCGGGCCGGACGAAGGCGGGCCAAAGCCCGCTGGAACAAGATGGACCTCGATCCCGCAAGGATCGAAAGCCGTCTGTCCGCGCCCCGGAAGCTACGGTCCCGGGGAGAGAAAAGCCGCCCATGACAAAGCCCAGCCTGCGCAAGCTTGGCTGGGTGGAGCGCCGCAAGGCGCGCGTGTCTCTCTCTGGCGGGAGAGATGCGCTCCATCATCGCCGCGAGGCGACGATGGAAACCAAGACGTTGCGCCACGCGGCGCTCCGTCCCCCTCGTCATGCGACGAGGGAAAGATAGAGGCTTCCGGCGTCCCCGCGCCGCAAAGAACAGGGGCGATGACGCATGCCTGCATGTCATCGGCTGTTTGACAATCGCATCGGGACGAACGGACGCACCAATCTCACCACGTCGTCACCGGGCTTGTCCCGGTGATCTCGATAAGGTGAGCACTGCAGCAGCCTAAGCGGGATGGGGCGGGTCAAGCCCGCGCATGACGGGGTTAGAGCGGAACACGCTCGCTCCACACCCGTTCGTCCCTGCGAAAGCGGGGGCCCGGCTTTGCAACTCGACAGTTGTGCAACTTGCAAAGTGTGGATTCCCGCTTTCGCGGGAATGAACGGAGGACAGAGTCCGCGCCCATCAACGTCATGCGCACCCCTGACGCGGAGAGGCGGCCGCCTCACTCCACCTTTTCGCCGGGATAAGCGCCCCACAGGCGCTCCTGATGGATCCAGCCGTCAAACCCTTTGCCGGAGATCCGGCACCAGGTTCCGGTGCAGGACTTGATCGAGGCCAGCACCCCGGCCTGCAGCTTCGCCACCACGCCGCTCTCGCCATCCGGGTCGCTGTAGAGCAGGACCAGTTCGTCGTTCAGCTTCGGCACGATCGTGGCGGTGCGCCGGCCGGACAGCAGGGAATGGTAGACCCAGCCCTCCGCGCCTTCCCAGTCGCGGATGCGGCGCCAGTTCTCGAATTCCGCGGTGATCTCCACCGGCATGCCCGGGCGGGTATAGACCCAGCGGACGTCCTGGTCCTTGTTCGGGCCGCCGCGCACATTGACCTTGTCAGACTTTAGGCTGACGAAACGCGGCACCGGCAGACCGCTGACCGAGCCGGTGGCCAGTTCGCTGGCCGCCACCGCCGGCCCCGCCGACAGAAACAGATATCCGGCAGCAATAACGCCCCAAACAGCTCCAGTGCGGCCGGCGCCGCGCAGGCCGGCGCCGATGCTTTTTCTTGTCATTGCCATCTGATAGGAAGAACTGACTTCGCCAAGGGAACCCGATACGCGCGAGAGCGCAGTGTCGGCGAGCACGGTTAAAGAGGGCTGAATGGGCAAGGGCAAAAAGCCCCTCGTCATCGTTACCCGGAAACTGCCGGATAACGTGGAACTGCGGATGCGCGAGCTGTTCGACGTGCGTTTCAACGCCGACGACAAGCCGATGACGCCTGCGCAGCTCGCGGAGGCGATGAAAATAGCCGACGTGCTGGTTCCGACCATCACCGACCGGATCGACGCGCCGCTGCTGGCCAAGGCCGGCGAGCAGCTCAAGCTGATCGCCAATTTCGGCAACGGCGTCGACAACATCGACGTGGCGACCGCGGTTCAGCGCGGCATCACCGTGACCAATACGCCGGGCGTGCTGACCGAAGACACCGCCGACATGACCATGGCGCTGATCCTCGCGGTGCCGCGGCGGCTGGCGGAAGGCTCCACCCTGCTCAACGAGGGCGGCGAGTGGCACGGCTGGTCGCCGACCTGGATGCTCGGCAAGCGCATCTGGGGCAAGCGGCTCGGCATCATCGGCATGGGCCGCATCGGCCAGGCCGTGGCGCGGCGCGCGCAGGCGTTCGGCCTGCAAATCCACTATCACAACCGCCGCCGGGTCGCGGCCAAGATCGAAGAAGAACTGCACGCGACCTATTGGGAGAGCCTCGACCAGATGCTCACCCGCATGGACATCATCTCGGTGAACTGTCCGCACACGCCGGCGACCTATCATCTGCTGTCGGCGCGGCGGCTGAAGCTGATCCGCCCCGACGCCTATATCGTCAACACCGCGCGCGGCGAGGTGATCGACGAGAACGCGCTGGCGCGTCTCCTCGACACCGGCGGCATCGCCGGCGCCGGCCTCGACGTGTTCGAGCACGCGCCCGCGGTGAATCCGAAGCTGGTCAAGCTCGCGCGCGTGGGCAAGGCCGTGCTGTTGCCGCATATGGGTTCGTCGACGGTCGAAGGCCGCGTCGATATGGGCGAGAAGGTGATCATCAACATCAGGACGTTCATGGACGGCCACCGGCCGCCCGACCGCGTTCTGCCGTCGATGTTGTGATCAGGCCAGCGCCGTCATCGTCGGCGCGCGGCCGGTGAGCGGATTGTCCGGATTCCAGCCGTAAGCAATGGTCTCGAAGCGCATGTCGCGCGCATCGACCATCAGCAGCCGGCCGACCAGACCTTCGCCGAAGCCGACGATTTCGCGCATCACTTCGAGCGCCATCATCGAACCGAGAATGCCGGGCAGCGCGCCGAGCACGCCGGCTTCCGCGCAGGCGGGGATGCTGCCGGCCGGCGGTGGCTCCGGAAACAGACAACGATACGTCGGGTTCGGCTCGCCGTCGGCGCCACGCTCGTGCGCGCGGATCGTCGTCAGCGTGCCGTCGAAGCGGCCGATGGCTGCGGTGACCAGCGGCTTCTGCGCAAAGAAGCAGGCATCGGCGACGAGATAGCGCGTCGCGAAATTGTCGGAGCCGTCGGCGACGATGTCGTAACGCGAGACGATCTCCAGCGCGTTGTCGGCGGTGAGCCGCACGGGATGCGTCTCCACCGTCACGTGCGGATTGAGCGCGGTGATTTTCGCCGCGGCGCTGTCGACCTTGCGCAGTCCGACATCCGGGGTGGCGTGGATGATCTGCCGCTGCAGATTGGACAGCGAGACCGTATCGTCATCGACGACGCCGAGCGTGCCGACGCCCGCCGCGGCGAGATACATCAGCAGCGGCGCGCCGAGGCCGCCGGCGCCGATCGCCAGCACGCGAGCCTGCTGCAAGGCCGCCTGTCCCGGCCCGCCCACCTCGCGCAGCACGATGTGGCGGGCATAGCGTTCGAGTTCCGTTGCATTGAGCATAAGCGGACCATTGGCGGTCGCGTCGCCGGGGTCAAGCGCCCCGCTTTCCCCGCACGCGGGTCTTGTCTAAGCTCGCCGCCTGAGATCAGCGATCGGGCCTTTCGGATGTGGCGTAGCCGGATCATGTGCGTTCTGTTGTGTCTCGGCGGGGCTTTCAGCCCGCCGGCGCATGCCGATGCCGACGGCGGGATCGGCAGGCCCGATCCGGTCGAGGCCGAGTCGCAGGCGACGCCCACGGCCCCGCACCATGAGCAGGCACCGGCAAAACCGCGCAAGGCCGCGATCCCGCTGCCGAAGCCCGCGCCGGGCGCGCCGGTCAGCACCGCCGAGGTCAAGGCGCCGCCGCAGGAAAGCGCGCCCACCCCGGCGCAGAGCGCCCGCGAAAGCCGATACGACTGGACGGTCGTCGACGATGCCGCTACCGGCATCCGCCTCGGCCTCCCGCGCAAGCTGATGCCGATCGAGCAGACGACGCGCGAAGGCACGCGCTTCACCTCGCGGCACGCCGATATTCAGGTCGAGACCTTCCGCATCGCCAATGGTCTGACGCTCGGCGCGCTGTTCGCGATGGAGCGCAGCAAGCCGCGCCCGCGCCGCGTCGAAGCGAGCAGCTTGCGCGATCAGCGGTTCAGCATCACCGGCATGCAGGGGCTGCGCCGTTTCGCCATGCATGCGCAGGCGGAGAACGGCGAGATCAGGGGCTTCACCGTCAGCTACGATCAGGCGCTGGAAGGCATCCTCACGCCGCTGGCGACGGCGATGGCCGACAGCTTCGTTGCTTTCACGCCGGGCAGCGCCCCGCCCGCCGGCCCGGCGCAGCGCGTCGCCTATGGCAGCGGCGTGATCGTATCAGCCGTGGGCGATATCGTCACCGACCGCGCGCTCACCGAGGATTGCCAGACCATCACCGTCGCGCATCTGGGTCCGGCCGAGCGCATTGCGACCCGTGGCAGCATCGCGCTGCTGCGCGTCTACGGCGCGCGCAACCTGACGCCGGCCGCGACCACCGCCGCGGGATCGGACAGCGATGTGATCGTGCGCGCGATTCCCGATCCGCAAGCGCAAGCAGGGCGCGCCGAGGTGAAAGAAACCCGCGCGCGGCTCGCCACCACGGGCGCCGCCGTACGGCTCGATCCGGCGCCCGCGATCAGCAGCGCCGGTGCCGGCGTGTTCGACACCGGCGGCCGATTGATCGGCCTGTTGTCGCCCAAAGGCATGCAGCTTGCCAGCGCCGAGGCCGTCGCGCCGCCGAGCGGTTTGACGCCCGCAAGCGTGATCCACGATCTGCTCCCTGCCACCGCACCGGCGAACACCACACCGGCATCGGCAAGCATGGTGCGCATCGTCTGCGTGCGCCCGTAACCGATCGCTTCCATTTTAAGCGTGATCTTGTCCGAAAACCGGTTCACACTTTTCGGGATCACGCTTTACTTGTGCGTGAACTTCGCCGGACGCTTGGCGATGAAGGCGGCCATGCCTTCCTTCTGATCCTGCGTCGCGAACAGCGAATGGAACACACGCCGCTCGAACCGCACGCCTTCGGCCAGCGATGTTTCGAACGCGGCGTTGACCGCTTCCTTCGCCAACAAGGTCGCCGGCAGGCCCATGGAGGCGATGGTTTCCGCGACCTTCATCGCCTCGTCCATCAACTGCGCCAGCGGCACGATGCGCGCGACGAGGCCGGAACGCTCCGCTTCCTGCGCGTCCATCATCCGGCCGGTGAGCACCATATCCATCGCTTTCGCCTTGCCGACGGCGCGGGTGAGCCGCTGCGTGCCGCCGATGCCGGGAATGACGCCGAGCTTGATCTCCGGCTGGCCGAACTTCGCGTTGTCTGCGGCGATGATCATGTCGCACTGCATCGCCACCTCGCAGCCGCCGCCGAGCGCGAAACCCGCGACCGCGGCGATGATCGGCTTGCGCGCCCGCGCCGCCGCATCCCAGTTGCCGGCGAAATTACCGAGCAGCACATCGGCATAACTCTTGTCGGCCATCTCCTTGATGTCGGCGCCGGCGGCGAACGCCTTGTCGGAGCCGGTGAGGATCATGCAGCCGATACCGGCATCCGCCTCGAATGTGGCGATCGCCTGCGCCAGTTCGGCCTTCAGCGCCGAGTTGAGCGCATTGAGCGCGTCCGGGCGGTTGAGGCGAATGATGCCGACGCGGCCTTTGGTCTCGACGAGAAGGTGCTGATAGCTCATTGGCAGTCTCCTGGCAGATGTCGCGGAGGTTTCGCTATTTCTGGCACACCGGGCAATAGAACGTCGAGCGGCCGCCCTGGACGATCCGCTTCACCGTGCCGGTGCATCCGCGCGTCGGGCATTTTTCGCCCTCGCGGTCGTAGACGCGGAAGTGGTGCTGGAAATAACCGAGTTCGCCGTCGGTCTGACGATGATCACGCAGCGACGAGCCGCCGGCCTCGATCGCGGCGTTGAGCACGGCCTTGATCGCCGGCACCAGCGCATCCGCACGCTCGTTCGGCGCGCCCTTGCGACCGGCGAGCGTCGACGCCTTGCGACGCGGCGACAGATGCGCGCGATGCAGCGCCTCGCAGACATAGATGTTGCCGAGCCCGGCGACGACGCGCTGATCGAGCAGCGCGGCTTTCAGCGACGTCGATTTTCCGGCGACGGCGTCCGCCAGCATCGCGGCGTTGAACGCATTGCCGAGCGGCTCCGGCCCCATCGCCCGCATCAGCGGATGCTCATCGAGTTCCGCGCGGCGCGTCAGCTTCATGAAGCCAAAGCGGCGCGGATCGTTGAACGTCACCACCGCGCCGTTCGACATGTGGAAAACGATGTGGTCATGCGTCGCGAGCTTGCCGCGCGGATAGTGGAAGTCTCCAGGTTCTTCGGAATTTTGCGTATCCTCACCGGACGGCACGGCGATGCGGAACGAGCCGGACATGCCGAGATGCATCATCAGCACTTCGCCGGACGACAGGTCCGCCAGCAGATATTTGGCGCGGCGGCCGAGCCCTTCGACGGTCTTGCCCTCCAGCCGCTGCACGAAGTGCTCCGGCAGCGGCCAGCGCAGGTCACCACGCCGCGCCTCGACCTTGGCGAAGCGGGCACCCTCCATCACGGGCGCGAGGCCGCGGCGGACCGTCTCGACCTCGGGTAGTTCCGGCATGATTAAGGCTCTCCCGACCGACAGATAGCCTGCCGCGCTGCGGCGCGCTATGGTCCATCCGACGAGGACCGGTGAGATGCAGACGCGCGACGACCAGACCCATTTCGGCTTTCGAGACGTGCCCCTGAGCGAAAAACAGGGGCTGGTGGACGACGTCTTCCACTCGGTCGCCGGCCGCTACGACCTGATGAACGACCTGATGTCGGCGGGCCTGCATCGCGCCTGGAAGGACGCGCTGGTCACCGCGATCAATCCGCCGCGCTCCTCGCAGCCGTTCCATCTGCTCGACGTCGCCGGCGGCACCGGCGATATCTCGCTGCGCGTGGTCAACGCCGGCGGTAGCGGCACCAAGGCCACCGTGTTCGACATCAATGGCGGTATGCTGGCGGTCGGCCGCGAGCGCATCGCCAAGCTCGGCCGCGACGACGCCATCGACTTCGTCGAAGGCAATGCCGAGGCGCTGCCGTTCCCGGACAAGAGCTTCGACGCCTATTCCATCGCTTTCGGCATTCGCAACGTGCCGCGCATCGATCAGGCACTGAAGGAGGCTTACCGCGTGCTGCGGCCGGGCAGCCGCTTCGTGTGTCTGGAATTCTCGATGCCCGATCTGCCGGGTCTCGACCGGCTCTACGATCTTTATTCCTTCAACGTCATTCCCGCGCTCGGCGGCGCCGTCACCGGCGACCGCGAGTCGTATCGCTATCTCGTCGAATCGATCCGGAAATTTCCGGCGCCGCAACGGTTCGCCGACATGATCGCGGCGGCCGGTTTCCGCCGCGCGTCTTTCACACGCTTGAGCGGCGGCATCGTCTGCATTCATTCGGGCTGGCGGTTGTGACGCACGCGATCGACCCGGTAGCGATGCACTGACATGCTCGGCTCCATCCATCATCTGATCCGGCTCGGCCGCGCCGGCTTCGTGTTCGCGCGCGAAGGCGTGCTCTCACTCGTCGATCCGCGACCGCTGCCGGTCCCGGCACGCACTGCGCTTGCGCTGGCTAAGTTGATCGAGCGGCGCGGCGTCAGCGACGGATCGAGCCGGCTCGCCAATGCGCTGACGCGGCTCGGCCCCACTTATGTGAAGCTCGGCCAGTTCCTGGCGACGCGGCAGGACGTGGTCGGCGCGGTGATCGCCCGCGATCTCGAACGGTTGCAGGACAAGCTGCCGCCGTTCCCGCAGGCAGAAGCCGAACGCATCGTCGAAACCGCACTGGGCGGCCCGTTGTCGTCGCATTTCGTGTCGTTCAGCCCGCCGGTCGCCGCGGCGTCGATCGCGCAGGTGCATCGCGCCGAGATCGAGACGCCGGAGGGCCGCCAATCCGTTGCGGTGAAGGTGCTGCGGCCCGGTATCGAGCATCGCTTCCAGGTCGATCTCGATGCCTTCGCCTTCGCCGCGGCGCAGGCCGAAGCCTGGTCGACCGAGGCGCAGCGGCTGCGCTTCATCGAAGTGGCGCGCACGCTCGCGCGCTCTGTCGCGATGGAAATGGATTTCCGGCTCGAAGCGGCAGCGCTCTCAGAGATGGCGGAGAACACGCGCGACGATCCGGATTTCCGCGTGCCGTCCGTCGACTGGAACCGGACCACGCGCGACGTGCTCACGCTCGAATGGATCAGCGGCACCGCGCTCAACGATCGCGCCACGCTCGCCGAAAAAGGCTTCGACCTGCCGGCGCTCGGCCGCTCCGTGATCCAGAACTTCCTGCGGCACGCGCTGCGCGACGGTTTCTTCCACGCCGACATGCATCCCGGCAATCTGCTGGTCGATGACGACGGCAAGCTGATCGCCGTCGACTTCGGCATCATGGGGCGGCTCGGCCCGAAAGAGCGGCTGTTCCTCGCCGAGATCCTGTTCGGCTTCATCACCCGCGATTATCACCGCGTCGCGCAGGTGCATTTCGACGCCGGCTATGTGCCGCCGCATCACTCGGTCGACAATTTCGCGCAGGCGATCCGCGCCATCGGCGAGCCGATCCACAGCCGCACCGCCGAACAGATTTCCATGGCGAAGCTGTTGACGCTGCTGTTCGAGGTGACCGCGCTGTTCGACATGCGCACGCGCCCCGAACTCCTGCTGCTGCAGAAGACCATGGTGGTGGTCGAGGGCGTGGCGCGCACGCTCGATCCGCGCCTCGACATGTGGAGTACCGCCGACCCTGTCGTGCGCGAGTGGATGACGCAGCGGCTCGGTCCTGCCGGCCGCCTGCAGAACGCCGCCGAGGGCGCCAGCGAGATCGGCCGGTTCCTCTCCCAGGTGCCGGCGCTGCTGACCCGTGCCGGGCAGATTGCTGACCAGATGGACGAGGCCACCCGCAACGGGCTGGTGCTGGCCCCGGAGACGGTGGCGGCGTTGACCGTTGCCGATCGGCGGGCGCGGCGCGGGCAGACCGCCGCGCTCTGGGTGATTGCAGCTTTGCTCGCCGGGCTGCTGATTCTGGCTTTGCGCTGATAGCATTGATTGCACTGCAATCAATTTCGGCCTAGGTTTTGGCCATGGGCAGCCTGACCATCCGCAAGCTGGACGAGGCCATGAAGGCGCGGCTGCGGCTGCGCGCCGCTCGCAACGGCCGCTCGGTCGAGGAAGAGGCCCGAACGATCCTGCGCGACGCGGCCGAGGACGCCGGGCCGGCTCCCGCCGCCGACCCTGCGCCGGCCGGCACCCCTGCCGCCCAGGCGACACCGCCCCGCGTGCTGCTGATCATCGGCGGCGGGATCGCCGCTTATAAATCCCTCGACCTGATCCGCCGGTTGCGCGAGCGCGGCGTCGCCATGCGCTGCGTGCTCACCCGCGCGGGGGGCGAATTCATCACGCCGCTGTCGGTCGGCGCCATCGCCGGCGAACGGCCCTACACCGACCTGTTCAACCCCGATCATGAATTCGACGTCGGCCATATCCGGCTGGCACGCGACACCGATCTCGTGATCGTCGCGCCGGCGACCGCCGACCTGATGGCGAAGATGGCGAACGGCCACGCCGACGATCTTGCCACGGCGGTGCTGCTCGCCACCGACAAGCCGATCCTGCTGGCGCCGGCGATGAATCCGCGCATGTGGGCGAACAAGGCGACGCAGCGCAATGTCGCGCGGTTGCAGGCGGATGGTGTTGCGTTGATCGGTCCCGGTGAAGGCGAGATGGCCGAGAGTGGCGAGCGCGGGCGCGGCCGCATGGCCGAGCCGCTGGAGATCGCCATGCGCGTCACGGCGCTGCTGACGCCACAGGAGAAGCCCCTCGCCGGCTATCGCGTGCTGATCACGTCCGGCCCGACGCACGAGCCGATCGACCCGGTGCGCTACATCGCCAACCGATCGTCGGGCAAGCAGGGCCATGCGATCGCCGCGGCGGCGGCCGCCGCCGGCGCGGAGGTGAGCCTGATCAGCGGCCCGGTGACGATCCCCGATCCGCAAGGTGTCACGGTCGTGCATGTCGAATCCGCGCGCGAGATGCTCGCCGCCGTGGAGAAAGCGATGCCCGCGGATATTGCGATTTTCGCCGCCGCCGTTGCCGACTGGCGCGTCGCGCGCGACAGCGAGCAGAAGATCAAGAAGCAGGCCGGCGCCGCGACGCCGGAACTCGCGCTGACGGAAAATCCCGACATTCTCGCGACCGTCTCCAAACTCCCGCCGTCACGACGCCCTCCGCTCGTCATCGGTTTCGCCGCCGAGACCGAGCACGTGGAGCGGCACGCGCGCGAGAAGCTCGCGCGCAAAGGCTGCGACTGGATCGTCGCCAACGATGTGTCGCCGGCGACCGGCATCATGGGCGGCGACAGCAACACCGTGCATCTTATCAGCGCCACCGGCGTCGAGCACTGGCCCCCGCAATCGAAGGATGCCGTGGCGCAGATGCTGATCGCGCACATCGCACAGACCATCAAAGGACAATCATGAGCGAGATTCCGTTGCGCATCATGCGGCTGCCGCACGGCGCCGATCTGCCGTTGCCCGCTTATCAAACCGCCGACGCGGCCGGCCTCGATCTGATGGCGGCTGTTGCCGAAGACGCGCCGCTGCAACTGGCGGCGGGCGCGACCGCGATGGTGCCGACCGGCCTCGTCATCGCCGTGCCACCCGGCCATGAGGCGCAGGTGCGTCCGCGCTCCGGCCTAGCCGCCAAGCATGGCGTCACCGTGCTCAACGCGCCCGGCACCATCGACGCCGATTATCGCGGCGAGGTGAAAGTGATCCTGATCAATCACGGCCGCGAGGCGTTCATGATCACGCGCGGCCTGCGTCTGGCGCAACTCGTGGTCGCGCCGGTGACGCGCGTGCAGCCAACGGCCGTCACGGCGCTCGACGAAACCGCGCGTGGCGCTGGCGGATTCGGCTCGACCGGCGTAACCAAGTCATCCACCGCGGGCGAAAAACACTAGACGACCTGGAACTTTTGCCAGTAGTCTTACCGGGATACCTTCGCCGTTTCCTTCCACGCGAATAACCCGGTCGCCTTTCAATGCCACTATTGTCCCGCAAGGGCATCCTGGCCATTGCGGCCGTCATCGACGTGACCCTTCACGGCAGCGAGCGGCCGGTGTCGGCGAAGCATCTGGCGGAGCGTCACAACTTGCCGCCACGGCACCTTGAACCGGTGCTGCAGGCTCTCGTTCGCGACGGCATCCTGAAGGGTATCCGTGGTCCGCATGGAGGCTACGCGCTGGCGCGAGACAGCCATGCCATCACCGCGGACCATATCCTGCGCGCAGCTGGCAACGCCGAGGAGCACGACGAGCTGCCGCTGGCGGAATCCCTGCTGGTGAGCGACGTGGTGCGCCCCGCGCTGATCCGCGCCGAAGAAGCGTTCTCCACCGCCCTGAGCGGCGTCAGCGTCGCCGATCTCGCCGCGCGGGCGAGACAGCTCTCCTGATCGCTCTCGCGCCCGCCTGAAAATTGCTGTTCACGATCTGGACTCTTACGAGCGGATTCTCGTTGAGGGTATTGTGGTTAGCGATTCGCGCAGCGGGCAGCGACGCTACTTTTTCCTTGGGGCAAGGCGGGTATGCCGGAGACGATCCGGGCAGATGAGGGCGAGTCCAAAGCTCGCCGGCGACGAGGACGATTCCTCGCGGCCTGCGCATCGTTCGGCGGGACATTCGGCACGACATTCAGTCTGGCGGCGCCGTCTGCATTCGCAGCCGAACCAGCTTCAACCGAGATCGCCGCTCTGACTGCCCAAGACGCCGTCGCTTTGGTGCTGACGCTCGGCCTGTCCTGCTTCGCCGTGGTGACGGCGATCATGCTGGTGCGCACCCGCGCGCGCGCCAGCCGCCGCGAAAGCTCGTTCCGAGACGAAATCCTCGCCCTGCGGAGCGAAGTCGATCGCGTCAACGCGCTGCTGCAGGCCGAGCCGCAAATCCTGATCGCGTGGACGAGCGCGGCAAAATCCAATCCCGATGTCATGGGCGACCTCAGCCTTGTCGCCAACGAACATGGCACCGAGCGTGTGCTGGCGTTCGGCACCTGGCTCGATCCGCGCACCGCACAACGTCTCGAAGCCGCCGTGGAAACCCTGCGGGCGGCCGGGAAATCCTTCGTCCTGCCGCTGACCACCGTCACCGGCCGGCAGATCGAGGCGGAGGGCCGCGCGATCGGCGGCAGCGCGGTGTTGCGGCTCAAGGACGTCAGCGGCATCAAGCTCAATCTGCTCGAACTCACTGCCAAGCACGACAAGCTGTCGGCGCAGAACGACGCGCTGCAGGGCCTGATCGACGCGCTGCCGGCGCCCGTCTGGGCGCGCAACAGCGCCGGCCGTCTCACATTCGCCAACGCCGCCTATAGCCGCGCCGTCGAAGCCGACGATGCGCAGGATGCGATCGCGCGCGGCGTCGAATTGCTGGATCGCGGCGCCCGCGACGAGGTCGCCCGTACGGTCGCCGGCGGCGCGACCTTCAGCGCGCGCCTGCCCGCCATCGCCGCCGGGGCACGGCGCAGCTTCGACGTGATCGGCGCGCCGAGCCAGCACGGCAGCGCCGGCATGGCGATCGATGTCACCGAGAACGAAGGGCTGCGCACGGAACTGAAGCGCGTCGTCGACGCACACCGCCGCACGCTCGATCAGCTTACCTCCGCGGTCGCGATTTATTCCGCCGACCAGACGCTGGTGTTCTACAACGCCGCATTCCGCGCGCTGTGGGATCTCGATCCCGCGTTCCTCGATCAGGCACCGACCGACAGCGCCGTGCTGGAACGGCTGCGCGCAGCGCATCGGCTCCCCGAGGAGCAGGACTTCCGGCAATGGAAGGCGCAACTGCACGAGGCCTATCGCGCGGTCGAGACCAAGGAACAGCTCTGGCATCTGCCCGGCGGCAAGGCGCTGCGCGTCGTCACCACGCCGAACCCGGAAGGCGGCGTCACTTATCTGTTCGATGACGTGACCGAACGCTTCGATCTCGCGCGGCGCTACGATTCGCTGATCAAGGTGCAAAGCGAGACGCTCGATCACCTCTCGGAGGCCGTGGCGGTGTTCGGCAGCGACGGCCGTATCCGGCTGCATAATCCCGCCTTCGAGCGGCTGTGGAAGCTGCAGCCGGAAACGCTGACGAACCGCCCGCATGTGGAAGCCGTCATCGCCTGGTGTCAGGCGCAGCACGACGACAGTGCGCTGTGGCGCTCGATCCGCACCGCCGTCACCGCCATCGACGAGCGCACGCCGGTCACCGGCACGCTGGAGCGCCGCGACGGCACCGTGGTGGTCTGCGCCAGCGTTCCGCTGCCTGACGGCGCAACCATGGTGACGTTCCGCGACGTGACCGACACGGTGAATGTCGAGCGCGCGCTGCGCGACCGCAACGAGGCCCTGGAAACCGCCGACCGGATCAAGGTCAACTTCGTCCAGCACGTGTCCTACGAATTGCGCTCGCCGTTGACCAACATCATCGGCTTCGCCCATTTCCTCGGCGATCCGGCGTTCGGCCCGCTCACCGGCAAGCAGCGCGAATATCTCGGCTACATGACCGCCTCGACCAACGCTCTGCTCGCGCTGATCAACAACATCCTTGATCTCGCCACCATCGACGCCGGCGCGATGACGCTCAATCTCGGCATGGTCGATATTCGCGATGCGATGAATTCCGCCGCCGAAGGCATCCAGGATCGCCTCGTCAGCGGCAAGGTCACGCTCGACATTCTCGCGCCGCAGACAATCGGCAGCTTCGAGGCGGACGAGCGGCGGCTGCGGCAGGTGCTGTTCAACCTGCTGTCGAATGCGGTTGGCTTCTCGCCGCAAGGCTCGACGGTGACTTTGGCGGCGGAGCGCACCGCAAGCAGCGTCATTTTCACCGTCACCGACCACGGCGCCGGCATCCCGGAGAACGTACAGGGCAAAGTGTTCGACTGGTTCGAGACCAGCTCGCATGGTTCCAACCATCGCGGCAGCGGGCTCGGCCTGTCGCTGGTCCGCTCGTTCGTGGCGTTGCACGGCGGCACCGTGACCTTGCGCTCCATCGTCGGAGACGGCACGGTCGTCGTCTGCGAGTTCCCCATCGTCCAGTCGGCGCGCAAATCTGATAGTAACATGCCCGACCGCAAGCAGAGCGCCGCCTGACGCGGAGGCGACGGATGTTCCCAACCACAGCCGACAGTTCAAGCTTCACCGTCTCCCTGTCCGATGAACAGGCGACGATGAAACTCATGCGCGATATCGCGTCGATCATCGCGCCGGGCGACACGATCACGCTGTCCGGCGACCTCGGCGCTGGCAAGACGACGTTCGCGCGCGCGCTGATCCGGCATTTCGCCGGCGATCCGTTGACCGAAGTGCCGAGTCCGACCTTCACGCTGACGCAGAGCTACGACCTGCCGAAATTCCCGCTGGTGCATGCCGATCTCTACCGGCTGTCCGGCTCGTCGGAACTGGCGGAACTGGGCTTCGACGATCTGCCGCCGACCGCCGTCACGCTGGTGGAATGGCCCGACCGCGCGGCCGGTTTCCTGCCGCCGGACCGTCTCGACATCGGCTTCACACTCGCGCCGAAACTCGGCCCGTCGCATCGCAATGCGCGCGTCACCGGCTATGGCAGCTTCGGGGCGCGCATCGAGCGGCTCCACGCGCTGCGCGTGTTTCTCGCCGCCTCGGGACTGAGCGATGCGGAGCGTCAGCGCATCCAGGGCGACGCCTCGACCCGCATCTATGAGCGGCTGCGTCACGACGGCCGCGACCTGATCCTGATGGACGCGCCGCGCCGGCCGGACGGACCACCGGTGCAGGACGGCAAGCCCTACAGCGCCATCGCCCATCTCGCCGAGGACGTGACGCCGTTTATCGCCATGGCGCGCGGCCTGCACGAGCGCGGCTTCTCCGCGCCAGCCGTGCTGCATGCCGATCGCGATGCCGGCCTGCTGGTGCTGGAAGATCTCGGCAAGGAGGGCATCGTGCGCGGCACGCCGCCGGCGCCGATCCCGGAACGCTATGAAGCCGCCGTCGACATGCTCGCCGCGCTGCATGCGCAGAAGCTGCCGGACACATTGCCGGTCGATGCCGGCACGACCTATACGCTGCCGCACTACGACCTCGATGCGTTCCTGATCGAGCTCGAACTGCTGCCGGCGTGGTATCTGCCAATGCTCAACGCCCCGCTCTCGGAAGCGCGCCGCGACACCTTCCTCTCGCTGTGGCGCGATCTGCTGCAGCCGCTGATCGACACGCAGTCGACCTGGGTGCTGCGCGATTTCCATTCGCCGAACCTGATGTGGCTGCCGCAGCGCAGCGGCATCGCCCGTGTCGGCCTGCTCGATTTCCAGGACGCGGTGATCGGCCCTGCGGCCTATGACGTCGCCTCGCTGCTACAGGATGCGCGCGTCGACGTGCCGGAGAAACTCGAACTCACATTGCTGTCGCGCTATCTGCGCGCGCGCCACGACGCCGATCCGGCGTTCGATGCCGCAGCGTTCGCCGAACTTTATTCGGTGATGGCGGCACAGCGCGCCACCAAGATCCTCGGCATTTTCGCGCGGCTCGACCGCCGCGACCACAAGCCACAATATCTGCGTCATATCCCTCGGGTATGGAATTATCTGCAACGCGCGCTCGCGCATCCGGCGCTGGGCAGCCTGAAATCCTGGTACGCCGTCGGCGTTCCGGCCCTGAAGACGATCTAAAGCGGTTTCAAGCGAAGTGGACACCGGTTCGCGTCAAGAAAACGCGATGGAATGACAAGAGAAGCCGATGCAACATCCTCCGCGCAGCGCCATGGTCCTCGCCGCCGGCTACGGCACGCGGATGCGGCCGCTCACCGACGACAAGCCGAAGCCGATGGTGCCGGTCGCAGGGCGGCCTCTGATCGATCACGTGCTGGACCGGCTGGCCGACGCCGGTGTCGCGCAGGCCATCGTCAACGTGCATTACCTGGCCGATGTGCTGGAACAGCACCTCAAGGCGCGCACCGCGAAGCCGGCGATCATCATCTCCGACGAGCGCAATGAGGTGCTCGGCACCGGCGGCGGCGTGGTCAAGGCGCTGCCGCTCCTCGGCGATGCGCCGTTCCTGCATCTCAACTCGGACACGATCTGGATCGACGGCACGCGGCCCAATCTCGACCGGCTGATCGAGGCGTTCGACCCTGATACCATGGACGCGCTGCTGCTGCTGGCACCGGTGTCCACCAGCATCGGTTATGACGGCCGCGGCGACTACACCATGGGCGCGGACGGGCGGCTGACCTATCGGCAGGAAGGCACGGTGGTGCCGTTCGTGTTCGCCGGCGCGGCGATACTCTCGCCGGCGCTATTTCGCGACGCGCCGCAGGGCGAATTCGCCCTCACCGTGCTGTTCGACCGCGCCATTGAGGCCGGCCGCCTGTTCGGCCTGCGGCTCGATGGCGTGTGGATGCATGTGGGCACCCCGGAGGCGATCCGCGATGCGGAAGCCGCCATCGCCGCCAGCACCCGGACCTGATCTTAAACTCGACCTCGGGCGATTCGCGATTTGATCTTGTAACGACCCCGCATCGGTCCGATATCATGCCGGCATGACCGGCGTTGAGTCCCGCCTCTCCACCATTCCCGCTTCGGCGCCGTTTCTCGACGTGCTGGTCGAGGCGCTGCTGTGCGGCGATCTGGTGCAGGGATTTTCCATCGAATCAGTCGGGCGCGATCCACTCGCACTCGCCGGCGCGACACTCTATCTGCCGACGCGACGCGCGTGTCGGCTGGCCCGCGACACCTTTCTCGCGCATCTCGGCGACGCCGCGATCCTGCCGCGCATCGTGCCGATCGGCGACGTCGACGAAGACGAGATCGTGTTCGCGCGTGCCGGCAGCGGCGAACTCGCGACGCTCGCGCTCGATCTTCCCGATGCGCTGAGCGACTTCGAGCGACGCCTGCTGCTGCTGCGGCCGATCGCCGAATGGGCGAGCCGGATCGCCGGCGCGGGGAACACACCGCTGATCGCCAATACGCCGGCCGCGATGCTGGAACTGGCGAACGGATTGGCGCGGCTGATCGACGACATGACAACGCGGCGCGTCGACTGGGGCAAGCTCGACGATCTCGTGCCGGAGAATTTCGACACCTATTGGCAGAACACGCTGGGCTTCCTGCAGATCGCCCGCAGCTACTGGCCGCAGCAACTGGCCGAGCTCGGCCGCATCGAGGCGGCGGTCCGGCGCGAACGGCTGATCCAGGGCGAAATCGCGCGGCTGGCCACGAGCAACGCGCCGGTGGTCGCTGCGGGCTCGACCGGCTCGATGCCGGTCACAGCCGATCTGCTTGCCGCCATCGCGAAGCTGCCGCATGGCGCCGTGGTGCTTCCCGGCCTCGACATACACCTCGACGAGCCGTCATGGGCGATGATCGGCGGCGACGACAAGCGCGAGGCGCATGACGGCGGCATGCCGGCATCCGCGCATCCGCAGTTCGCGATGCATCGCCTGCTGCAGCATATGGGCGTGCGCCGTGACGCCGTGCGCATCCTCGGTGCGCCGGCGCCGCACGGCCGCGAGGCTTTTGTGTCGGAAGCGATGCGGCCTGCCGCGACCACCGAACAATGGCATGGCTGGCTGGCGACGCATTCCACCGCCGCGCCGCTTGCCGGCGTCACCGTGATCGAAGCGGCGACCGCGGAAGAGGAAGCGCTGGCCATCGCCGTCGCCTTACGCGAAACTGCGGAGCATCCCCATCAGACCGCCGCTCTGGTGACGCCGGATCGCGCGCTGGCGCGGCGTGTGGCGGCGGCGCTGGAGCGCTGGTCGGTGCAGGTTGACGATTCCGGAGGCGATTCGCTGGCCGAGACGCCGGCCGGCGTTTTCGCACGGCTCGCCGCCAAGGCCGCGCTCGGGGGCACTGAGCCGGTGACCCTGCTCGCTTTGCTCAAGCATCCTCTGATGCGGCTCGGGCGCGATGCCGGCGGATGGCGGGACGCTGTCGCCGCGCTGGAATGCGCGTTGCTGCGCGGCCCACGACCGCAACGCGGCACCGCCGGACTGGCGCGCGCGCTGACGCAGTTGCGCCTGTCGCTGGCGGCGCCGAACGTGATCCATCGCCGGGATCCGCGGCAGCGATTGTCCACCGATCAGTTGGATCAGGCCGAAGCCCTGATCGGCGCGCTGGCCGCCGCGCTGGCGCCGCTCGAAAGGCTGACGCCGACCCCCGCACCGCAGAGCTTTGCGCTGCTGCTCGAGCGGCATCGCGCCTGTCTCGACCTTCTCGGCGCGGATGACACCGACGCGCTGCCGCTGGCTGTTGCGCTTGGCGGGCGCGATCTGATCCGCGCTTTTGAGGAGATGCTCGACACCGAGCACACGGCAACCTTCCTCATGCCGCTTGCCGATTATACGGAGCTGTTCCGCACCAGCATCGCCGATCGCGTGGTGCGCAAGCCGGAACTGCCGGGCGTGCGCATCCGCATCTTCGGCCCACTGGAAGCGCGCCTGCAGCAGGTCGACCGCATCGTGCTCGGCGGGCTGATCGAAGGCGTCTGGCCGCCGGAGCCGCGCAGCGATCCATGGCTGAGCCGGCCCATGCGCCATGCGCTCGGCCTCGATCTGCCCGAGCGGCGCATCGGCCTGTCCGCCCATGACTTCACCCAGGCGCTGGGCGCGCGCGATGTCTTCCTCACGCGGCCGGCGAAGCTCGCCGGCGCACCGACGGTGATGTCGCGCTTTCTGCAGCGGATCGCGGCGCTGGCCGGCGAGAATGCGTGGCGCGACGCACGCGCGCGCGGCGAGACTTATCTGCATCTCGCGCGCCATCTCGATCACCCCGCATCCGTGACGCCGGAGAAGCGTCCGGAGCCGCGACCGCCGCGCGACGCACGGCCGCAGCAGCTTTCCGTCACGGCAATCGAGGACTGGCTGCGCGATCCCTATACAATCTACGCGCGCTATATCCTGAAGCTGCTGGTGCTCGACGCCATCGACACGCCGCCCGGCGCGCGCGACCGCGGCACCGTCATTCATCAGGCGGTCGGCGATTTCACGGCAACATTCGCGACGGCGTTTCCGGACCATGCGGTGCAGGAACTGACCGCGCTCGGCGCCGCCGGATTCGCGCGGCTCGATGCGTTTCCGGAAGCGCGCGCGTTCTGGTGGCCGCGCTTCCTGCGTATCGCCGACTGGTTCGCGGCGTGGGACCGAGGCCGTCGCGCCCATCTGAAGACGCTGCACGCCGAGATCGACGGCCGCATCGCGATCCCGGTCGGCGAGCGCATCTTCACGCTGACCGCACGCGCCGACCGGATCGAGCAACTGGCCGACGGACGGTTTGCGATTCTCGATTACAAGACCGGCAGCAAGCGCACCGAGAAGCAGGTGCGCACCGGCCTTGCACCGCAACTGACGCTGGAAGCGGCGATCCTGCGGCAGAAGGGCTTCAAGGCTATTCCCGAGGGCGGCTCGGTCGCCGACCTCGTCTATGTGACGCTCAAGGGCGGTTCGCCGGCCGGCGAGGAATGCGTCATTCCCTTCACGGACGGCAACACCACCGATGATCATGCCGACCGCGCGCTGTCGCGGCTGACCGGCGTGATCGCGCAATTCGAGAACGAGGACACGCCGTATCGCTCGCTGGTGCATCCCATGTGGAAGACGAGCTACGGCGATTACGATCATCTCGCGCGCGTCAAGGAATGGTCGCTCGGCGGCGGAGACGACGAATGAGCCTCGTCGTCCCCTCCCGCGTCGAGGACGCGCAGCGCAAAGCCTCCGACCCGGCCGTGTCCGCCTGGGTGTCGGCCAACGCCGGCTCCGGCAAGACCTATGTGCTGGCGCAGCGCGTGGTGCGCCTGCTGCTCGATGGTGTCGATCCGGCGAAGATCCTCTGCCTCACCTTCACCAAGGCCGCCGCCGCGAATATGGCAAACCGCGTGTTCGCCATCCTCGCCGGCTGGACCGCGCTCGACGACATCGCGCTCGACCGGGAAATGAGCAAGCTGTCGCGGCGCAAGCCGGACGCGGCGCTGCGCGCGCGGGCGAGACGGCTGTTCGCCTGTGCGCTCGAAACGCCGGGCGGGTTGAAGGTGCAGACCATCCACGCCTTCTGCACGCGCCTCCTCCATCAATTCCCGTTCGAAGCCGACGTCGCCGCGCGCTTCGAGGTGCTCGACGAAGCCGGCGAAGCGGACCTGCTCAATCGCATGACCATGGCCGTGCTGCTCGATGCCGCGCAGCAGGAGGCCGGACCGCTGCACGATGCGCTGACGCTCGCCATCGAGACGTCGAGCGATCAGTCGTTCCAGGCGATCATCCGGGACGCCATCGGCAAGCGCAACGCCATCCTGCGCTGGGTCGGGCATGCCGGCGGCATCGCCCATATCGTCGGCCACCTCTGCGGTGCCTTGAGCATCACGGCGACCGATACCGCTGCATCGATCGCGCGCGAGATTGTCGATGGACCGCTGTTTCCGTCATCCTCCTGGATCAGTGCCGCGGCAACATTTCAGCAAGGGACTGCCAACGACCAAAAGCAGGCGGATCGCCTGGCCGCGGCGACAGCGGCGGCGGGAGATGCGCGGATCGAAGCTTATTGCTCGGTGTTCTTTACCAAGGACGGCCCGCGCAAAACGGTCGCCACCAAGACCATACGCGAACGCGATCCGCAGTTCTGCGAACGGCTGACGCAGGAAGCATCCCGCCTCGAATCCCTGCTCGCCAAACGCCGCGCCGTCGCCTGTCGCGACCGCACCATGGCGCTGCTGACGCTGGCGACCGAGGTGATCGACCGTTATCGCGCCGAGAAGGAGCGCCGCGGCCTGCTCGATTTCGATGACCAGATCGACAAGAGCGTCGCGCTGCTTGAGCGCACCGACGCCGCGTGGGTGCATTACAAGCTCGATTCCGGCATCGACCACGTGCTGATCGACGAGGCGCAGGACACCAGCCCGCGGCAATGGCAGATCGTCACGCAGCTTGTCTCGGAATTCACCGCCGGCGCCGGCGCGCGCGCAGTGAATCGCTCGATCTTCGCCGTCGGCGACGACAAGCAGTCGATCTATTCGTTCCAGGGCGCCGATCCGCGCAGCTTCTCCGAGATGAAGCGACGGTTCGAGCAGCAGTTCCGCAACAGCGACCTGCCGTTCGAGAGCGTGCCGCTCGATTATTCGTTCCGCTCGGTGACGACCGTGCTGCAGGCGGTCGATACCGTGTTCCAGCGGCCGGAGGCGCATCGTGGTCTCACCGCCGATCCGACGCAGACCGTGCACACCGCGATCCGTGGCAGTTCACCGGGACTGGTCGAAATCTGGGAGACCACGCAGCCGGCGGCGCGCGCCGACAAGGAAGGCTGGGACGCGCCGTTCGATACCGATGCGGAAACCAGCCCGCGTGTGCAGCTCGCGCAGCGCATCGCACGAACCATCAAGGCCTGGCGCGCGCGCGGCGAACAGGTCGGCGACGGCGCGCAGCGCCACGTCATCGAGCCGCGCGATATCATCGTGCTGGTGCGCCAGCGCGGGCCGCTGTTCGAGGCGATCATCCGTGCGCTGAAATTCGCCGACATTCCAGTCGCCGGTGCGGACCGGCTGGTGCTGACCGAGCACATCGCGATCATGGATCTTCTCGTGCTCGCCGACGCGATCCTGCTGCCCGACGACGATCTCGCTTTGGCGACGGCGCTGCGCAGTCCCCTGTTCGGCATCAGCGAGCAACAGCTTTACGAACTCGCCTATCAGCGAAAGGGCACGCTGATCGCATCGCTGCGCGCCAAAGCCGTGGGCAATGCCTCGTTCGCCGCGGCACTGGCGCGCTACGACCGGCTGGCGGCGGCCGCCGCGACACATTCGCCGTATGATTTTTTCGCCCGCGTGCTCGGCGCGGAGCGCGGCCGCCGCAATCTTCTCGCGCGGCTCGGGCAGGAAGCCGCCGATCCGATCGACGAATTCCTCAATCTCGCGCTCGACTATGAGCGGCGGGAGACGCCGTCGCTGCAGGGATTCGTGAACTGGATTCGCACCGCCAGCTCGGACGTGAAGCGCGATCTGGAGATGGATCGCAACGAAGTCCGCGTCATGACCGTGCACGGCGCCAAAGGACTCGAGGCACCCGTAGTGTTCCTGCCCGACACGCTGTCGCCGCCGGCCGGTCATCCGTCGCGGCAACCCAAGCTGTTCGAGCTGACGCCCGCCTCGGCCGTTCCCGATGCGCCGTCGCCGATTGTCTGGGCGCCGCGCAAGGATGACGACGACACCGCGACAGCGGCCGCGCGGGTCGCGGCACAACAACTCGCCGAGGATGAACACCGCCGCCTGCTCTATGTGGCGATGACACGCGCCGCCGACCGACTGGTGATCTGCGGTGCCGAAGGCAAGAACAAGCGGCCCGCCGGCTGCTGGTACGATCTGGTGAAAGAGGCGCTGACGCCGCTGGCGGTGGAAGAGCAAGGCGACGATGGCGAGCCGGTACGGCGCTTTCGCCACGGTGAGATGCCGGCCGGTACAGTCGCTGCGTCACAACAAGCGACAATATCGGCGACTGTTCCCGGCTGGCTGACGCAGCCGGCGCCCGCGCACGCCCCTGCGATCCGGCTGGTGTCTCCGTCCGACAGCGACGATGACGATGTTGCCCCGCGCGCCGGCGACAACACGGATGCCGCGCGCAAGGCGCGCCAGCGCGGTGTGCTGGTGCATCGCCTGATGCAATCGCTTCCCGACCTCCCTGCGGCCGCGCGCGCTGACGCGGCCCGCGCTTACCTCGCCCGCGCCGGCAAAGGCCGCGAGGCGCTGAACGATGACGAGCGCACCGACATCGCGCAGCGGGTGCTGGCGATCCTGTCCGACCCGCGCTTCGCCCCGCTGTTCGCGCCAGGAAGCCGGGCCGAGGTCGCGATCGTCGGAACCCTGCCGCCCGTCCGCGTCAACGGGCAGATCGACCGTCTCGCCGTCACCGGCGACACGGTGCTGATCGGCGACTTCAAGACCGGCCGGCCGAAGGCCCACCCGCCGGCCTATATCCGCCAGCTCGGGCTTTACCGCGCGGTGCTGCAGCGGCTCTATCCGGGCAAGACGGTGCGCGCGGCGCTCATTTGGGTCGATGCCGCTGAAATGATTGAGCTTTCAGCCACAGAGATGGATGCCGCCGTGGCCCTCGTCACCTCCGCGTGACCCCGCTTTTGGCTGCCTTGACGGTGCCCGCCCCCGTTCATAGGTTTTGCCTCCGACAACGGGGCGAGTCGCCCCATTTCTCTAATAACCCTTTGCCCAGAACAACGAGGTGAGCCATGGCGGTCGGCAAGGTAACGGACGCGAGCTTTGAAGCGGACGTGTTGAAGGCATCCGGCCCGGTCGTGGTCGATTTCTGGGCCGAATGGTGCGGCCCGTGCAAGATGATCGGACCGGCGCTGGACGAGATCGCCGGTGCGCTCGGCGACAAGGTGAAGATCGTCAAGCTCAACGTCGACGAGAACCCGAACACCGCGGCGAAGTACGGCATCATGTCGATCCCGACGCTGATGATGTTCAAGAACGGCGAAATCTCCTCGCGCCAGGTCGGCGCGGCGCCGAAGGCGAAGCTGCAGCAGTGGATTTCGTCCGGGTCCTGAACCCGTCTGATCCGTCAGATTTTTAGAAAACGGCCGGCTCCAAAGCCGGCCGTTTTGCGTTGACGCAGGGATCGACCGGAACCCTGTACGATGCGCAAGCGCTCCCCAACAGCCGCCCCACGCCTGGCCAGCAAGACTGTTACCAAGACCACCACCAAGACCCTCGCGCCGATGGAGGCGCTGTCGGTCGACACGATCCCGACCGGCGACACGTGGCAGTACGAGCCGAAATGGGATGGCTTCCGCTGTCTCGCGACGCGCACGGGAAAGAGCGTCGTCCTCCAGTCGAAAAGCGGCCGGCCGCTGACGCGGTATTTCCCCGAGCTTGTCGACGCGCTGCGGGCGCTGCGAGCCGAACGCTTCACGCTCGATGGCGAGATCGTCGTTCCGCAGGGCGGCGGATTTTCCTTCGACAATCTGCTGCAGCGAATCCATCCGGCCGCGAGCCGCATCCAGAAACTGGCCCATGAGACGCCGGCGCTGCTGATCGTGTTCGATCTGCTCGACGTCGACGGCGACCGGATTGCATCGCTGCCGCTGGCCGAACGGCGGCCGCGGCTGGACGCGTTCGCCAAACAAAATTTCAAAAAGGATGTCCGGATCAGGCTATCGCCAGCAACACGGCGTCTCGCCGATGCGCGAAAATGGCTGGGCAAGGTGGGCTCGGCGCTCGACGGCATCATCGCCAAGCGCACCGATCTGCCGTACCAGCACGGCAACCGCACCGGCATGCAGAAGATCAAGAACTACCGCAGCGCCGACTGCGTGGTCGGAGGCTTCCGTTACAACGAAGGCACGCGCGTCGTCGGCTCGCTGTTGCTGGGCCTCTATGACGACAAAGGCCTGCTCAATCATGTCGGCTTCACCTCCGCGATCGCCGACGCCGACAAACCCGCTTTGACGAAGAAACTGAAACCGCTGATGGGCGGCGAGGGCTTCAGCGGCGACAAACCGGGCGGCCCAAGCCGCTGGTCGACCAAGCGCTCGACCGAGTGGCAGCCGCTCAAGCCGAAGCTGGTCATCGAAGTCTGTTACGACCATTTCTCCGGCGGCCGCTTCCGCCACGGCACCAGCATCCTGCGCTGGCGGCCGGACAAGGCGCCGAAACAATGCACCATGGATCAGGTGAAGCAGAAGCGCGCCAAGCTGATGACGCTGCTCAAATAGGTGTCAGGTCGGCGGCGTACCGTTCTGCTTCAGCACGTCGCCGGCGAGATACAGCGAACCGGCGATGAGAATGCGCGGCGGCGGCGAGAACTCGAACTTCGCGGCCGTCTCCAAAGCCTCGACGATCGTGTCGCGGGTCGTCGCGGTGAGACCGACGCCGCGCGCGGCATCGGCGACCGCTTCCGCGCTCATGCTTTTCGGCTGATCCGGCACCGGCACCGCGATCAGCCGCCGCGCGAGCCCTGAGAAATTGCGCAGGAAGCCGCCGCAATCCTTGGTCTGCAGCATGCCGACGATCATCACCAGCGGGCGCGATACGCGCTCCTCGAGATCGGCGAGCGCCGCCGCGGTGATGCGGCCGCCGTCGGCATTGTGCCCGCCGTCGAGCCATAACTCGCTGCCGGCAGGAATATACTGCACCAGCGTGCCCTGGTTCAGCCGCTGCAAGCGCGCCGGCCACTCCGCTTTGGCAACGCCGAACTCGAATGCCGCCGGCGGCACTGGCAGCACATCTTTCAGCGCGCGCAGCGTCGCGATGGCGAGTCCGGCATTGTCGAACTGATGCCGGCCGAACAGTTTTGGCGCCGGCAGATCGAGCAGACCCGCATCGTCCTGATAGACGAGCCGGCCATGCTCACCCGTCACTGTGAAATGCTCGCCGGCAACGGCGACAGGCGCAGACTGACGCGCGGCCTGCCGCTCGATCACCGCCAGCGCTTCGCGCGGCTGCGCCGCCGACACGACCGGCACGCCGCGCTTGATGATGCCGGCCTTCTCGCCGGCAATGGCGGCGACGGTATCTCCGAGGAAATCGGTGTGATCGATGGATATCGGCGTGATGACGCTGATCAGCGGCTTGTCGATGACATTGGTGGCATCGAGCCGCCCGCCGAGCCCGACCTCCATCACCAGAACGTCGGCGGGGTTGCGCGAGAACAGCAGCATGCCCGCCGCCGTGGTCATTTCAAATATGGTGATCGGCGCGCCGGCATTGGCGCGCTCGCAATCTTCCAAAGCCTGCGCCAGTTCCGCGTCGGAGACGAGCTTGCCACCCTCCGGTGCGCCGAGCCGGAAGCGCTCGTTGATGTTGACGAGATGCGGCGACGAATAAACGTGCACCGACAGTCCGGCCGCTTCGAGGATCGCGCGCAGGAACGCGACGGTCGAGCCCTTGCCGTTGGTGCCGGCCACATGGATCACCGGCGGCAGCTTGCGCTCGGGATGATCGAGCGCGGCGAGGATGCGCCACATCCGGTCGAGCGACAGATCAATGAGCTTGGGATGCAGCGCCGTCAGCCGCTCGACGATCGTCTCGACTGTGGCCATGGGAGGCTAGGCGTGCGCGGACAGTCGCGGCACGGCTTTGGCCCGTTGCGCCGCAGCTTCGGGCGCCCGCATCAGCAGCCGGCAGAGATTGGACAGCGTGCCGCGCAACTGGTGACGATGCACCACCATGTCCACCATGCCGTGCTCTTCCAGAAACTCGGCGCGCTGGAAACCTTCCGGCAGCTTTTCACGGATGGTCTGCTCGATGACGCGCGGCCCGGCGAAACCGATCAGCGCGCCCGGCTCGGCGATATGCACGTCACCGAGCATCGCATAGGACGCGGTGACGCCGCCGGTGGTCGGATTGGTGAGAACGACGATGTAAGGCAGCTTCGCCTCGCGCAGCATCTGCACCGCAACGGTCGTGCGCGGCAGTTGCATCAGCGACAGGATGCCTTCCTGCATGCGCGCACCGCCCGAGGCCGCGAACATGATGAACGGCGTGTTGCGTGCCACAGCGGCTTCCGCGGCGCTGACGAACGCCTCACCCGCAGCCATGCCGAGCGAACCGCCCATGAAATCGAAATCCTGCACCGACGCCGTGACCGGCAGACCGTCGAGCGTGCCGACGCCGGTCTTCACCGCATCCTGCATGCCGGTCTTGGTGCGCGCGTCCTTGAGGCGATCGGCGTATTTGCGCTCGTCGCGGAATTTCAGCGGATCGATCGGCACGTCGCGCCAGGAGATCTCTTCATACTGGCCATCGTCGAACAGCGATTTGAGCCGCGCGGTGGCGCTCATGCGCATATGATAGCCGGACGCGGGGATGACGAACTGGTTCGCCTCGACGTCCTTGTAGAAGACGAGCTGACCCGTCTCCGGACATTTGATCCAGAGGTTTTCCGGCGTTTCGCGGCGGTTGAGAATGCTGCGAATCTTCGGACGGACGACGTTGGATATCCAGTTCATGCGGACGACTATATAGGCCGGATTGCGGCGAAAAATAACCCCGCGCGCAAAAGGTTAAGCTACTGAAATACCAGCGGTTCTACTTTGAACGGGCGGCTTTGACCCCGGCCGCGAGGTCGGACACCAGCGCGGCCACCGCCGACACCGTCTCCGGACCCGGCGCGCCGTCGGCCGTCAGATGCGCGCGTACCGTATCGACCAGCGCCGAACCGACCACCACCGCATCAGCCGCCGCGCCGAAGTCCCGCGCCTGTTCCGCGCGCCGGACTCCGAAGCCGACCGCGACCGGCAACGGCGTATGCCGCTTGATCCGCGCCACCGCCGCCGCAACCTTGTTGATGTCAGGCGCGGCCGAGCCGGTAATGCCGGTGATCGAGACGTAGTAGACGAAGCCGGACGTATTCGCGAGCACCGTGGGCAGACGCTTGTCGTCGGTGGTCGGCGTCGCGAGGCGGATGAAGTTCAGGCCCGCCTTGAGCGCGGGCAGGCAGAGTTCCGCGTCTTCCTCCGGCGGCAGATCGACCACGATCAGCCCGTCGACACCGGCGTCCTTGGCATCGACGAGAAACTTGTCGACGCCGTAGACATAGATCGGATTGTAGTAGCCCATCAGCACGATCGGCGTCGTGGTGTTGGTCTTGCGGAAGCCACGCACCAGCTCGAGCGTTCGCCGCAGCGACGCGCCAGCTTTCAGCGCGCGCAGACCCGCAGCCTGGATTGCCGGTCCATCCGCCATGGGATCGGTGAACGGCATGCCGAGTTCGATCACGTCGGCGCCGGCGCCGGGCAGCGCGGCGATGATCGCGGCCGATGTTTCATGATCAGGATCACCCGCCATGACGAAGGTCACGAGGCCGGCGCGGTCTGCGGATTTCAGCGCAGCGAATGTCGTGTCGATACGGGTCATTTTGCTTGATCGGATTTTCTGTCGGATTTTTTGCCCGCCTTTTTAGCGGGCGTGTTGGACTTCTCGGCAGGCTTATCGAGGGCGGACTTGGACCAGACGACCTTATCGCCGCGCAACCGGGCCGCCGCCATGCGCACATTGAGCGTACCGAGCACCAGCCCGACCAGCGACATGATCAGATAGATCCACTCCCTGCGCTCGATGGGCGGGCCCACCACCAGCAGACGCACCTTGAGCAGATAGAAGATGTAGCCGCCGGACCAGAGCAGGATGATCCAGCCGATCAGCTTCTGACGGTCGATCATGCCCGCTCCGCCAGATATTCCGCGATCGAGGAGAGGTCCTTGTCGCCGCGGCCGGAGATGTTGACCACCATTAGATGATCCCTCGGCTTCTGCGGCGCGATCTTCTCGACCTGCGCCAGCGCGTGCGCCGGTTCAAGCGCGGGAATGATGCCTTCGAGGCGCGAGCAGAGCTGCAACGCCGCCACCGCTTCTTCGTCCGTCGCCGAGAGGTAATTCACGCGGCCGATATCATGCAGCCAGGAGTGCTCCGGCCCGATGCCCGGATAATCGAGGCCTGCGGAAATGGAGTGGGCGTCCTGAATTTGCCCGTCTTCATTCATCAAGAGATAGGTGCGGTTGCCGTGCAGCACGCCGGGGCGGCCGCCGGCGATCGACGCGGCGTGCAGACCGGTGAGGCCATGGCCCGCCGCTTCGACGCCGTAGATTTCGATCTGACGGTCGTCGAGGAAGGGGTGAAAAAGCCCCATGGCATTGGAGCCCCCGCCGATGCAGGCGACGAGCGAATCCGGCAACCGGCCTTCCGCTTCCTGCATCTGCACACGCGTTTCGTGACCGATGATCGACTGGAAGTCGCGCACCATCATCGGATAGGGATGCGGCCCCGCCACCGTGCCGATGCAATAGAACGTGTCGGTGACATTGGTGACCCAGTCGCGCAGCGCCTCGTTCATGGCGTCCTTGAGCGTGCGCGTGCCCGACTGCACCGGCCGCACCTCGGCGCCGAGCATCTTCATGCGAAACACATTGGGCTCCTGCCGCGCCACGTCGACCGCGCCCATATAAACGATGCAGTCGAGGCCGAACCGCGCGCACAACGTCGCGGTGGCGACGCCGTGCATGCCGGCGCCGGTCTCGGCAATGATGCGCTTCTTGCCCATGCGGCGCGCGAGCATGATCTGCCCGAGCACGTTGTTCACCTTGTGCGCGCCGGTGTGGTTAAGCTCCTCGCGCTTGAAATAGATTTTCGCGCCTAAACCGGCGGAGCCGGCCTGAGACCTGAAATGCGCGGTCATGCGCTCGGCGAAATAGAGCGGCGAGGGACGGCCGACGAACGTCTTGAGATGGCCATCCATCTCCTGCTGGAACGCCGGATCCCGGCGCGCATCCGCATATGCCTGTTCCAGATCGAGGATCAGCGGCATCAGCGTCTCGGCGACGAAACGTCCGCCGAAATTGCCGAAGCGGCCGTGCTCGTCCGGGCCGGTGCGGAACGAATTGGGTTGCTGGATGGTCATACGTTCGCTGCCTTTCGTTCACCGGCCGCGCCATCGGATGGCACCGCCGCGCGGGCGGCGCGCACGAAGGCGCGGATTTTCTCAACATCCTTCTCGCCCGGCGCGCGTTCGACGCCGGACGACACGTCGACACCGGTCGCGCCGGTGATCGCGATCGCCTGCGCGACATTGGCGGCATCGAGCCCGCCGGACAGCAGATACGGCACCGGCAGATCGAGCCCACGCAGCAGCGTCCAGTCGAACGGCGTGCCGAGGCCGCCCGGCCGTGTCGCGTCGCGCGGCGGCCGCGCATCGAACAGCAGTCGGTCGACGACCTTTTCGTACTGGCGGACCGGCGCGAGATCGCCGCGCGTGGCGATCGGCAGCGCCTTGATCACCGGCAGGCCAAACCGCGCACGCACCGCCGCAACACGCTCCGGCGTTTCGACGCCGTGCAACTGCAGCATGTCCGGCGCCAGCGCGCCGACGATATCGTGCAATTCGTCGTCGCTGGCGTTCACCGTCAGCGCGACCTTACCCGCCCGTCCAGCGACATGGGAGCCGAGCGCCTTGGCGGCGCCGAGGCTGAGATGGCGCGGCGACGGCGGGAAGAACACGAAGCCGACGAGATCGGCGCCAGCGGCGATCGCCGCCTCCACCGTCTCGGGCGTCTTCAGCCCGCAGATTTTCACCACCAACGCCATACACCAATGCCTTGAACTGTTTTTCCTGGACGCTTCGAGAGCTTGCCCGGCGCCGGGGGTTCTAGCCTGCCGGGGCGGCTTTGTCTGCCCTGTGGCCAACCAGCCGCTGCCACACCAGGACAGCGGCGGCGAAGTCCTCGACCGCGGTGCCGGCGGACTTGAACACGGTGATTTCCCGCTGGGTCCGCCGTCCTCTCGCCTTTTTGCGGCACAGATCGAACAGGTCGCCCTGCACGTCCGCCGCCTTGATAACCTTGCGGCGCAAAGGCCCGGTAAGGTCGCCCGCCTCCTTCAGCGCGCCGCGGGTGTCGACATAAAGCCGGCCGCGGGTGAGCACGCGGTCGTCCGCCTCGCGCATCTTCGGCGTGAAGCTGCCGACCAGATCCACATGGGTTCCGGCCTTGAGCCAGTCGCCCTTCAGGAACGGCTCGGTCGCCAGCGTCGCGCAGGAGACGATATCGGCCTGCCGAACGGACTCTTCCAGATCGTCGGTGACATCAATCGCGATTCCGGAGGCGGCGAGCGCGAAGGCGGTCGAGATCGCACGCGCCCGGCTGCGGTTCCAGAGCGTCACGCGCTCGATCGGCCGCACGGCAGCATGCGCGCGGATCAGATGCGGCGCGAGCGCGCCGGCACCGATCATGACGAGATGCCTGGCGTCCTTGCGCGCGAGATAGCGCGCGGCGAGCGCCGACGCCGCGCCGGTGCGCCACGCGGTGAGCACGCGGCCGTCGATCACCGCGAGCGGTTCGCCGCTCTCGCCCGACAGCAGCAGATACTGTCCATAGAGCGAGGGTTTCCCGAGCTTGGCGTTGTCCGGCAGGATGGTTGCGATCTTGCAGCCGATGAAGCGCGCGTCTCGGGCGGTGCTGACGCCACTCCACGCCGGCATGATCAGCATGGTGCCGTCGGCGCCGGGTTGCGGGATGGTGTGGTGATGCCGCATCGGCACCGTGATGTCGGCACGAAACGCCGCATCGAGCGCGTCGATCAGGGCCGCAGGATCGAGCGCCTGGTCGATATCGGCCGCCGTGACAATCCGCAAAACAAACGGCTCCGCTTAAAGGGGCGGGATCATCGGCACCGGCGGCGGTGGCGACGCGGGCTGCGGAGTACGGCGTTCCATCTCGCGACGGCGCAGCTCATGCACCTCGTCGTTGAGCCGGCGCATCTGGCCGTCGAGCCGGCGCGCGGCGCGGCGCCAGCGACCTTGCCGCAGCCACGCGGCGACGCCGCCCAGCAACACGCCGAGCACGACCAGCACGAAGATCAGCACGAACAGCGGCACCGTCACCGCATAAGCAGGGTTCGCCGCGTCGAACGGATCAAACGACAGAGTCACGATTTGCCGGTTGGCGACGGCGAACATCACCAGCAGCAACACGATCGGGATCAGAATAATGGCCGCGAGGGCTTTGCGCAGCATCGGGGCCTCATGTCGGCGGGGCTGCGCGCGGCGCTACAGCCCCGAAAAGTTTAGTCCTCGTCGTCCGCGGACAGGTCGCCGGCGAAATCCTTGTTCAGCCGCTCGCGCATTTCCTTGCCGGTCTTGAAGAACGGCACGAACTTCTGATCGACCGAGACGTGGTCGCCGGTGCGCGGGTTGCGGCCGGTGCGGGCCGGACGATGCTTCACCGAGAATGCGCCGAATCCGCGCAATTCGACGCGATCGCCCTTGGCCATGGCGGCGGTGATCTCGTTCAGGATCGCGTTGACGATGTTCTCGACGTCGCGCTGATACAGATGCGGATTCTGCGCGGCGATCTTCTGCACAAGCTCGGATTTGATCATTGCGGTACTGCTGTCCAAAGCCTGATGTCAGGAAGGGCTTGAGCCAGTTGAACTAATTGGGCGCCGAAGGGTGCCAAAGCGCCAACAGACCGTCAAGGTTCAGCCGCTCGACGGCCTGCCATGTGCCCCAGGCCTGCAGATGGCGCGAAACGCTGCTCAGGCCCACGGCCTCGAACACGAAGGCAGCCGCATGCAGGAACGGCAGGTCCTTGAACCGCGGCGCCAGCTTGTAATCGCGCACGGGCGTGTCGGCAGGCACCTTCTTTTCCTTTTCCAGCCAGGCCACGGCGGTCTTTTCATCGCCGAGCGCATCGATCAGATGCAGCCCGATCGCCTGCCGGCCGGTGAACACGCGGCCATCACTGACGCGCGCCAGGGTCGGATCGTCCATCTTGCGACGATCCTGGACCAGACCTTTGAACCAGGCAAACGAGTCCATGACGATGGATTCGAGCGCGGCGCGGGCCTCGGGGCTGGTCGGCTCGAAGCCGTTCGGAGCCGCCTTCAGCGGCGCAGACTTCACTTCCTCGACCTTCACGCCGACAGTCTTCAGGATCTCGGTGAAATTCGGATACTGGAACAGCACGCCGATCGAGCCCACCAGCGCCGTGTCCGAGGCGATGATGTGATCGGCGGCCATCGCCGCGATATAGCCGCCCGAGGCCGCGAGGCCGTCGACGACGACCACCATCGGCTTCTTCTCCTGCACCGCGCGCAGCGCCTTGAACAGCTGCTCGGAGCCCGCCGTGGTGCCGCCGGGGCTGTTGATGTGAACGATCACGGCCTTGGCCTGCGACTTGGCCAGGCGCTCCAGCGCCTCGACGCGATCCTGATCGCTGCGAATGAGGCCAGTGATCTCGATCCGCGCGATGCTGCCGCTCGCTTCCGCGATCGGGCTGCCGCGCCAGAACCGCGCGCCGAGGCCGATGATCGCGACCAGCGCGACCACCACGGCCGTCACACGCCAGAATGTCAGTTTGCGCCGCATGCGGCGGCGATCGACGATGGTATCGGCATCAAGCGACATGGCGCACCGTCTAATGAATCACCAAACAAAACGATCTCCCTCCATCATATAACGGAGGGAGATCGCAGGGTCGATCAGATTGCCGCCATCTCCGCGCACGGGAACCGCGAGAGCGGTTGCCCAAGGCGCGGCGAATGGCGGCAGTCCATGCTTACTCGTCGCCCTTTTCCTTGTCGGAGCGCTGCTTGAGCGCCGCGCCGAGGATGTCGCCGAGCGACGCGCCGGAATCCGACGAGCCGTACTGGGCGATGGCTTCCTTCTCTTCCGCGACTTCGAGCGCCTTGATCGAGACGCCGACCTTGTGGGTCTTGCGGTCGAACTGGGTGACGCGCGCGTCGAACTTCTGCCCGACCTGGAACCGGTCGGAGCGCTGATCGGCGCGATCGCGGGCGAGGTCGCCGCGCTTGATGAAGGTGACGACGTCGGTGCCGACGATCTTCACGTCGAGACCGGCTTCCTTCACGTCCATCACTTCGCAGGTGACCACGTCGCCCTTCTTCATCTCGCCGGCAACGCCGGACGCCATCGGGTCGCCGCCGAGCTGCTTGACGCCGAGCGAGATGCGCTCCTTCTCGACATCGACGTCGAGAACCTGCGCGCTGACCATGTCGCCCTTCTTGTACTCTTCGATGACCTGCTCGCCCGGACGCTTCCAGTCCAGATCCGACAGATGCACCATGCCGTCGACGTCGCCATCGAGGCCCAGGAACAGGCCGAATTCGGTCTTGTTCTTGACTTCGCCTTCGACCACCGAGCCCGGCGGATACTTCTCGACGAACACTTCCCACGGATTGCGCATGGTCTGCTTGAGACCGAGCGAAATGCGGCGCTTGACCGGATCGACTTCGAGGATCTGCACTTCGACTTCCTGCGAGGTCGAGACGATCTTGCCTGGGTGCACGTTCTTCTTGGTCCACGACATTTCCGAAACGTGGATCAGGCCCTCGATGCCCGGCTCCAGTTCGACGAACGCGCCGTAGTCGGTGATGTTGGTCACGCGGCCCTTGAAGCGGGCGCCGACCGGATACTTGGCCTCGATGCCCTGCCACGGATCGTCGAGCAGCTGCTTCATGCCAAGCGAGATGCGGTGCGTCTCGTGGTTGATCTTGATGATCTTCACCTTCACCGTCTGACCGATGTTGAGCACTTCGGTCGGATGGTTGACGCGACGCCACGCGATATCGGTGACGTGCAGCAGGCCGTCGATGCCGCCGAGATCAACGAACGCACCGTAATCGGTGATGTTCTTGACGACGCCGTCGATCACCTGACCCT
>JAEWJH010000091.1 GCA_023386635.1 Pseudomonadota bacterium
GCCGTAGCCAATGATCAGGTTTTGTTAACCGGGGCGATGGTTAATCAGTCGTGACTTTTCGCTCTCCCGCCGGGATTCGTGAAACCGCCTCCCGCGATTCATTTTCATTCCAACGATCGCAGCCCCATGGATCCAACGCGCCCTCTGAACATCATCCATGTGTTCCGCTCGCCGGTCGGTGGACTGTTCCGCCATGTGCTCGATGTGGCCGAAGGGCAAATTGCCCGCGGCCATCGCGTCGGCATGATCGTCAGCAACCTGACCGGCGGCGCTCGCGCCGACGCGCAACTCGCGGAAATCGCGCCGCGACTGGCCCTTGGCCTCATCCGCATTCCGATGCGGCGCGAGTTGCACCCCGGCGATATCGCGGCCGTTCGCCACGTCCGACGGGAAGTCGTGCGCCACCACGTCGATGTGCTGCATGGCCACGGCGCCAAGGGCGGCGCCTATGTCCGCCTCACACCGACGGCCAAACCGGTGGTACGCGCCTATACACCGCATGGCGGCAGCTTGCTGTTCGGCCACGACACGCTCGCAGGCAAGGTCTATCTCACGCTCGAACGGCTGTTGATGCTGCGCCCGACGCTCTATCTGTTCGAGAGCGAATTCAGCGCGAGCATGTTCCGCAACAAGATCGGCGCGGCGCGCGGGCTCGTTCGTGTGGTCCACAACGGCGTCGGCCAGGGCGATTTCCAGCCGATCATCCTCGAACCCGATGCGACCGATCTCGTCTTCCTCGGCGAGTTGCGTCACCTCAAGGGCATCGACGTCCTGCTCGATGCGCTCGCGAGCCTCAACAGACAGGGTCGAGCTATTACTTTGAGCATCGTCGGCGCCGGTCCCTCAGACGCCGAGTTGCGCGACAAGGCAAAAAAGAACGGCGTCGCAGACGCCGTTCGTTTCCTCGGCCCCATGGCCGGCCGCGCCGCGCTGGCGAAAGGCCGCATCATGGTGGTGCCGTCGCGGATGGAATCCTTGCCCTATGTGGTGCTGGAGGCGGCCGCTGCGAGCAAGCCGCTGATCGCCACGCGCGTCGGCGGGATCGCCGAAATCCTCGGCCCACAGGCTGGCCGGCTGGTGCCGTCGGACGACGTGCCGGCGCTTGCCGCCGCCATTGCCCGCGTTCTGGACGACCCGGCACTCGCCACGGAGGAAGCGCGCATCCTGAATCGACGGATCGCTGCGCATTTTTCAGCCGACGTGATGGTCGATAGCATCCTTGCCGGCTATCGCGAGGCGATGAACCCGGCAGCGGCGGCGATGGTAACCGCGCGTTAACGACTCTGCCGCGCGGCCGCTAAAGCTTTCTTGAGGTTTGAAACCTATCAATTTCCTCAAATTTCTTCGAAACGGCCGGCGTCTTACAACGCGGACCGGCCGGGGACCCGGCCATGACCGATTTTAATATTCCCTCCTCGATCCAGGCGGCTTCTTCGTCGTTCGGTGCCGGCGCGCTCGCCGCGTCTCCCCGCCATTCGGTCAAGGATCGCACGCTGTCGCCTGCCGCGCTCGCGGTCGCGGAGCGCTACACGCCGGCGGCGTTTTCACCCATCGTGCTCGCCGGTTTCGTGCGTATGATCGAGTTCGCGCTGATCCTCATGGTCGGCACGCTGATCCATCTGGTCTATGTCGCGCCGACCGAAGGCATCGCGCTTTATTACGTGACCTCGATCATCGGCATCGCCGTGCTGTCGATGGTGGCGTTCCAGATCGCCGATATCTATCAGGTGCAGGCGTTCCGCGGCCACGAAAAGCAATATATGCGCCTCGCCTCCGCCTGGTCGGTGGTGTTCCTGGTGGCGATGGCGATCACCTTCTTCGCCAAGGCCGGCGGCCAGTTCTCGCGCGCCTGGCTCGGCAGCTTCTATGTCATCGGCCTGCTGTGCCTGATCGCATCGCGCAAGATCCTGTTCCTGCTGGTACGCGAATGGACCCGCGAGGGGCGGCTGACGCGCCGCACCGTCGTCGTCGGCGGCGGCGATCCGGGCTCGGTGCTGATCGATTCGCTGCGCACGCAGAAGGATTCCGACGTGCAGATCGTCGGCGTGTTCGACGATCGCAACAACGAGCGCTCCGGCACCGAATGCGCCGGCTATCCCAAGCTCGGCTCGGTGGATGACCTGGTCGAGTTCGGCCGCCGCACGCGCGTCGATCTCGTTATCTTCTCGCTGCCGATCTCGGCGGAAGGCCGCATCCTGCAGATGCTCAAGAAACTGTGGGTGCTACCGGTCGATATCCGGCTCGCCGCGCACACCAACAAGCTGCAGTTCCGGCCGCGCTCCTATTCCTTCGTCGGCGAAGTGCCGGTGATAGACGTGTTCGACCGCCCGATCGCCGATTGGGACGTCGTGATGAAGTGGCTGTTCGACAAGATCATCGGCGGCCTGATCCTGATCGGCGTACTGCCGATCATGGCGCTGGTGGCGCTCGCGGTGAAGCTCGACAGCCGCGGCCCGGCGCTGTTCAAGCAGAAGCGCTACGGCTTCAACAACGACCTGATCGAGGTCTACAAGTTCCGGTCGATGTACACCGACCAGTCTGACGCGACGGCGGCGAAGCTCGTCACCAAGGGCGATCCGCGCGTCACTCGCGTCGGCCGCTTCATCCGCAAGACCAGCCTGGACGAACTGCCGCAGCTCTTCAACGTCGTGTTCAAAGGCAATCTCTCGCTGGTCGGCCCGCGCCCGCACGCGGTCAACGCCAAGGCCGAATCCAAGCTCTATGACGAGGCGGTGGACGGCTATTTCGCGCGTCACCGCGTCAAGCCGGGCGTCACCGGCTGGGCGCAGGTCAACGGCTGGCGCGGCGAGACCGACACCGAAGAGAAGATCCAGCACCGCGTCGAGCACGATCTCTATTACATCGAGAACTGGTCGGTGCTGTTCGATCTCTACATTCTGGCCATCACGCCGTTCGCGCTCCTCAAGACCGAGAACGCCTATTGATCACCGCGCAAGACGTCGCGCCGCGCGCCACCGTCGCGAGAGCGGCCCCGCTTCATGCCCCGCCCCGGGCCGGACGAAAAGTCCAGCCGCTGGCGCGGGGCTTTCTGCATGCGACGCTGTTCGTTGTCGTACTGACGAGTTCGTTTGCGCTGATCGAACCGTCGCCGCACGATATGCTCATTGGCGTGCTCGCCTTCGCCGCGCTGATCGCCGGCGTGTCGCTTGACCGCAAACTGCTGCCGCTGGTCTTCCTGCTGGCGGTCTGGAATGTCGGCGGGCTGTTCGCGCTGTTCAAACTGACGGCGCAAAAAGAGGCGATCCAGTACGCCGCCACGTCGTTCTATCTGGCCATCGCCGCGATCCTGTTCGCCTGCGTGGTCGCGCAGGACAGCCTGCGTCGCATGCAGATCCTCAAGCACGCGTATATTCTGACGGCGGTCGCCGCCGCCGTGATCGGCGTCGCCGCCTATTTCCGAGCCGTGCCCGGCGCTGACACGTTCCTGCTCTACGGCCGCGTCAAATCGACCTTCAAGGACCCGAACGTGTTCGGGCCGTTCCTGATCCTGCCGCTGCTGTTTCTGGTGCAGGACATCATTGCGCGCGGCCCGCGCGTGCTCAACCTCGCCGCGACGCTGGCGATCACTGCCGGACTGTTCCTCAGTTTCTCGCGCGGCGCCTGGTTCCACACCGCGCTGTCGGCGATGATCATGATCGTGCTGATGGTGCTCACCGCGCCGTCGCAACGAGACCGCGTCCGCATCATCGGCCTCAGCGGAGTCGCCATCGCTGTGCTCGGCGTACTGGTGGTGGCCATGCTCTCGGTCGGCTCCCTGCGGTCCATGCTGATGGAGCGCGCGCAGCTCATCCAGTCCTATGACGTCGGTACCGGCGGCCGCTTCCAGCTGCAGGAGCTTGCGGTCGGCACCATGCTGGATCAGCCGCTCGGGCTCGGGCCGTTCGAATTCGCGCGCATCTTCGGCCTGCAGCAGCACAACGTCTATCTGCAGGCGTTTCTGGTCTATGGCTGGGTCGGCGGCGCAGCCTATATCGCCATGGTGGTGACGACGCTGGTGATCGGTCTGCGCGCATCGTTCCTGCGCACGCCGTGGCAGCCTTATCTCATCGCGTCCTACGGGATGTTCGTCGGGGAAGTCGCGGAAA